>JBBRZC010000183.1:0-6742 GCA_038237075.1 Actinomycetales bacterium
GAGCCGCAGGAGGTCGGCCTGGGTCGGTCCGGTGTAGTTCTGGAAGCCGGTGACGACGCCGGCGGGGATGCCGGTCAGGAGGATCGCGAGGAGGTCGGCCCGGGGCTTGGTGTATGCCGCGAGCTTGGGGAAGACCCCCGGGTAGAGGACGGGCAGCAGGCCGGCGAGCTCGGGCTTGGCGACGTAGCGGGCGAACTGGGCGTCGTCGGAGGGGCGGACGGCGTTCCAGCGGTCCTTCTTGGCCATCGGGACGATGACCTCGTTGAAGAGCGGGTTGCCCAGCCGGGAGACCTGCTGGAACGGCCCGTGGCCGTCCATCCGGCCGTGGTCGTCGTCCCAGGCCTTGGCCTTCTGGCGGCTCGCCGATGCGTAGACGCCGATGACGGACGAGGCGGCCATGACCTCGGTGGGGGTGACGCCGTCGCGGGTGAGGTCCGACTTCGGGACCTGGATGGCGATGGAGTGCACGTTGAGGCCCTGCAGGCCGTTGACCCCAGCCGCCATCGCGGACGGGATGAGGTGCGCCATCTGGAAGGGTCGCAGGGTGCCGAGGTCGAAGATCGAGCCGGTGTCGACGTGGAAGGCGTCGGCGCGCTGGCCGGCGAAGACGGTCCGCCCACCCGGGAGTGCGTGGATCGCCTGGTTGGCGAGATCTGCGTAGTTCGGGGTGCTGCGCGGGCCGATGTTGACGGGCGGGACGGTCAGGCCCTTGGCGAGGACGCGCGGCGAGCGGCCGCGGGTGACCCGGGTGACCGAGTAGGTCTGCGGGCGGTTGAAGGTCTTGTCGGTGATCTTCGTGATGGGGCCGGTGGCGTAGAGGAACGTGTCCGGGTTGCGCACGGTCGTGGTGAAGCGGAACTGGTACGTGACATCGGGCTTCGCGTCGCCGCGGTTGCATACGTGGATCTCGTAGAGGACGTCGTCGCCGAACTCGTAGAAGTTCGGGCCCCCGCTGGGGTTCTGCAGGGGGATGAAGTTGGCGATGAGGGTGACGGTGGACGAGTTGTCCGGGCTGACGAAGGCGTAGACGTCGGTGTTGTCGGCGACCGGGTCCTTGGAGATCTCGGGCGCTTCGCGGTGGGAAGACATGGCACCTCTCGGGGGTGACGAGCCTGCGCGGGCAGGCAGACGTGGTGGCACGGGTCGGAGCCGGCCCGTGCCGGGGAGGGCCGCGAGGGGCCCGGTACTACGACTGGTCTCGGCGCCTCAGAAAGCTCAGGCGCGAAGGTGCCGGGACATCGTGGCGACGAGGGCGCGGTCGTGGACGACGACTTCGCGCTCGCCGACCATGAGGGCGATCTCCCCGGTGGCGGCGTCGCGGACATGGGCGACCATCGGGGCGCCCTTCGACGACTCGGCGTCGGCCTTGCCGGAGTGGGCGAGGGCGGCGGGTGCAACGGCGACGGCCGCGACGCCGGAGCCGGTCAGGGCGATGAAACCCCGACGAGTGGACTGGTTCATGCTGAGCCTTCCGTTTGGCGGTAAACCCCCTGGTGCAACCTATTCGGTCCCGGCCGACGCGCGGATTGCCTTCGGAGCGAAACTTGTGCGGCAGATATCTCGGAGGTCGACATATCCCCCTTTGTTCACCCGAGTCGGTGGGATGCTCGGGCCGACGCCGGTGCGGCGCCAACCAAGCAGGTGAAGGGAATGGTCGAGGCGAGCTCGACGAAGCCGAGCCGCCCGAGGATCGAGCGGCTGGGCGGCAGCGCGTCCACCTGGAGGTAGCGGAAGCCGTGCTGCGCCGCGACCGCCGCGCGGTGCGCGACGAGGGCCCTGAAGATCCCGCGCCCGCGCCACGGCGGCAGGGTCCCGCCGCCCCAGATGCTCGCGAACTCGCTGCCGTGGTGGAGCTCCAGCCGAGCGGCCGCGACGGGATGACCGTCGGCCCGGGCGACGACGGCCGCGCTCGTCGGCGGTCGCTGGGCCAGTCCGGCGAGCACGGCCCGCCCGACGTAGGCGTGGTCACCGCCGAAGACCTTGTCGTGCACGCCGACCAGGTCGTCGGCGCCTGCGCTATCGGTCACCGGCACCAGCTCGACGCCGGCCGGCGGCCGCGCATCGCGGTCGAGATCCGCTATCTCGGCGACGAGCAGCGTCTCGGGCTCACCGGCGACGAAGCCGGCCGCCGTCAGCCTCTCCCGCAGGTCGACCGGCTGATCGCCGGAGTACCACTTCCACTCGAGCTCCACGTCGCGTCCCGACGACGTCGCCGCCGCCACGAACCGGGCGACCTCCCGCGCGATGACCGGGTCGGCGCTCCGCTCGTCGAGGTCGCTCCAGACGACACCGGCCCATCCGTCGACGTCCCCGGGCAGGACCCGCACGACGTGGTCGTCGCGCTCGACCGAGCCGCCGGGCGGGGGGTCGGGGTGCTGGCGCACCTGCACGGCATACGCGGCGAGCACGCTCTGCAGGTCCATGGGTCGAGGGGGTCACGAGTCCTGGTGCGAACGGACCCACTGCTCGGGGTCCTTGTCCGTCGGAGTGATCCCCCGGGCAGCCGTGACCGCCTCGAAGCGCAGGAAGCTCACGGCGATCTCGTGGCGCAGGTCGCGGCTCGCGTGCTGACGGAAGTCGGCGAGGTCCTGGCGCTCCTCCTCGGCCATGTGGTCGCTGTTCTCGACGTTGCACTCGGTCACCGCTGCCCACCACGACTCGCTGCCGGGCTTGCACCGGCTGACGTGGCGCAGCGCCTCGCGGATCTTGTTGTGGTCCTTGACCGCGTCGACGACCTCCTCCTCGACGCTGTCGGCGTCCGCGGCGCCGGTGCCGAGCCGCAGCAGCTCGGGGTAGAAGAACCGCTCCTCCGCCTCGGCGTGGGTCTCGAGGAGGATCGCGAGCCGGGTCCACACGGCCTCCAACCCGTCCATGTCGTCGCGCGGCCACTCCTCGAGCATCGCGAACATCCGCCGCTGCTCGGCGTGCTGGTGGAGGATGACCTCGGCGATGTCCATCGGTGCTCCTCGCTCGGGTGGGCAGAGGAGCGCCAGTATGCCGTGAGCCACCGAGGCGGCAAACCGCGGCGGCCGCTCTGGGCAGGTCGCGCCGGCTGCACCCCGGCCCCGCCGGTCACTCGGGAAACACCGCTCCGCGACCGAGCGCCGAGTCCATCGGATCCCATGGACTCGCGGCTCATCGCTGCCATTCCACGGGAGCTGCACCGCGGCGAGAGCCCGTTTCGGCGCCGGCCGGCCGTCGGCGAAGCTCGTTGCGCGCCCACCCGGCTCAGAGCATCATCGTCGCCATGACCACCATCACCATTACCGCCCCCTTGCTTCGCCAGGTGCTCGTCGAGCTCGCCACCGTCGTCGAGCAGATCGACGACCAGCAGCTGAAGGACCCGACTCCGTGCCGTGACTTCGACGTCCAGGAGCTGCGCCACCACGTCCTGAGCTGGGTCACCAGCTTCGCCGCGGGCGCCGCCGACCCGGATGGCCGCGTCCCGGACGTCGGTTCCTACCACCTCTCCGCCGACCCCGCTGCCGAGGTGCGCCGGGCCGCCGAGCTCTTCGACGAGGGCCTCGCCGCCGGTGCCGCCGAGCGGGGGATGTCGATCGGCGAGAGCGCGATGCCCGGCCCGATGGCGTTCGGCATGATCCTCTGGGAGTACCAGATGCATGGCTGGGACCTCGCCCGTGCCACCGGGCAGACCTGGTCGCCTCCCGAGGCAGCCGCGGAACAGTCCCTGGAGTTCGCACCGATGATGCTCACGCCCGACTATCAGGGACCGGACAAGGCCTTCGCCGACCGGGTGCCCGTTGGACAGGACAGGCCTGCCCTCGACCGGCTGCTCGGGCTCTCGGGGCGCGACCCCGGCTGGCAGCCCCCGAGCTGAGACCCAGGCTCGTCGAGCGCCCCGTCCGTCGCCCGGCATACGCCCTCTTGCGACCCGTCCGTCACTCGGGCACCATCGCTCCACGCATGGGCGCCGAGTCCATGGGATCCCATGGACTCGGCGCTCATCGCTGCCACACCGTTGGTCACTGCAGGGCGGTGCTGCGGCGCAGGGACAGGCCGAGGCCGAGCAGCAGGAGCGCTGCGGCGAGAGCGGTGAAGGCGACGCTGACCTCGACGTCCTGCTGCTGCAGGGTCACGTGCTTCGGCAGGTCGGTGAGGACCCGCTTGAGCTGGTCGGCGTCGGTGGCCTTGAAGTAGACGCCGCCGGTGATCGAGGCCACCTCCCGCAGGGCCGCCTCGTCGACGAGGAGGAAGTTGCCGCCGCCGCGCGGCCCAGCGCCACCGAACCCCTGGCCGCCACCGAACCCCGGACCCTGACCGCCGAGGCCGCCGCGGTCCTGGCCCGGGATGGCGCCGCCGACCTGCTGGCTCGTGCAGGACATCCGGGTCGGGGTCGTCGTCCCGAAGCCGATCGGGTAGACCCGCACGCCCCGCGCCGCGGCCTGGGCCGCCGCGGCCTGCGGCGAGATGCCCCGGGTGTTGGCGCCGTCGGTGAGCAGGACGATGATCTCCGGCGCCGTGGGAACGGCCCCTCCCGACGGCTCGCCGGAGCCGGCGGGTGCGCCCGGTCGCGCCGGCCCGGCGACGGAGGTCGAGTCCGAGGGGGCGACATCGGGGTCCAGCTCGGCGATGGCGTCGACGGACTTGAGGATCGCCGCCCCGATCGTCGTGCCGCGCCCGGTGGTCAGGCCGTCCACCGCCCGGCGCAGCTCGTCGCGGTCCGTCGTCGGCGCCACGGCGACCTCGGCGAACGCGGAGAAGACGACGAGACCGATCCTGATCTCGCCGTCCTGGGTCCGGATGAACTCCCGGACGGCGTCCTGGGCGGCCGCGAGCCGGTTCGGGCTGACATCGGTCGCGCACATCGAGCCGGAGACGTCGAGCGCGAGGATCACCGTGGAGCTCGTCACCGGCACGTCGGCCCGCACCTGCGGCCGGGCGCCGGCCACCGCGAGCAGGCCGAGGCTGGCGAGGACGAGGGCGATGGGCAGGTGCCGCCGCCAGCGGCGCTGCCGGCCGACGACGGACCGGACCAGCGCGACGTCGGAGAACCGCAGCGCCCGCCGGCGGCGTCGTCGCAGCTGCCAGACGTATGCCGCCAGCAGCGCGAGCGCCCCGAGGAGGCTGATGAGCAGGTAGGGCTGGGCGAAGGACATCGTCAGATCACCCGCCCGGAGCGCAGCACCGAGACGCCGGCGGCAAGAAGGAGGACCAGGGTCGCCGCCGCGGCGAGGAGCGAGGTCACCTCGTGGGGCACGGTGCGCACGGTCCAGGTGAGCTCGATCGAGTCGTAGACCCGGGCCAGCGCCGCCGCGTCCGCAGCCTGGTAGTAGGTGCCTCCGGTGGTCTTGGCGATCGACCTGAGGGTGTCCTCGTCGAGGGCCGTGGCGACGCTGAAGCCGTCGACCTGGAGCACCGTGCCCAGCGTGGTCCCCAGGCCGATGGGGTAGATCCGGACCCCGGCCGAGGAGGCGAGGTCGGCCTGCTCCAGCGGGTCGGGTCCGTCGGTGTTCTCGCCGTCGGTGAGCATGACGATGGCGGTCCCGGCGTGGTACCCGAGGGGGGTCTCGGCGGGGTCACCCTGCTCGCTGCCCGTGGCGGCCACGACGGTGCGCCCGGCGATCGCGCCGAGGGAGGTGAGGATGCCGCGTCCGAGCGCGGTGTTGCCCTGCGGGCTGAGCCGGCCCACCGCCGCAAGGACGTCGCGCTTGTCGGTCGTGGGCTGCTGCGCGACGAGGGCGCTGCCCCCGAAGGCCACAACCCCGATCCTCACCGACGGCGGCTGCTTGTCGACGAAACCGCGGGCTGCGGCCTTGGCGGCGTCGAGCCGCGTCGGGCCGCCGTCGCGGGCGGCCATGCTCGTGGAGACGTCGAAGGCGAGGATCACGGTGCCCTCGCGGCGCGGCTCCGCGACAGACGCCACGGGCCGGGCCAGAGCAACGAACAGCAGGGTCAACGCGACGACGAACAGTGCGGGGACGACGTGGCGGGCGCGGTTGCGGCCGCGAGCCGACACCGTCACCAGGCCGGCGGCAGCCAGCTCGGCCCGCCGGCGCTCCCGTGCGCGCAGGAGGCGCCGGTAGCGGACGACGAGGACGGGCACCGCGGCGAGAGCCAGGAGCATCCACGGCCAGGCGAAGCTCATCGCCGCCTCCGCCGCCGCAGGGCGGAGATCCGGACCAGGGCACGGACGAGGTCCTCGTCGGTGCCGACCCGGTGCAGGTCGACGCCGGCGCGGCGCGTCAGCTCGGACAGCTGCGCCTGCCGGGCGTGTGCCGCGGCCCGCAGCCGGGCGCGGAAGACCGGGTCGTCGGTGTCGACGAAGATCTGCTCGCCCGTCTCCGCATCCTCGACGTAGACCATGCCGACCGCCGGCAGCTCGAGCTCGCGCGGGTCGGCGACCTGGATGGCGACGACCTCGTGGCGCCTCGCGAGCAGGGCAAGCGGCACCTCCCAGCCGGGTTCGCTGATGAAGTCGGAGACGACGACGACGAGGGACCGCCGCCGGGCCGTGCCGTGAGCCGCGCGCAGGAGGACCGACAGGTCTGTCGTCGCACCCGCGGGCGGCTCCCCCCGCGCGGGTTCGGCCCGCCGGTCGAGGAGGTGGCGGGCGATCCGCAGCACCTGGTTGCGGCCCGAAGCCGGAGGGATCGTCCGCTCGACGCCGGTCCCGAAGAGGATGACGCCGACCCGGTTCCCGGCACGGGTGAGCACGTGGGCCAGCGTCGTGGCGATCTCCGCGAGGACGAGGTCCTTCTGTCGCTCGACCGGGCCGAACCCC
>JBBRZC010000184.1:0-6590 GCA_038237075.1 Actinomycetales bacterium
GCCCCCGACCCGACGACGCCTCGGGCGCCGACGACGACGAGCGGGAACATGACCCCATCAAACCCGACGAGGGTGACGTCGACCGCGTCCGCGGGTGACGGCGGTCACCGCCGCAGTGGCGCGGCATACGCCCCGGGGTTGGGGTGGGGCGCGCGCAAGCAGCCCGCCGCCGCATGTTGCGAGGCACCATGCGATCCAGCGAGGATGGCCGCCGCGGCCGGCACCGGTCCGTGAGCGGCGACGAGAGGACGACACCGTGGGGATCTTCGGCTTCGGGGACGACGAGAAGACGGCCAAGGTGCCGAGCAGCGCCCTCGAGCGGGCGCAGACCGAGCAGACGCCCACGGGCATGGCGGGCGTCGTCACGACACTCATCGAGCGGCTGCTCGACACCGGCATCGACGGCAGGGGCCCGTTCTCCTCTGCGCAGCAGGTCGCCGACTCGGCGCGCGCCGGATCGATCGACGTCGAGGCCGCGATCGACAAAGTGGTCCGCAGGCACCTGGCCATGGCCGGGGCGGGGGGCTTCGTCACGGGGCTCGGCGGCTTCGTGACGATGCCCGTGGCGCTGCCCGCCAACGTCATCGAGTTCTACGTCGTGGCCACGCGGATGACCGCGGCCGTCGCTGCCCTGCGCGGCCACGACATCGCCCAGGGACAGATCCGCACCGCCGTCCTGCTCTCCCTGGTGGGTGCCGACGCCGACGACCTGCTGAAGAAGGCCGGGATCGCCACGACCGCCGGACGGCTCACCAACCTCGCCGCCCAGCGCCTGCCTGGGCCGGCCCTCATGGTCGTCAACAAGGCCGTCGGGTTCCGGCTCGTCTCGCAGGTGGGCAAGGGCGCCCTCTCCCGGCTCGGCCGGGGCGTGCCCCTGGTCGGCGGAGCGGTCAGTGCCGGCCTCGACGCGTACCTCATCAAGCGGATCGCCGAGAACGCGCGGCGCGAGTTCCCGCTCCGCCAGGCGGGCGCCTGAGGTCACGTCCTCGTCACAGAGGCTCGTGCGGGGCCGCCGCGCGGAATCGCGGGAGGGGCCCGGTCGTTGGGACTTCTGGACGGTCGAGCGCCGTCCCCTCGACGACTGGAGTCTGCACATGCCCCATCGCACGTCTCGCTGGAGCCTCCTGACCGCCGTCGCGACGGCCGCCCGCTCCGCCTTGCGCCCGGGGTCGCCCGGCCTTGCCGCGCGGCTGGCGGCCGTTCCCCGGCTGGTGCGTGCCACGCTGCGGGGCGAGTATGCCGGTTCGACGCGCACGCACCTGGCGATGCTCGTCGCGGCGGGGCTCTACGTGCTCTCGCCGGTGGACCTCGTGCCGGAGGCGCTGTTCAGTGTCTTCGGCCTGGCGGACGATGCGGTGGTGGTGAGCTTCATCGTGGCGGCCCTCGTCAACGACACCGAGGCGTTCCTGCACTGGGAGCGCACTCGCGGCCCGCAGGACAGCCCGAGCTGGTCACCCCAGGAGCCGGTGCGCTCGCACGTCGTCAGCTGACCGCCCTGTCGCTGCTGATCACCCCGGGCCGCGGCGGCCGGCGTCGCACACAAGGTCCGGCAGTGAAGTCCCACGATCCACAGGCCGGCGCAGGTTTCGGCATCGAGACGACAGTGCGGCGAACGATGCCAGTCATGACGACTCGCATCCGCCTTCGGGGCCCCGCCGACATCATCACCGTGCTGCCCTACCACCTCGGTTACCGACCCACCGACTCCCTCGTCGTCGTCTGCCTCGAGGGCCGACGGCTGGCGTTCGTGGGTCGTCTCGACCTGCCGCCTCCCGACGTCAACCCGCGCGCCTTCGTCGACGAGCTGCAGACCTACGTGGTTGGCGAGCAACCTGACCGCGTCGTCGTCGTCGGGTTCGAGAGCGAACCGGGTCGAGCCGAGCCGGCCAGTGCCGCAATGCGTGACGCCCTGGGCGACGCCCACGTCACGGTCGCCGACCGCCTGCTCGTCCGGGGGCAGCGCTGGTGGTCGCTCGACTGCGACCTGCCCTGCTGCCCCGAGCAAGGGGAGCCGCTGCCCCGCGAGGACGACGTCCCGGCCATCGCCGACTACGTCCTCCTCGGTCGGCGGCCGGCGCAGAGCCGCGCCGACCTCGCCCGCCGCCTCGACCCGGTCGAGGACCTCGCCGGCGTCGAGAGGCGCTGTGTCGGCCTGCTCGCGGACCTCGCCGCCGCCACCCGGTCGCGGGGGACGGGGCAGCTGCGGATGCGGCGGCGGGCGCTGGCGCACTGGGGCGAGCTGCTGGCCGTCGGCGACGCGGAGGGCGACCGCTCGCCCCGGTTCACCGACGACGCCTGGGCGCGGATGGCCGTCTCCCTGCGCGACGTCCACCTGCGCGACCTCGTCATCGCCTGGCTCTGCCCGGGAACCCTCGACGTCGACCTGCTCGACCCGGGGCTGGTCGACCTCGCAGTGAGATACCTGCCGCCGTCTGAGCAGGGGCCCGGCCGCACCGACGAGGAGTGGGTTCTCGAGCAGGACCATCTCGTCGAGCGCCTGTCCGCGTTATGCCGGCACACCCCGACCGAGCTCTCGCCGGGTCCGCTGACCGTCCTGGCCAGCGTCACGTGGTGGCTCGGTGACGGGGCACTGACCCGGGTCGCGCTGGAGCGGGCGCTGACCGTCGACCCGGGCTACACGCTGGCCCGGCTGCTGGAGCGGATGGTCGACTTCGCGGTCCGGCCCCGGCGGAGCGCATGAGCGGGACGCGTGCAAGACGGCGGCACCCATCCAAGCCGGGGCGGCCCGGTCCGTGGACGGGACGCTCCCGAGCGGGCACCGTTGGCTATAGTTGCTCGAAGGTCATGAGTTCCAGCGCACAGCCCCGGCTTGCTGGGCGGCAACCCTCGATGAGTTTTCGCGGTGGGGTGCCCCGGGTGATGACACGGTTCGGGCAGGAGTCCGAGCAAGCGCGAGGGCACAGGAGCACCCAGATGACGGTCACCGAGAATCCCCGGCTGGTCACCGGCGCGTGGCGCGAGGGAGAAGACGTGGGAGACCGCCGGTTCGTCGCGATCGGCGATCTCGACCTCGAGCGTGGCGGGGTGCTCCCGACCGTTCGCATCGCCTACGAGGCATGGGGGACGCTGAACGAGGCTCGCGACAACGCCGTCCTCGTCGAGCACGCCCTGACTGGCGACAGCCACGTCGTCGGGCCTGCGGGCCGCGGGCATGCGTCGCCCGGCTGGTGGGACGGCCTCATCGGACCGGGTCGCCCGCTCGACACCGACCGCTGGTTCGTCGTGGCCAGCAACGTCGTCGGCGGCTGCCAGGGGAGCACCGGGCCGTCGACGCCGACCCGGGACGGGCGCCCCTGGGGAAGCCGGTTCCCCTTCGTCACGATCCGCGACCAGGTCGCCGCTGAGATCCGTCTCGCGGACGCGCTCGGAGTACGAGCCTGGGCCGCGGTCGTGGGGGGGTCGATGGGCGGGATGCGGGTGCTCGAGTGGGCGGTGTCCGAGCCCGACCGGGTGCGTCGGGCCCTGGTGCTGGCCAGCACGGCATACGCGACGGCCGACCAGATCGCCTGGGCGCAGCCGCAGCTGCTCGCCATCCGCCACGACGCGCATTTCCACGGCGGGGACTACTACGACCACCGCAGCGGACCCGACGCGGGGATGGGCATCGCCCGCCGCATCGCCCACGTGACCTATCGCAGCGGAGAGGAGCTGCACGACCGCTTCGGTCGTGCAGCCCAGGGCCCGGAGCAGCCTCTCGGTGCCGGCGGCCGGTATGCCGTGGAGAGCTACCTCGACCACCACGCCGGCAAGCTCTCCCGCCGCTTCGACGCCAACTCCTACCTCGTACTCACCGAGGCGATGAACTCGCACGACGTGGGCCGCGACCGCGGGGGTGTCGCCGCCGCGCTGCGCGCGGTCACCGCGGCGACGACCGTCGTGGCGGTCGACTCCGACCGGCTCTATCCCGCGCGGCTCAGCGACGAGATCGCCGCCGCCGTCCCCGGCGCCACCTCGCACACCGTCTCGTCGGCCTACGGTCACGACGGCTTTCTCATCGAGGTCGACCAGGTCGGCGCGATCATCAGGGCTGCCATGGATCAGGGGCGCTGACCTCACCCGTCCGGGCCCGGCTCGCGTGAGCGAGTCGCCCGGGACCGGCCGCCGAGGGACCGGCGATCCGGTACGGTCGTCTGCGACGTGCAAGTCATTCACGGCCCGGGGGATGCACGCGACGACGAGGAGGTCCGGCCGTGTCGATCGTGGTGGGTTACGTTCCGACCCGTGAGGGAAGAGCCGCCCTGCGGCGAGCGGCGGAGGAGTGCGAGCTGCGCGACAGCGCGCTCATCGTCATCAACTCCAACCGGGGCGGCGCCGCGTTCGACCCCGACGACACCGCCCGCTTCGAGGCGGCGCTGGTCGACGTCAAGGAGCGGTTGATGGCCGCCGGCAGACACGTCGAGGTGCGCCAGCTCGTCCGTGGCAACGACCCGGCGGAGGACCTCATCGCGGTGGCCGAGGAGAGCAACGCGGAGTGCATCGTCATCGGGCTGCGCCGCCGCACCCCGGTAGGCAAGCTCATCCTCGGCTCCAACGCGCAGCGGATCCTGCTCGACGCCTCGTGCCCCGTGCTCGCGGTCAAGGCCTCCAACGGCGACGACTGAGCGCATCGGCGTCGCGTGGGCATCCCGCTCGGCACGCGTCGGGACGAGCGTTTCGCTTCGCGGGCTCTCGGCGTTTTATAATGAGGTGGAAGCAAGGACGAGCACGGTCCGGAGTGGGACGCGAGAGCGGATCAGCCCCTCATCCTGGTCAGTCCGGAATGAACCCCCACCCCCTCAGCATTGTCACCATCGCGGGCGCGAATCGGTGATGCTGTCGCACGCGCAGCGACGAAAGGTTCGGTTTCAGTGTCGAAGGTCTCCCCGGCCATGAACAACCCCGCCAAGTCTCTCCCCAAGGAGTTCTCCCACCCCGCGCTGCAGAGGTTGCTCGCGGCAGGGACCACCCATGGCAGCATCGACGGAACTCAGCTCAGGAAGGCCATCGAGGAGGTGGCGGTGACGCCGGCTCGGCTGAAGGTCGTCCTGCGCGCCCTCGACGACCAGGGCATCTCCGTCTCTCTCGACGAGCTGACCGCCCGGCGCGCCGTCGCGGCCACGACGACCAAGCGCACGACGTCGGCCAGCACCGGGAAGGCCGCTGCCAAGAGCACGCCGGCTGCCAAGACCGCTGCAAACCCGGCGAAGGCCGCCGCGCCGAAGACGACCACGGCGAAGGCCGCCGCACCCAAGACGGCGACGGCGAAGTCCGCTGTGGCACCGTCGACCACGACGAAGGTCGCACCCGCGCGGAAGGTCGCAGCCAAGACAGCGGCGGGCAAGACCGCGACTGCCAAGGCGGCGAAGGCCGGGGCAGCCTCGACTACTCCGGCGGCGAACGGCACCAAGCCTGCTGACCCGGTTGTCGGGGGCGAGGAGGTGGCGGAGGAGGTCGACGTCGTGGACCTCGAGGCCGTCGTCGTCGACGAGAAGGCCGTGGTCGTCGAAGCCGTCGAGGCCGAAGAGGACGACGGCGAGGAGGACGAGGACGGCACCACCGCGGCGAGCCGCCGCCGTGCTGCCAAGCCCGCCGAGGAGGAGTCCGAGGAGGCCGGTTTCGTCATCCGTGACGACGACGAGGAGGACGCGCCTGCACAGCAGGTCGTCACCGCGGGCGCCACCGCCGACCCTGTCAAGGACTACCTCAAGCAGATCGGCAAGGTCGCGCTGCTCAACGCGGAGCAGGAGGTCGAGCTCGCGAAGCGGATCGAGGCCGGGCTCTTCTCCGAGGAGCAGCTGTCGCCCATGTCGTCGAAGGAGAAGTTCTCCAAGTTCGGCCGTGAGCTCGACTGGATCGCCCGTGACGGCAAGAAGGCCAAGAACCACCTGCTCGAGGCCAACCTTCGTCTCGTCGTCTCGCTGGCGAAGCGCTACACCGGGCGCGGCATGCTCTTCCTCGATCTCATCCAGGAGGGCAACCTCGGGCTGATCCGGGCGGTCGAGAAGTTCGACTACACCAAGGGCTACAAGTTCTCGACCTACGCCACCTGGTGGATCCGGCAGGCGATCACCCGGGCGATGGCCGACCAGGCCCGGACCATCCGCATCCCGGTTCACATGGTTGAGGTCATCAACAAGCTCGCCCGCGTGCAGCGGCAGATGCTCCAGGACCTCGGGCGCGAGCCCACTCCGGAGGAGCTGGCCAAGGAGCTCGACATGACGCCCGAGAAGGTCGTCGAGGTCCAGAAGTACGGTCGCGAGCCGATCTCGCTGCATACCCCCCTCGGCGAGGACGGGGACAGCGAGTTCGGGGACCTCATCGAGGACTCCGAGGCCGTCGTCCCGGCCGATGCGGTGAGCTTCACCCTCCTGCAGGAGCAGCTGCACTCCGTCCTCGACACCCTCTCCGAGCGTGAGGCGGGCGTCGTCTCGATGCGCTTCGGGCTCACCGACGGGCAGCCGAAGACCCTCGACGAGATTGGCAAGGTCTATGGCGTCACGCGCGAGCGGATCCGGCAGATCGAGTCCAAGACGATGAGCAAGCTGCGCCACCCGTCCCGCTCGCAGGTCCTGCGCGACTACCTGGACTGA
>JBBRZC010000185.1:0-6575 GCA_038237075.1 Actinomycetales bacterium
CCTGCCAGCCGCCCACCCTCGAGCAGCTCTTCATGAACCAGTACCGGTCGGACGCCGACCGGGCCACCGAGGGAGCGCCACGATGACCGGCCGCGCGACGACCAGCCACGCGACGACCAGCCACGCGACGACCAGCCGCGCGACGACCGGCCACGCGACGACCGGCCTCGCCGGCACCGGCGCCGTGCTGCGCCTCGCCCTGCGCCGCGACCGGGTGCTCATCCCGCTCTGCGTCCTCGGCCTCGTCGCCCTCGCCGGCAGCTCCGCGCAGGCGACCGTGGCGGTCTACACCACACCGGCCGCGGCGGTCGAGGCCACCCGCGCCATCGCCGCCAGCCCCGCCCTCGTCGCGATGTACGGGCCGATCGCCGACCCCGACAACCCCGACTCGGTGACGGTGTTCAAGACCTTCCTCATGGGCGGTGTCTTCCTCGCCCTGCTGGCCTTCGCGCTCGTGCGCCGGCACACCCGCACCGACGAGGAGAGCGGGCGCACCGAGCTGCTCGGCGCCGGAGTGCTCGGCCGCCGCGCGCCGCTCGCCGCCGCCGTCGTCCTCGCCGGGAGCGTCGTCGTCCTCACCGCCGCTCTCGCCACCGCGAGCCTCGTCGCCGCGGGGGTCGGGACCGCCGGGTCGGTGGCCTTCGGCCTCGGCTGGGCGGGGATCGGGCTGACCTTCACCGCCGTCACTGCCGTGGCCGCCCAGCTCACCGAGACCTCGCGAGGGTGCAGCGCCTGGGCGCTCGGCGCGCTCGGCCTGGCCTACGTCGTGCGGGCGGTGGGCGACACCTCGTCGGGTGCCGTGTCGGCCCTGACGTGGCTCTCCCCGCTCGGCTGGGCGGAGAAGCTCGAGATGTTCGGCGCGAACCGCTACGCGGTCGTCGTCGTCCCCCTCGTCGTCACGGCCCTCCTCCTCGGTCTCGCCTTCACCCTCCTCGAACGCCGCGACCTCGGGGCCGGCCTGCTGCCGACCCGGCCCGGCCCGGCCAGTGCCGAGGCGTCGCTGCGCTCGCCGCTCGCCCTCGCGTGGCGCCTCCAGCGGGGAGCGCTCACCGGCTGGGTCGTCGGCTTCGCGGTGCTCGGCTTCGTCCTCGGCGGCGTGGCCACGAACATCACCTCCATGGTCGACAGCCCCGAGGTGCAGGACATGCTGCGCAAGATGGGCGGCGACGCCGCCACCTTCTCCGACATCTTCCTCTCCACGGAGGTGCACTTCATCGCGGTGGCGGCCGCGGCATACGGGATCTCCGCGGCCCTGCGGCTGCGCTCGGAGGAGACCGGCCTGCACTCCGAGCAGGTCCTCGCCACGGGCACCACCCGGAGGCAGCTGCTCGCGAGCCACTCGGTCGTCGCCCTGGCCGGCAGCGCGCTCCTCATGGTCGTCTTCGGCGTCACTCTGGCGGCCGGCTACGGACGGCAGTCGGGCGGGGTCGGGCCGGCGCTGGGGCACCTCCTGCCGACGGCACTCGCGCCGATTCCGGCGGTCTGGGTCTGTGTCGGGCTGGCCCTGGCCATCTTCGGGTCCATGCCCAAGGTCGTCTACGTCGCCTGGGCCCTGCTCGCCGGGTTCCTCGTCGTCGGCGAGTTCGGCCCCCTGCTGGGCCTGCCCACCGCCGCCGTCGACCTCTCGCCGTTCAGCCACGGCGCGGTCGCCCCCGGATCTGCGGTCCAGGGTCTGCCACTCGTCGTGCTGCTCGCCATCGCGGCCGGGCTCGTCGTCGCGTCCGCGCGGACCTTCCGGCGCCGCGACATCGGCTGACGCCGAAGACAACAGCGCGCCCGTATGCCGGTGGGGCACCCGGGTGCGCCGGGTCACCTGGTGCGCCGGGTCAGGTCAGGTGGATGCGGCCCGACTCCTTGAGGGCGTCGACGACGGCCTTGACGTCCTGGGCGCGGTCGCGGGCGACGACGAGCAGCGCGTCGGGAGTGTCGACGACGACGACGTCGTGCAGCCCGACGACGACGACGGTCCGCCCGCTCTGCGCGGCGACGACCCCCGTGGCGTCGATGGTGACGACGTCGGCCACGTCGCCGATGACCTTGACGCCGCTGCGGTCCGGGTCGTCGGCGAGCAGCACACCGAGAGAGGCGAAGTCGCCGACGTCGTCCCAGGGGAACGGAGCCGGGACCATGGCCACGAGGCCGTCCCGCGCTGCGGGCTCGGCGACGGCGTGGTCGATGGCGATCTTCTCGAGGCCGTCCCAGTCCGCCTCGAGCTGGGACGGGTCCGCGGCGATGGCCCGCAGGCGGGCGGCGAGCTCGGGGTGGTACCTCGCGAGGGTGTCGAGCAGCACCGACGCGCGGGCGACGAACATCCCGGCGTTCCACCAGAACCCGCCGCCACTGAGGTAGCCGCGGGCCGTCGCCGCGTCGGGCTTCTCGACGAAGTCGCGCACCCCGCAGGCCCGGGGCGCCCCAGGCACCCCGAGCGGCGCACCTTCCCTGATGTAGCCGAACGCCGTGGAGGGGTGCGTGGGCGTGATCCCCAGGGTGACGATGCGGCCGGTCCGCGCGACGGCGACGGCCTCGCGCACGGACTCCCAGAACTCGGGCAGGTGCCGGATCACGTGGTCCGCCGCGAACGAGCCGATCACGGCGTCGGGGTCGCGCCGTTCGATGATCGCGGCGGCGAGCCCGATCGCGGGCATCGAGTCCCGCGGGCTGGGCTCGGCGACGACGTCGTCGTGGGCGAGCCCGGGCAGCTGCTCGCGGACCGCCTCGGCGTGCGCGGCCCCGGTGACCAGCAGGACCCGCCCGTCGGTGAGCGGGGCGAGCCGGTCCCACGTCGACTGCAGCAGGGTGCGCCCTGAGCCGGTGAGGTCGTGGAGGAACTTCGGCGACGAGCGGCGCGAGAGCGGCCAGAGCCGCGTGCCGGCACCGCCGGCGGGGATGACCGCCCAGAAACCGTCGATCGGCTCCACGTCCACCGCGCTGCGCTGCTGGGTCATGGGGACCGAGGGTATGACATGCGGGCGTACCTGCCTTGTGGGCGCCACTCAGGTCACAGACGTGACTTCTGTACCAGCGCTCCACGGTTGAGCCGCAAAGTCCATGGGATCCCGTGGACTCGGCGCTCGCGGCTGTCACGCGGCCCCGGCATACCGGCGGGTAACGAGACAAACTCCACAGGCCGTGCCACCTGTGCGCCCGGGGCCAAGTCGGAGGCAGGGGCTAATCTCGACCTGTGGCCACCTCGACTCTCCCGCCGTCATCGCTGACGGCTCGCCGCACCACCATCGCCATGAAGATGGTCATGGCCGTGACCGGCGCGCTCTTCGTGTTCTACGTGCTGATGCACATGTACGGCAACCTCAAGATGTTCGGGGGGCAGGCGGCCTTCGACGAGTACGCCCAACACCTGCGCGTCCTGGGGGAGCCGATCCTCCCCTACTCCGGCTTCCTCTGGGTCTTCCGTGTCGTGCTCCTCGTGAGCCTCGTCGCGCACGCCTACTCCGCCTTCTACCTCTGGAGCCGAGCGCAGGGGGCCAGGAGCACGAAGTACCAGGTGCGCAAGGCTGCCGCCGCGACCATCTCGTCGAAGTTCATGCGCTGGGGCGGCGTCGCGCTGCTGTTCTTCATCATCTTCCACCTCCTGCAGTTCACGACGAACACCATCCGCGTGGGCGGAGACTTCGGTAGCCCCTACCAGCGGGTCGTCGCGGGCTTCCAGGTCTGGTGGGTCGTCCTCATCTACGTGATCGCCATGACGGCGCTGGGCATGCACCTGCGGCACGGCGTCTGGAGCGCGAGCCAGACCCTCGGCTGGACGGGCACCGCACGGTCCCGGCGCACGGCGAACGCGGTGGCCGTCACCATCGCCGCCGTCGTCGTCGTCGGCTTCCTGCTCCCGCCGTTCTCCGTTCTCTTCGGCCTGACCAAGTAGGGGCACATGACCGTCACCGAGACCACGACCGACAGCAACGCCCTCGTCGGAGGGCTCTACAAGGTGGGCGCTCCGGTCGCGGACACCAAGGCGCCCGACGGGCCCATCTCCGAGGCCTGGGCCAAGCGCCAGTTCGAGGCCGCGCTCGTCAACCCGACCAACCGCCGCAAGCTCACCGTCATCGTCGTCGGCACCGGCCTGGCCGGGGCGTCCGCGGGCGCGACTCTCGGGGAGGCCGGCTACAACGTCAAGTCCTTCTGCTACCAGGACTCCCCGCGGCGGGCGCACTCCATCGCCGCGCAGGGCGGGATCAACGCCGCCAAGAACTACAAGGAGGACGGCGACTCGGTCTACCGCCTCTTCTACGACACGGTGAAGGGCGGCGACTTCCGCTCCCGGGAGTCCAACGTCTACCGGCTCGCCGAGGTCAGCGCGAGCATCATCGACCAGTGCGTCGCCCAGGGCGTTCCCTTCGCGCGGGAGTACGGCGGCCTGCTCGACAACCGCTCGTTCGGCGGTGTCCAGGTGTCGCGCACGTTCTACGCCCGCGGCCAGACGGGGCAGCAGCTGCTCATCGGGGCCTACCAGGCGCTCGAGCGGCAGATCGCCGCCGGCAACGTCGAGATGAACACCCGCCACGAGATGCTCGAGCTCGTCGTCGTCGACGGGCGCGCCCGGGGCGTCATCGTCCGCGACATGGTCACCGGAGCGATCGAGACCCACCTTGCCGACGCCGTCGTCCTGGCCACCGGCGGCTACGGCAACGTCTTCTACCTCTCGACCAACGCCATGGGCTGCAACATCACCGCCACCTGGCGCGCGCACCGCAAGGGCGCCTACTTCGGCAACCCCTGCTACACGCAGATCCACCCGACCTGCATCCCCGTCGCCGGCGAGCACCAGTCCAAGCTCACCCTGATGAGCGAGTCGCTGCGCAACGACGGGCGCATCTGGGTCCCCAAGAACCGCGAGGACTGCGAGAAGCCGGCCCGCGAGATCGCCGAGGAGGACCGCGACTACTACCTCGAGCGGATCTACCCCGCGTTCGGCAACCTCGTCCCCCGCGACATCGCCTCGCGGCAGGCCAAGAACGTCTGCGACGAGGGCCGCGGGGTCGGACCGCTCGTCGGCGACTTCCGTCGCGGCGTCTACCTCGACTTCGAGGACGCCATCGCCCGGATCGGCGAGCCGGCGGTGCGGGAGAGGTACGGCAACCTCTTCGACATGTACGCGCAGATCACCGGCGAGAACCCCTACGAGTCGCCGATGCGCATCTACCCTGCCGTCCACTACACGATGGGCGGCCTGTGGGTCGACTACGACCTCCAGTCGAGCATCCCCGGCCTGTTCGTCGCCGGGGAGGCGAACTTCTCCGACCACGGCGCCAACCGGCTCGGCGCCTCGGCCCTGATGCAGGGTCTCGCCGACGGCTACTTCGTCCTGCCCAACACGATCCGCGACTACCTCGCCCACGGTCCCTACCCCCGTCTCGACGAGTCCCACGAATCCGTCGCCGCCGCCCGCGCGCAGGTCGAGGACCGCGTCACGACGCTCCTGTCCATCCAGGGCGAGCGCAGCGTCGACTCCTTCCACAAGGAGCTCGGCTCGGTGATGTGGGAGTTCTGCGGCATGGAGCGCTCCGAGGAGGGCCTGCGCAAGGCGGTCGACCTCATCCGCGGGCTCAAGGACGAGTTCTGGCGCAACGTGCGCGTCCTCGGCAGCAACGAGGAGCTCAACCAGTCCCTCGAGAAGGCCGGCCGGGTCGCCGACCTGCTCGAGCTCGGCGAGCTCATGTGCATCGACGCGCTGCACCGGCGCGAGTCCTGCGGCGGCCACTTCCGGGCCGAGAGCCAGACCGAGGAAGGCGAGGCCCTGCGCAACGACGACGAGTTCGCCTACGTCGCCGCCTGGGAGTTCGGTGGCGACGACGGTGCTCCCGTGCTGCACAAGGAAGACCTCGTCTACGAGTACGTCCACCTCAAGCAACGGAGCTACAAGTGAGGAACACCGTCAGGATCTGGCGCCAGGCCAACGCCGAGGCCGCCGGAGCGATGGTCACCTACGAGATCGCCGACGTCTCCGAGGACATGTCCTTCCTTGAGATGCTCGACATGCTCAACGAGCAGCTCGTCATGAAGGGCGAGGACCCGGTGGCCTTCGACAGCGACTGCCGCGAGGGCATCTGCGGCATGTGCGGCCTGATGATCAACGGCAGCGCACACGGCCCGCTGGTCACGACGACCTGCCAGCTGCACATGCGCTCCTTCGACGACGGCGAGACGATCACCATCGAGCCGTGGCGGGCCGACGCCTTCCCGGTGCTCAAGGACCTCGTCGTCGACCGCTCGGCGTTCGACCGGATCATCCAGGCCGGCGGCTTCATCAGCGTCAACACCGGCGCCGCACCGGAGGCCCACTCGGTGCCCGTGCCCAAGGAGGACGCCGACCGCGCCTTCGCCTCCGCCGCCTGCATCGGGTGCGGCGCCTGCGTCGCGGCCTGCCCCAACGCCTCGGGCATGCTCTTCATGGGCGCCAAGGTCGACCACCTCGGCCGCCTCCCCCAGGGCCAGCCCGAGCGCGACGCCCGGGTCGTCGCGATGGTCAACCAGCACGACGCGGAAGGCTTCGGGGGCTGCACCAACATCGGCGAGTGCGCGGCCGCGTGCCCCAAGGAGATCCCCATGGACGTCATCTC
>JBBRZC010000186.1:0-6474 GCA_038237075.1 Actinomycetales bacterium
GGGTCGCCTTCGCGGCCTCGACAGCCACCTGTCGTACCGCATCGGCCTGCGCACCTTCTCGGCGTCCGAGTCGCGCAGCGTCATCGGGGTCGGCGACGCCTACGAGCTGCCCGCGGTGCCCGGGCTGGGCTTCCTCAAGCCTGACCAGTCCTCCCTGTGGCGGTTCAAGGCCGCCTACGTCTCCGGCACCCCGAAGAGCCGGGCGCGCGGGGCCGCCGGCCCGCACGGCACGGCCCGGCGCGAGGCGCTGGCGTTCGTGCCCGGGCCGGTCGTCTCGCGGCTGGAGACCGAGGAGCTCCTCGCCGCGGAGGCGGCCGAGCGGGCCACCGTCGCCGAGCCGGCTGAGAAGCGCAGCGTCTTCGACATCGCCGTGGCCGGCCTGGCCGGCCCCGGGCCCGCCGCCCACCAGGTGTGGCTGCCGCCACTCGACGTGCCCGACACCCTCGACCACCTGATGCCCGACCTCGCCGTCGACGCCGATCTCGGCCTCGTGTCCCCGACCTGGCGGGCGCGGGGGCCACTGCGCTTCCCGATCGGGACTGTCGACATGCCCCGTGAGCAGAGGCGCGAGATCCTGTGTGCCGACCTGTCCGGAGCGGCGGGCCACGTCGCCGTCGTCGGGGCCCCCCGCAGCGGCAAGTCGACGTTGCTCCGGGCGATGGTCACCGGGCTGGCGCTGACGCACACGCCGCGCGAGGTCCAGTTCTACGTCCTCGACTTCGGCGGGGGCACGTTCACGGGCCTGCGCAGCCTGCCGCACGTCGCCGGGCTCGGGTCGCGCTCCGAGCCCGACGTCGTGACCCGGATCGCGGCCGAGGTCACCGGCATCGCCGATGCGCGCGAGCAGTTCTTCAGGGCCAACGGCATCGACACCATCGAGACCTACCGGACCCGTCGGGCCGCCGGGGAGGTCGACGACGGCTACGGCGACGTCTTCCTCGTCGTCGACGGCTGGAGCACGGTCCGCGCCGACTTCGACGACCTCGAGCCCGACCTGCAGACCCTGGCCCAGCGCAGCCTGACCTTCGGGGTGCATCTCATGACGAGCGCCACCCGCTGGATGGACTACCGCTCGGGGATCCGCGACATCCTCGGGACCCGCTTCGAGCTGCGGCTCGGTGACGTCATGGACTCCGAGATCGACCGCAAGCTCGCGGCCAACATCCCCGCCGACCGTCCCGGCCGCGGCATCACCCCCGGCAAGTACCATTTCCTCGGGGCCCTGCCGCGCATCGACGGCGACGCCAGGCCGGCTTCCCTCGGCGCCGGCGTCGCCGCGCTGGTCGGCGCCGTGAGGGACGGGTGGCACGGCCCCGCCGGCCCGAAGCTGCGCCTGCTGCCGACGCGCGTCCTCCTCTCCGAGATCCGGGCCATGGCGCCCGACTCGACCCAGGTGCTCCTCGGCATCAACGAGAAGGCCCTCGCCCCCGTGGGGCTGCGGGCCGAGCGCGACCCCCACCTGCTCGTCTTCGGCGACGGCCAGTCGGGCAAGTCCAACCTGCTGCGCACCTACATGACCGAGGTGACCCGGCTGCATACGCCGCTGACGGCTCAGCTCTTCGTCGTGGACTACCGCCGGGCCAACCTCGGCGAGTTCCCCGACGAGTGGGTGGCGGACTACGCCACCAACGCCGAGACCGCCGCCTCGCTTGCCGGCGGCCTGGCCGACTTCCTGCGCGACCGGCTCCCCGGCGCCGACGTCACGCCGGAGCAGCTGCGCCACCGGTCGTGGTGGGAGGGCAAGGAGGCCTACGTCTTCGTCGACGACTACGAGCTCGTGGCGACGAGCCAGGGCAACCCGCTCGAGCCGCTGGTCCCGCTGCTGGCCCAGGCCGTGGACATCGGCCTGCACGTCGTCGTGGCCCGACGCAGTGGTGGCTCGGGCCGGATGTACGACAACCTGGTCACGGCGCTGCGTGACCTCGCCCAGCCGGGGATCCTGCTCAGCGGCGATCCCTCCGAGGGTGCCCTCGTCGGTCAGCTGCGCGCGGTGCCGGCGCTGCCGGGGCGGGGCCGGATGCTCACCCGCGACGGCTACCACGTGGTCCAGGTGGGGTGGACGCCGTCGGTGCACACCTCCTGAGGGAGATGTGCACCGACGGACCGGGTATGCCGTGTGGTTCGGCAGAGCGGGGCTCAGGCGCGCGGCGCGTCCTGCGGGGGGTGCGTCTGGGAGGTCTCGCTCGGCGCCGGCTGCTGCGAGGCGGCCTGCCCCTGCTGGGGCCACGTCTGACCACGCCGCCCGCGGCCACTCTTGACGGCCACATAGACGACCGCCCCGATCACGACGACGGGGAGCCAGCCCAGGCGGGCATGCATGCCGGCGTCGGGCAGTACCGCGATGACGGTGAGGACGAGCAGGACGATCGAGGATGTCTCGCCGGCCCGGACGGCCCGCTCGAAGCGGATCCGGCCCTGGCTGTCGGGCAGGAACAGCCAGGCCACGAGGTAGAGGACGAAGGCCGGGCCCATCAGGGCGAGCACCACGGTGGCGACCCGGACGATGGCCGTGGAGACGCCGAGACGCTCGGCGATCCCGGCGCAGACCCCCGCCACGACCCGGTCCTGCGAGCGGGTCACGGGGCTGCGGCGAAGGGTGGTGAAGAGCCGGTCGAGAGCCGGAGCCGGTGCGGGGTTGGGTGTCGTTGTCATGCTTCAAGCATGCGCCGAACGGCGCGACGGCACAGTGAGGTTCAGCCCTGACCGGACCCTGACCCGACCCTGACCCGTCTCGGCACCAGATCCTACGGAGCGATGCCGGGCAGGATGGGCGGCTCGGGCGTCGCCAGCTGTGGCCGGTACCCCCCACGCAGGGCGGCCACGCTCGTCGGCGGGGTGAGCACGACCGCGTCGCCGGCGGTGCGTCGAGGCCGTCCGGGGCCGTAGCCGAGCGGCGTCCACGACACGAGGGCGTCCTCCGTCACGAGACACGGGGCCTCGTCGACGACGACGAAAGACCCCTGCGGCACCTCGGGCCACGGTATGCCGTGCAGCCGCCGCCGGTGCGTACCCCGCACGATCCGTTCCGAGTGGAGGCGCCGGTCGAGGTCCTTGGCGGACGGCAACGGCATACCGGAGCTGTCGGCGAACGCCCTTCTGAACGTGTCGTACTCGCGCCGCCGGCACAGGGCGCACGGCCGGTGACCGGCCGCGAGCGACACCGCCTCGTCGTGGAGGAAGAGCACCGTGAAGTGGTGGGGCTGCCACTGGGCCAGGTGCCAGTCCCTGAAGCTCAGCGCGCACGTGATCCACAGGTCGCTGGCGTGGAACCGGACGATACGAGTCCCCTCGTGGAGGATCCCCCGGTTGCCGAGCCACGCGCCGCGCAGCGGCGTGGCGACGATCTCGCCGAACGGGGTCACCCGGTTGCGCCGCGGCGTGCTCATCGCGCTCACTCTAGAGCCGGGCCCGACGCGGGTGCCTTGCCTACGGCGAGCCGGCTCCGGCCGCGGTCCCACCCGTGGTGTGCGGGGCATGCAGCGCCCCACCACGGGCCGCGTGCTTGTGGGCGTGGGCCAGCGCGCTGCTGAGGTCGCCCACGACGTGACCCGACCGGTCGAGCCGGTCCAGGGCGCCCACGGTGCGCAGGAGGCGAAGGTGGGCCGGGTCGGCGACCTTGAGCACCACGGCGACGCCCCGGTCGTCGAGCTGGGCGACGATCTCGCCGAGGGCACGGGCCCCCGTCGCGTCGAGGAGGGCAAGGTTGCCGAGCCGCAGCACCACTGCACGCACGTCGGTGACGGCCGTCATCTCGGCGAGGAAGCGCGCGGCCGCGCCGAAGAAGAGCGGCCCGTCGAGGCGGTAGACGAGGACGTGCTGGCGCAGCAGCTCGTGCTCGGCGTCGGGAGCGATCTCGAACGCATGCTCGTCCTCGACGACCTGGGCCGTGCGGGCCACCGTGACCAGCGCGAGCACACCCGCCACGGCGATCCCGATCTCGACGGCCCGCACGAGGTCGAGGGCGATCGTGGCCACCGCCGTGAGGACGAAGACGCCGGCGTCGGTCCGGGTGGAGTGCAGGACGGCGTGGACGGTATGCCGTTCGACCATTCGCCACGCCGTGACCAGGAGCACCCCCGCGAGCGAGACCAGCGCGATCCGCCCGACGAGGCCGGCCGCGAGCACCATGAGAGCGGCGATGACCACGGCGTGGCTCAGCGCGGCGAGCCGGGTCCGGCCCCCGGCGCGGGCGTTGACCGCGGTGCGGGCGATGGCTCCCGTCGCCGGGAGGCCGCCGAAGAAGCCGGACGCGACGTTGGCCAGTCCCTGACCGACGAGCTCGCGGTCCGCGTCGTGCGGGCTGCCGTCCGTCATGCCGTCGGCCACGCGGGCCGAGAGCAGGCTCTCGAGGGCGGCGAGCGTCGCCACCACGATCGCGACGGAGACCAGGGAGCCCGCGTCGGCCAGGGCCGGCCAGCTCGGCAGCGGAACGCCGTGCGGCAGGGCGCCGATGCGGGAGACGTCGGCACCCGTGAGCTCGACCACGAGGGTGGTCACGATGACGGCGATGATCGTCGCGGGCACGGCCCGATGCAGGCGGGGCAGCACCGCGGTGATGGCGACGGCGAGGAGCAGGAGGCCGAGAACGGCCCAGTCGGGCTGGCTCGCGAACCGGCCGACCGCTCGCGCCGCGACGACCACCGCGTTCTCTCCGGGGGGCTTGGCGACGCCGAGCGCACTGGGCACCTGCTGGGCGGCGATCACGACGGCGATGCCCAGCGTGAATCCCTCGACGACGGGCCAGGGGATGTAGGCGACGAGCCGCCCGAGGCCGAGCACGCCGGCCGCAACGAGGAGTATGCCGGCCAGGAGGGCGATCGTCGCGACGGCACCGACTCCCTGCTGGGCCACGATGGGCACCAGGACGACCGTCATCGCTCCCGTCGGGCCGGTCACCTGGAGGTGGGAGCCGCCGAACACCGCGGCGACGGCGCCGGCGATGACCGCGGTGGTGACCCCCACGGCAGCGCCGACCCCGGTGACGGCCCCGAAGGCGAGCGCCAGCGGCAGCGCGACGACCGCGACGGTCAGGCCCGCGACGAGGTCGTGGACCCAGCCGCGGTGACGCCAGCCGACGTAGTCGCTGCGCCCGGGCAGCAGGCCCCGCACCCGGGAGAGCGCCGACCTCACGCCAGCATGAGTCGCGACGGTCGGGACCGGCGGTGAGCCGCTCGTCACCCGGTCACGGCCGAGCCGGCCGTGGTGGGGTCATCGAGCTGCACGAGCATCGCGCGGGGTCAGCTGACGAGGCGCAGGGTGAACGGGTAGCGGTACTCGTCGCCACGGTTCGCGGCCACCGCCGCCATGATCTGAAGCACGATCGACGCGATGGCGAGGATGCCGAGGAGGACGAAGCCGACGAGGACGATGATGAGCACGGCCGAGATGATGTAGCCGATGAGCAGGGTGATCTGGAAGTTCAGCGACTCGAGGGCGTGACGCCGCACGAACGGCGAGCGGTCCTTGTACATGAGGAAGACCACGAGGGCACCGACGAACGGTAGCCCGATGAGTCCACCAGCGAACGGCGCGAGGTGGGCGATCATCCCCCACGTGCGCTCCTCCTGGGGCGCCATCGGCCCGAGCGTCCCGGCATACATGCCCGCCTGCGGTGGGGCGGGCATCTGGCCGTAGGGCGGGGGCGGGGTGGACCCGGCCGGGTACGACTGCGTGGCATAGGGCTGCGGCGTCTGCTGGAACGGCGGCTGCGGCGCGGGTGGCTGCTGCTGGCCATAGGGCGGGGCGGCCGGAGTGGCGTCCTCCCGGGGCGGCTCGAAGGGAGCATCGGAAGACATGGCGGTTCCTCTCGTGGGACAACGCGTGCCGGATGACTAGGGCCGCGCCTATCTCCATTATCGACCCAGTGGGGAGGTTCCGCCGCGTTCTCACCGGTTCCAACCGTCACACCGGTCACCCGGGCGCGTCCCGTGGGCTCTCGCTAGCGTGCTCCCGGTGGACCGTTTCCCGCTCCCCGGTGCGGGGACGCCTGTCGTCGTCACGAGCTGCGCACCGGGCTCATGCCTCCGGTCGGCGGCACGAGCCCGGGATGAGGCGTAGGTCTCGGTGGAGCGCTCAGGCGGAGATCGGCGTCCGGTAGCCGGCGGCCGCCTGGATGCGCACGCTGGTGAGGAGCTGGTCGAGGAGGCGGCAGGCTTCCTCGATGGCGCCGAGACCGGAGAGGGTCGCGGACCCGAGTGACTCGCCGTCGGTGATCGTCGAGGAGACCTCGTGGTGGAGCCGGACGACGGCCTCGACGAGGGGGGCGACCCCGTCTCCGGTGGTCTCGTTGGTACCGGCGAGGAGGCGGGTGAAGGTGGCTCGGATGCCGGGGCCCGGGGCGCAGCCGAGCTCCTCCGCGAAGAGGCGGCGGCAGGTGTCGTAGGCGCGGACGCCGTCGGCGTGCTGACCGCGGCGCTCCAGGGACTCCAGGAGCACCCGCCATGCCGACTCGTCGAACTCGTTCCGCTGGAGCAC
>JBBRZC010000187.1:0-6464 GCA_038237075.1 Actinomycetales bacterium
CTCGTGGACCTCGTCGCGCGCCTGGCCCGAGGCGGCTTCCCCGATACGAACCCCTTCGACCCCGCCCCCGAAACCGCCCCTCGAAAGGTCCTCTCCGCGTGAGCACTCCCGGCACCACCGACGGGCGCCGGCCGCTGCGCCGCGCCCTCGTCTCGGTCTACGACAAGCGTGGGCTCGAGGAGCTCGCCACCGGGCTGCACGCCGCCGGTGTGGCGATCGTCTCGACCGGGTCCACGGCCGGGGCGATCGCGGCGGCCGGGGTGCCGGTGACCGCGGTCGAGGAGCTCACCGGCTTCCCCGAGTGCCTCGACGGCCGGGTCAAGACCCTGCACCCGCGGGTGCACGCCGGCATCCTCGCCGACACCGGCGACCCCGACCACCTGCGCCAGCTCGAGGAGCTCGACATCGAGCCGTTCGACCTCGTGGTGGCGAACCTCTACCCGTTCCGCGACACGGTGGCGTCGGGAGCCTCGACGGAGGAGTGCATCGAGCAGATCGACATCGGCGGCCCCGCCATGGTGCGCGCCGCCGCCAAGAACCACGCGAGCGTCGCCGTCGTCACCAGCCCCACGGCATACCCGGCGGTGTTGTCCGCGGCGCAGGCCGGCGGGTTCACCCTCGGGGAGCGGCAGCGGCTCGCGGTTCAGGCGTTCGCCCACACGGCGACCTACGACGTGGCCGTGGCGAGCTGGATGGGCAGCGTCGTCTCCGACACCAGCGGGGGCACCGGCTTCCCCGAGTGGATCGGGGCCACGTGGGACCGCGTCACCCCCCTGCGCTACGGCGAGAACCCGCACCAGCGGGCCGCGCTCTATGCGTCCGGGCGCCCGGGAGTCGCCTCTGCTGAGCAGCTGCACGGCAAGGAGATGTCCTACAACAACTACGTCGACGCCGACGCCGCGGTGCGGGCCGCGCACGACCACGGCGACCGGCCAACAGTGGCGATCGTCAAGCACGCCAACCCTTGTGGCATCGCGGTCGGTGCCGACGTCGCCGACGCCTACGCCAAGGCGCACGCGTGCGACCCGGTCTCGGCCTACGGCGGCATCATCGCGACCAACGCCCCGGTCACCCTCGCGATGGCTGAGCAGGTGAGCCACGTGTTCACCGAGGTGGTCGTGGCCCCGGCCTTCGACGACGACGCACTCGACCTGCTGCGGGCGAAGAAGAACCTGCGCCTGCTGCGGCTGCCGGGCGACATGCAGCTCCGGCGCATCGGGATCGAGCTCCGCCCGGTCAGCGGCGGCATCCTCCTGCAGACCGTCGACCGGGTCGACGCCGTCGTGCCGGGCGAGACCGGTGGCGACGACCCGTCGCGGTGGACGCTCGCGTCGGGGGAGGCGGCCGACGCGGTGACCCTCGCTGACCTCGCCTTCGCGTGGCGGGCCGTGCGGGCGGTGAAGTCCAACGCGATCCTCCTCGCCCGCGACGGGGCCTCGGTCGGCGTGGGCATGGGCCAGGTCAACCGGGTCGACTCGTGCCGCCTCGCTGTGGACCGGGCGGGTGCCGAGCGGGCCCGCGGCGCGGTCGCCGCGTCGGACGCCTTCTTCCCGTTCGCCGACGGTCTCCAGATCCTCCTCGACGCCGGGGTCCGTGCGGTCGTCGCACCCGGCGGGTCGATGCGCGACGCCGAGGTCGTCGAGGCGGCGACGGCCGCCGGTGTGACGATGTACTTCACCGGCACCCGCCACTTCGCGCACTGACCATGGCGCGGTGCAGATGACGGACGCGACGACGCACCACGAGCCCGAGCCGGTGCGGCTCCTCTGGGCCGCGCTGACCCTCCTCGCCGGGGCACTGCTCTCGGGTCAGTCCCGCATGAACGGTGAGCTGGCGACGGTCTTCGGCCGGGGCCTCGACGCGGCGCTGTGGAGCTTCCTTTCCGGCCTCGCGGTGCTCACCGTCATCGTCGCCGTCTCGCCGCCGGTCCGCGCCGGCTTCACCCAGTTGCGAGAAGCCTTGCGGCACAAGCGGATCCGTCGATGGCAGTGCCTTGGCGGCATGGTCGGGGGGCTCTACGTCTTCTGCCAGGCGTATGCCGTGCCAGTCGCCGGGGTGGCCCTCTTCACCATCGCCGTGGTCGGCGGCCAGACCGCCAACGCCGTCCTCGTCGACCGGCTCGGGATCGGCCCGGCGGGTCGGGTGCCGGTCACCGCGGCCCGGGTCGGCGCCGCGGTGCTCGCCACGGCCGGGGTCGTGATCGCGGTCGGCGGCCGGGTCTCGGGCACCAGCGGGGCCGTCGTCGTGCCGGTCGTGCTCGCCCTGGTCGTCGGGGCGCTGATGACCGTGCAGCAGGGCACCAACGGGCGGGTCAACGTCGCGACGGGCAACCCGGTCACGACGACGTGGCTCAACTTCGCGGTGGGGACAGCACTGCTCGTCGTGCTCGCGCTGTCGGCCCTCGCGACGGGCGCGTTCGCCCGGCCCGCCCACCTCGACGCTCCCGTGTGGGCGTGGTTCGGAGGCGTGCTCGGCATCGCCGTCGTCAGCATCTCGGCCGTCGCCGTCCGCCATCTCGGCGTGCTCCAGGTGATGATCCTCATGCTCGTGGGCCAGCTCGGCGCCGCCGTCGGGCTCGACGCCCTCAACCCGGCGACCCGGGGCCAGATCTCGCCGGTGGTGCTTCTCGGGCTGCTCGTCACCCTCGTCGCGGCCGCGTTGGCCGGGCTCGCCGCCGGCCGCGCCGGGCGTCGGGGCGGCGGTCGGGGCGGTGGGGACAGCGGCCGGGGAGCCGGTGGCGGCGGCCGGGGCGGACGGCGTACCGGGTCCTCCGTGGCAGGATAGGCCCCCGTGACGGCACAGATCCTCGATGGCACGGCCACCCTCGCGGTCATCAAGCTCGAGCTCAAGGAACGGATCGCCGCCCTCGCCGAGCGAGGGATCGTGCCGGGTCTCGGCACGGTGCTCGTCGGGGAGGACCCGGGCAGCCGGTGGTATGTCAACGCGAAGCACCGCGACTGCGCCGAGGTCGGCATCACGAGCGTGCGTCGCGACCTGCCCGCGAGCGCGACCCAGGCCGAGGTCGAGGCCGTCATCGACGAGCTCAACGCCGACCCGACGTGCACCGGCTTCCTCGTGCAGCAGCCGACCGGGCTCGACGAGCTCGCCCTCCTCTCGCGGGTCCGCCCCGAGAAGGACGTCGACGGGCTTCACCCGACGAACCTCGGGTGGCTCGTCCTCGGCAGGGAGGGGCCCCTGCCGGCCACGCCGATGGGGTGCCTCGAGCTGCTCCGGCGCTACGACATCCCCGTCGCGGGCGCGAAGGTGGTCATCGTCGGGCGCGGTCTCACCGTCGGACGACCGCTCGGGCTCATCCTCACCCGGCGTTCCGAGAACGCGACAGTGACGTTGTGCCACACCGGAACCCGTGACCTCGCCGCCGAGGTGCGGCAGGGCGACATCGTCGTCGCGGCGGCCGGCGTGCCCGGCATCATCACCGCCGACATGGTCAAGCCGGGCGCCGCGGTGCTCGACGTCGGGGTCTCGCGGGTGAACGGCAAGGTCGCCGGCGACGTCGCCGCCGACGTCGCCGAGGTGGCCGGCTGGGTCAGCCCGAACCCGGGTGGGGTGGGCCCGCTCACCCGGGCGCTCCTGCTGACCAACGTCGTCCGGGCCGCTGAGCGGCAGGCCGCTGAGCGGAGGGCCGCCGAGCGGCAGGCCGCTGAGCGGAGGGCCGCCGAGCGGCAGGCCGGCCTGCGGTGAAGTGGCGGCCGGTGCTCGGGCTGGGAGTCTGGTGGGCCGTCGCCGTCGTCGCCTTCGTCGGCATGGCTCTCGTCACCTTCGGCGGGCGGCTGCGCCTCGGCGGGCTCGTCTTCGCGTCCGCGTTCGTCCTCGCTGCGGTGCTGCGTGCCGTCCTGCCGTCACCACGCGGCGGTGGGCTGGAGATCAGGCGCCGCTCCGTCGACGTGGGGCTGCTGCTCGTCATCGCGGCCGGGGTCGCCGCCGCGTTCAGCCTGGTCAGGCTCACCCGGGCCTGACGGCCCGGCTCGCCCTGCGCGGCCCGGCTCGCCCTGCGCGGCCCGGGTCAGCCTGCGCGGCCCGGCTCGCCCTGCGCGGCCCGGGTAGGGTCGGGTCCGAACTGTCACTCTGGTAGGGATTGTCACTTTGGGTAGGGGAGCGTTCTTGCGTCGCGTCATGGCTGTCTACGGCACCCGTCCCGAGGCGATCAAGATGGCGCCGCTCATCGCCGCGATCCGCGCGCATCCCGACCTCGAGTCCGTGGTCGCCGTGACCGGTCAGCACCGCGAGATGCTCGACCAGGTCAACGTGCTCTTCGGGATCACGCCCGACCACGACCTCGACCTCATGGCGCATGGTGCGACCCTGCCCGAGATCGCGAGCCGCACGCTGCTCGCGACGAGCGCGCTCCTCGAGCGGGACCGGCCCGATCTCGTCGTCGTGCAGGGCGACACGTCGAGCGCCTTCACCGCCGCGCTCGCGGCGTTCTACCAGCGGATCCCCGTCGCCCACCTCGAGGCGGGACTGCGCACCGGCGACATCTACTCGCCGTTCCCCGAGGAGGTCAACCGCCGGCTCACCGCGCCGATCGCCGCGCTCCACCTCGCCCCGACCTCGACGTCGCGGCGCAACCTCGAGGCCGAGGGGATCGACCCCGCGCGGATCGCCGTCACCGGCAACACCGTCATCGACGCGCTCCAGACGACGATCGGCGTGCCGGTGACGTTCACCGACCCGCGGGTCTCCGCGCTCGTGGCAGCTGGAAGGCCGATCCTGCTCGTGACGAGCCACCGCCGGGAGTCGTGGGGCGAGAAGATGACCGAGGCGATGGGGGCCGTGCGCAGCATCGCGGAGCGGCACCCCGAGGTCGAGGTGCTCCTGCCGATGCACCGCAACGCCGTCGTCCGTGACGTCATCGAGCCGGCGCTGGCGGGGCTGCCCAACGTCGTGCTGACCGAGCCGCTCAGCTACCACGAGTTCGCCCACGTGCTCGGGGCCGCGACCGTCGTCCTCACCGACTCGGGCGGCGTCCAGGAGGAGGCGCCCAGCCTCGGCAAGCCGGTGCTCGTCATGCGCGACACCACGGAGCGGCCCGAGGCCGTCGAGGCGGGCACCGTGCTGCTCGTCGGGACCGACCGCGAGGTGATCCTCCGCGAGACGCTGCGCCTCCTCGAGGACGACGTCGCGTATGCCGCGATGGCCAATGCCACGAACCCTTACGGCGACGGGCACGCGGCCGGGCGCAGCGTCGCCGCGATCGCCCATCTCTTCGGTCTCGGCGCGCGCCTGCCCGACTTCGCCGGGGGCCAGTGAGTCGAGGGCCAAACAGTCGAGGGCCTCACAGTCAGGTCATGGAGCGAGCCGAGGTCCCCACGCTGGTGCGCGGGGACCTCGGCTCGCTGAGCAGGTTGTCGGTGTCAGGCAGACACGTCGCTCGAGTGGCGACGACGGGCGACGAGGAGTGCGCCTGCGCCAACGAGGAGCAGGACGCCCGCGCCGGCGACGATGCCGCCACCGCCGAAGCCGGTGGCGCTGAGGCCGCCGGTCGAGGTGCCGACAGCGGCCGGGACCTGGGGCACGCTGCTATTGGCGGCGGAGACCGTGAGGACCTGGTCGGCCAGCAACGCGCCGGTCGCGCTCGTCATCCGGAGCGTGGCGGTGGTCGCGCCGTTAATGACCACGCTGAAGCTCACGTTGCCACTGGCGTTCGCGCTCTTGGTGGCGGTGGCGCCGGCGACGCCGTCGATGCGGACTCCGACGGTCGGCGAGGTGGCGACGTTCAGGGTCACCCGGGCGTTCGCGGCGTTACCGGAGAGGGAGACGGTGACGGCCTGGCCGATGCCGGGCGTCGGGTCGGAGACCGTGGCGTTGAAACCAGGAGCCTCATAGGCCATCGCCACCGACGGCGCGAGGATGAGAGCGACCGCGGCTGCGGCTACGAGGAGCGCGCGACGAAGTATGGTGTGTCCCTTGAGAGGTCGTGTGTAGGAACCTGTCCAGCGAACAGGTCCACCCCTGACGCTAACCGAGGTAGTCACAGGCAGACGGGACGTTCGGCACGCTTTCTCCCGGCAAACGGCATACCGGGTATGCCGTGGCGCGTCAGGGCAGCAGCCCGAGGCCCTTCACCGCGTCGCGCTCCTCGACGAGCTCGGCCACGGAGGCGTCGATCTTGCCGCGGGAGAAGTCGTCGATGTCAAGGCCCTGCACGACCGACCACTTCCCGTCGGCCACCGTCACGGGGAAGGAGGAGATGAGGCCCTCGGGCACCCCGTAGGAGCCGTCCGAGGCCACGGCCATCGAGACCCAGTCGCCCTCGGGAGTGCCCTCGACCCAGGTGCGCACATGGTCGATCGTCGCGGAGGCCGCGGAGGCCGCTGACGACGAGCCCCGGGCGGCGATGATCGCGGCGCCGCGCTTGGCGACGGTGGGGATGAACGTGTCGGCCAGCCAGTCCTGGTCGCCGACGGCCTCGGCGGCGTTGCGGCCGCCGACCTCGGCGTGGA
>JBBRZC010000188.1:0-6365 GCA_038237075.1 Actinomycetales bacterium
GAGGTCGGCAGCCTCCTCGCCGGACCTCCCCCGTCGACCGACGCCCAGCTGCTCGGCCTCGCCGCCGAGCTCGCCGCCCTCGAGGAAGAGGTACGCAGAACATGACCGACCCCACCGCGCCCCACGACGCGCCCTCCACGGAGTCGCGCTATCCCGAGTCGCCCTCCACGGAGTCGCGCTATCCGGAGTCGCCCTCCACGGAGTCGCGCTATCCGGAGTCGCCCTACCCGGAGTCGCCCCAACCCGAGGCGCCACGTCCCGAGGCGCCGCTTCCCCCGCCGCAGCAGCCTCCCCCGCCACCTCAGCCTGAGGCGACGCAGCCCGTGGGAGGTGCGCACCCGGCATACCCGATGCCTGGAGCCCACCCGCAGCCCGACCCGGCGTCCGACCGTGCCCGGGAGTCGCTGCTCGCCGTGCGACGCGAGGTGGGCAAGGCCGTGGTCGGGCAGGACGCGGCCATCTCGGGCGTCATCATCTGCCTCCTCGCGCGCGGCCACATCCTCCTCGAGGGCGTGCCCGGCGTCGCCAAGACCCTCCTCGTGCGCAGCCTCGCCAAAGCGCTGTCCATCGACACCAAGCGGGTGCAGTTCACGCCCGACCTCATGCCCGGCGACATCACCGGGTCGCTGATCTACGACCAGACGACGTCGGAGTTCGCCTTCCGGGAGGGGCCGGTCTTCACCAACCTCCTGCTCGCCGACGAGATCAACCGGACGCCGCCCAAGACCCAGGCGTCCCTGCTCGAGGCCATGGAGGAGCGGCAGGTCTCGGTCGAGGGGCTGGCGCGGGCTCTCCCGCACCCGTTCCTCGTGGCGGCGACCCAGAACCCGGTCGAGTACGAGGGCACCTACCCCCTCCCCGAGGCGCAGCTGGACCGGTTCCTGCTCAAGGTCGTCCTCCAGGTGCCCGGCCGCGCCGACGAGCTCGAGGTGGTGCGCCGGCACGCGGCAGGCTTCGACCCGAGCGACCTCGACGCGGCGGGGATCCGGGCGGTGGCCGGCCCGGCCGACCTCGCCGCGGGCGCCGCCGCCGTCAAGCGGGTCAGCGTCGCGCCCGAGGTGATGGGCTACATCGTCGACATCGGCCGGGCGACCCGGATGGCGCCGTCGCTCTCGCTCGGGGTCAGCCCGCGCGGCGCCACGGCCCTGCTCGCGACCTCGCGGGCCTGGGCGTGGATGAACGGGCGCACCTTCGTCACGCCGGACGACGTCAAGGCGCTGGCCCACGCGACGCTCTCCCACCGCCTCTCGCTGCGACCGGAGGCCGAGCTCGAGGGCGTCAGCGTGGGGTCCGTCCTCGCCAGCTCCATCGGCTCGGTGCCGGTCCCCCGCTGACGTGGCGGTGACCGGGCGACTGCCGCTGCTGCTCCTGCTCGGGGTCGTGGCCGTGGTCCTACAACCGACCCGGCAGATGGTCTTGGCTTGGGTCGGACTCGGTCTCGCCCTGACCGTCGTCGACCTCGCCCTCGCGGTGAGCCCGAAACGCCTTCTCCTTGAGCGAGAGGCAGCCGACCAGGTCCGGCTCGGCGCCGCGGGCTCGGCGTCCCTGCTCGTGACCAACACCGGCCGGCGCACGGTGCGGGCCGTCGTCCGCGACGCGTGGCAGCCCTCGGCCGGCGCCACCGGTGAGCGCCACCGGCTGCGGCTGCGCTCAGGCGAGCGCCGACGCGTCACGACGCAGCTGCTCCCGACCCGGCGCGGCGACCGGCTCGCCGACCGCATCACCGTCCGCAGCTTCGGGCCGCTGCGCCTCGGGGCCCGCCAGCGCTCGTTCGACGTCCCCGGCTCGGTCCGGGCCCTGCCGCCGTTCCACAGCCGCAAGCACCTCCCCTCACGGCTGGCCACCCTGCGGCAGCTCGACGGGCGCTCGGCCATCCGGACCCGTGGCCAGGGCACCGAGTTCGACTCGCTGCGCGACTACGTCGAGGGCGACGACGTGCGGTCCATCGACTGGCGGGCCACGGCGCGACGCCAGCACGTCGTCGTCCGGACCTGGCAGCCCGAGCGCGACCGCCGCGTCATCCTCGTCCTCGACACGTCGAGGACCTCGGCCGGGCGGGTCGAGGACATGCCCCGCCTCGACAGCGAGATGGATGCCGCCCTGCTCCTGGCCGCCCTCGCCTCCCGAGCCGGGGACCGGGTCGACCTCATCGCCGGTGACCGCTGGGTGCGCGCCCGGGTCACCGGGGCCAGCCGGACCACCCTGCTCGCCGACCTCGTCCAGGCCATGTCCCCCCTCGAACCGGCCCTCCTCGAGGCGTCCTGGCCCACCCTGGCCAGTGCCATCGCCGACACGAGCCGGCGCCGGGCCCTCGTGGTCCTCCTCACGGCGCTCGAGCCCGCCGCGATCGAGGAGTCGCTCCTGCCGACGCTCGCCACCCTGACGACGCACCACCGCGTCGTCCTCGCCTCGGTCAGCGACCCGGCCCTGGTCGAGATGGCGAGGCTGCGGACGACGACCGCCCAGGCCTACGACGCGGCGGCGGCCGAACGGACCCTCTCCCTGCGGCAGCGCACGGCCGCGGTCCTCGGCCGGCTCGGCGTCACGGTCATCGACGCGAGCCCAGAGGACCTGCCGCCGCGGCTGGCCGACCACTACCTCCTGCTCAAGAGCCAGGGCCTGCTCTGAGGGCCCTACCCCCATCGGGTATGCCGCTCGGCACCGCAGCCGCTCGCCCTCGGCTCAGCCCACCACGGGAGCGAGGTCACCCTGGTCGCGGCGCGCCACGTCGCCCGTGGCACCGCGCCGGCAGGCCCACCGCCCGACCGTGAAGACGTAGGTGAGGAACGCCGCCTCGGCGAGCACGCCGACGCCGATCCGCGCCCACGTCGGCAGCGGCGACGGCGTCACGAACGCCTCGATGATTCCGGAGACGAGCAGGACGACGACGAGCCCCATGGCCACCGACATGGCGGCGCGCCCTTCCTGGGCGATCGCATCGACCCGCGTGCGCGCCCCGGGTTCGACCCATCCCCAGAAGATCTTGAGCCCGACGCCGGCGGCGACGAAGACGGCAGTCAGCTCGAGCAGGCCGTGCGGCAGGATGAGCCCGAAGAACAGGCTGGCCCGCCCGTGCGTCCACATCAGCCCCCCGATGAGTGCGACGTTGACGATGTTGTTCCACAGCAACAGGATCACCGGCAGACCGAAGACCCCGAGCGCGATGCACAGGGCCGCGACCCAGGCGTTGTTCGTCCAGACCCTCAGGGCGAAGCTGCCGGCCGCGAACTCGCTGTAGTAGCTCTCGAAGTCGCTGTTGACGAGCCGGTCGATCTCCGCCGGCGACGCCAGCGCCGACTCGAACTGGGGGTTGGCCACGAACCACCAGCCGATGACCAGCGCCACGGCGACGTTCACTGCCATCGTCACGAGCCACCACCGGCGGGTCCGGTAGAGCGCCGCGGGGAAGGTGTCGGTGAAGAACCCCACGGCGTCGTCCCAGCTCAACGTCCGCGTTCCGACGGACCGTAGCCGCGCCTTCGCCAGCACCGACGAGAGGTGCGCGACGAGGCTCGGCTCGGGCGAGCGGGACCGGATCTCCGACAGGTGGGTCGCGACCCGCTGGTAGAGGTCGAGCAGCTCGTCGCCTTCCGCCCCGCTGAGCCGCCCGCGGCGGGAGGACAGCTCGGCCAGGCGCGCCCACTCGTGCTGGTGCGCGAGGACGTAGGCGTCGAGATCCACGCTGTCACTGTATGCCGTGAGCCCTCGACTAGAGTCGGGTCCGGCAGGCACGGACCCGACCCGGCACCCCGGGGGTGAGATGAGCAGCGCTACCGTCGGCGTCGGCGACGACGACCTCGTCACCGGCGAGGCCGTGGCTCTCGACCTGCCCCCGGCGTCGATCGGACCGCGGGTCCTGTCCGGCCTGCTCGACTACTTCGTCGTCCAGATCATCGCCTACGCCTTGGTGCTCGCCGCGAGCGCGCTCGCCGGGCAGCTCGACGACGCCCTGCGCGTGTCGGCGGTGCTCGTCGCGTTCCTCCTCGCCTGGATCGCCTACCCGGTGACCGTCGAGACCCTGACCCGGGGCCGGAGCATCGGCAAGCTCGCTGCCGGGCTGCGGACCGTGCGCGACGACGCGGGCCCGATCACGTTCCGGCACGCCCTCGCCCGCGGCCTGCTCGGGGTCGTCGAGATCTACCTCCTGTGGGGGGTCCCGGCCATCCTCTCGTCGCTGATCAGCGACAAGGGCAAGCGCATCGGCGACCTCGTGGCCGGCACCTACGTCGTGCGCGAGACGGTGCTGGCCCACCTGCCGCCGCCGGTCCCGATGCCGCCGCACCTCGCCGCGTGGGCGATGTCGGCGGACATCAGCCAGCTGCCCGACCAGCTCGCGATGGCGCTGCGCACGTTCCTGCCCGCGGCGTTCACCATGACCCCGCAGGCGCGCGACGAGATGGGGCGCCACCTCCTCGCCGAGCTGAGCCTCTACGTCTCGCCGCCGCCACCTCCGGGCAGCCATCCCGAGTACGTGCTCGCGGCCGTGATGGCCGACCGGAGGCGGCGCGACCTCGAGCGGCTGCAGCGCGACGCCATGCTGCGGCAGCGGCTGACGGCGCCCGACAACCTGCGGTGAGGTCAGAGCCTGACGTCGGGCGCTGAGGTCGGGCGCTGAGGTCAGGCGCTGAAGTCAGGCACTGAGGTCAGGCGCTGAGGTCAGGCGGGGAGCCCGTGCGCGGCATACCCCGGCTTGATCGTCCCGTTGATGAGGGCGAGCCGCTCCTCGAAGGGCAGGAAGGCCGACTTCATCGCGTTGATGGTCACCCACCGCAGGTCCTTCAGCGTCCAGCCGGCGCCCCCGACGAGCAGCGCGGCCTCCCGCGACATCGTCGTGCCACTCATGAGCCGGTTGTCGGTGTTGAGGGTGACCCTGAAATGCAGCCGCTTGAGCAGCGAGATGGGGTGCAGGCCGATCGACTCGGCGGCCGCCGTCTGGATGTTGCTGCTCGGGCACATCTCCAGGGGGATGCGGGTGTCGCGGACGTATGCCGCGAGGCGGCCGAGGCGCACCACCTCGAGGTCGATGTCGGCCAGGGAGGTCAGACCCGCGTCGGCGGCCCGCTCGAGCCAGTCGGGGAAGGGAATGCCGCCGACGGTGATGTCGTCGACGATGCGCACACCGTGGCCGAGCCGGTCGGCGCCGCACCACTGGATCGCCTCCCAGATGCTCCGGAGCCCGAACGCCTCGCCGGCGTGGATGGTGAAGTGGGCGCTCTCACGGCGCAGGTACTCGAACGCGTCGAGGTGACGGGTGGGCGGGTAGCCCGCCTCGGCGCCGGCGATGTCGAAGCCGGAGACGCCCTCGTCCCGGTAGCCGACCGCGAGCTCGGCGATCTCGCGGCTCTTGGCAGCGGTGCGCATCGCCGTGAGCAGCGCGGTGACCCGGATCGGATGGCCGCCCTCGGCGGCCAGCCGTTCGCCCTCGCGGAAGCCGGCGTTGACCGTCTCGATGACCTGCTCGAGGGTGAGGCCGCGCTCGAGGTGCTGTTCGGGGGCGTACCGGCTCTCGGCGTAGACGACCCCGTCGGCCGCGAGGTCCTGGACGCTCTCGCTGGCGACCCGGAACAGGCCCTCCTCGGTCTGCATCACCGCGAGGGTCTGGGCGAAGGTGTCGAGGTAGCGCGGCAGCGACCCCGAGTCGGCGCTGTCCCGGAACCACGTGGCCAGCGCGCCGGAGTCAGTCGCCGGCAGGTCGCCGTAGCCGGAGGCCGCCGCGAGCTCGATGACTGTCCTGGGCCGCAGCCCGCCGTCGAGGTGGTCGTGGAGCAGGACCTTGGGGACCTCGCGCAGCACGTGGTCGCTGACGCCCGGCGGGGCGTCATAGCTCGCTTCGTCGCGGCCCTCCGCGGTGTCTTCGGTGTCCTCGGCGCCCCCAGGGCTCGTCACCGGCGTCTCACTCATCGTCGCGGTGGACGGTGTCGGGGCTGAAGGCGGGCAGGCAGACGGCGACATAGTCGGCGCCCTCGGGGCCGCACGAGTAGCGGATCCGCTCGCCGCCTTGGGTGATGACGGCCTGGCCGGCGCCGACCTCGAGCCTGCCGCCGTCGTGCTCGACGACCACCGTTCCCCCGAGCACGAGCGTGATCTCGCCGAACTCCGGCGCCTGGAAGGGCTCCTCCCACGCCGGCGGCGCCACCATGTGGGCGACGGAGACGGAGCCCGCGAGGCCGGTCTTGGGGGTGTTGACGGCCCCGACGTACTCGTCGATGACCTTCCCGCCCGGGACGGGGATGCGCGTGGGCGCCGAGATGAGGTGGGGCACGCCCTCACCCTAGTGAGCGGTATGCCGTGCCGGCGACCGCCCCCGGGCAGCTCACAGGCGCCCCGCCAGGGCAGCCGACCCCATGGGTCTCGGCGACTATGCC
>JBBRZC010000189.1:0-6355 GCA_038237075.1 Actinomycetales bacterium
CACCTCGTTTGCTCGTGCCCCCCGCCGGAGGCGTTCGCCGACTGAACCGAGGCGAGGGGGCTCCGCCCCGAGGCGTTCCCCACTGAACGCACACTTGACGCGCCTCTGACCGCGACACGTGAGCCAAGCTCGGGGCGCCGGGACGGGTCAGGCGGCGGAGCAGTCCACGCCGACCACGGTCACGCTGGATCCGGTGGCCCGCTTGGTCACGCATATCTGCACCGGGATCCGGGTGCGCAGGTCACTGACATGGCTGACCACGCCGACGGCACGACCCCCGTCGCGCAGGCCATCGAGGACGGACAGCACCTGCTCGAGACTCTCGTCATCGAGCGTGCCGAAGCCCTCGTCGATGAAGAGCGTCTGCAGGTCGAAGCCACCGGCCTCCTCCCGCACGGCGTCAGCGAGTCCGAGCGCCAGAGCGAGGGAAGCCATGAACGACTCGCCCCCCGAAAGTGAGGCGGTGTCGCGCACCTGCCCGGTCCACTGGTCGCGGACGACGAGGCCGAGTCCGCTGCGGCGGCCCCCAGCGGCGAGGTCGTCGGAGTGGGCCAGCTCGTAGCGGCCGTCGCCCATGATCTGCAGCCGCTCGTTGGCCAGCGCGGCGACCTTCTCGAGGCGCGCCGCCAGGACGAAGGAGGTCAACCGCATCCGCATCGTGTTGTGGGGGCCGACACCGGCGACCGTGTCGGCGACCTGCGCGACCTCGTCGGCAGCCCGGGTGAGGGGGCCCAGCAAGGCCGCGCGCTCGGCGACCAGGCCCGCGATCGACGCGAACGACCGTGCCGAGGTCTTGGCCCGGGTCTGCTCCTGCTGTGCCTCGCGAAGCTGAGCGCGCGCCGCCCGCGCCGCGGCCGCAGCAGCCTCGACGTCGACGGGGTCGCACTCCAGCGCCGCGCGGACCGCGTCGTCCGAGAGCGTCGCCGTCGCCGAGGCTCGGCTGTCGTCGGCGTCCTTGAGCCCAAGGCGCAGCTCACGCATCTCGGCCGGGTCGAGCGTCGCGGTCCGGGCCGCTGTGACCGTGGCGAAACCGTTGCCACGCAGGGCTTCCGCAGTCGTGGAGGCGATGACACCGTGTTCCTCCACGAGATCGGCCTCGGTGCGCAGCAGGTCACGCAGCCGCTGGACGTCGGACGCCACCCGAGTATGCCGGTCTCGCGGCTCCCCGACGTCGATGCCGGTGGGTGAGCCGCGCTCGTCGTAAACCTGCGACCCGGCATCAACCCGGTAGCCACCGCCAGCCCTCGAAACGGCGTCGGCCCGCGAGATACCCGCGATCGCGCAGGGGCAGGCCGCCTCGTGCTCGAGCAGCAGCGAGTCCCGCTCCTCGGCGGTCGCGGTCGCTTGGTCGAAGACCTCCTGGAGGGTGGCTGCCGCGGCCACGATCCCGGTGGCGAGCTCACCGAGCTCGGCGGTCAGCCGCTCGTGTTCGCGGCGCGCCGTCTCGGCATCCGCAGCCGCGCCCACCAGGCGACGCGCCTCGGCCCGTGCTGTAGCGACCTCCTCGCGGGCCGCAGCGAGCCGGAGCGCCAGCACCGTCGCGCACAGCTCCTCGGCATCCAGCCTGATCGGCTCAACGACCACGGGATGCTGCTCACGAGCGGCCGCAACGAGGTCGGCGGTCCGGGTCGCCACGACCTGCTCCAAGGCGGCGAGCCTTGCCAACAGCGCCAAGGTCTGCGCGAGTCGCCCGTGCCACACCGCCTCCGCGGCGGCGACGTCCGACGCCGCCACGACGTCGGCGACCGAGGCGGGAGCCGGATGGGTGGTCGAGCCGCAGACGACGCAGGGCTCCCCGTCGGCGAGCGTGCCGGCCAGCTCACCCGCCATCGCGTCGAGCCGGGCCTGCTGCAGCAGCTGGTGGTCGGCGCGGGCGTCCTGCTCGACGTCGCGGGCCGACCGGAGCAGGTCGGCGACGTCTCGCGACTCAGCCCCGGCCCGGTCGAGATCGGTGCGCAGACAGTGGAGCCGGGTGACGCCGTCGAGGACACGCACGGCCCGTTCCACGCGCAGACGCGCGGCCTCGGCCCCCTCCTGCGCGAGCGTCGCCGCAGCCAGGACCTCCTCCTGCGCCGTGCTCCGTCCCCGGCTCTCGTCCAACCGGCGACGGGCCACGTCGAGGGCCCTGCCCAGCTCCTTGGCCCGGGCCTGACTCTCAGCCAGGCCACGCTCGGCACGGGCGGCGTCCGCGAGCGGCGCTCCGTGCCAGGTCATCACCGTGAGCCAGCCGTCGACCGTCTCAGGATCCGCCTCGGGAAGACCGGCCGTGGCCACGGCGGCCCGCGCCGAGAAGAGGTTGCTCCGCATGGCGTCGACCCGGTCCGTGCTGCGTGCCAGGGCGCGCAGGTCGCCCGAGACCACCTCGGCCCGGGTCGCCGCCTCGACCCGCGCCAAGGCTGACGAATGCGCGGCCGCCGAGGCATCGAGCCGGGCCAACCCCGCTCGAGCCTCCAGCCCCCTGCGCTGCCGCTCCGCGACCTGGTCGACGTGGAGCCGGTGAGCCTCGGTGGCGGCGGCTTGCAGATCCGCCGCGTCGAGCGCCGTCAGCATCGCCCCGGCGTGCGCCTCGAGCGTGCTCGCGACCGCGAGGAGCGTGGAAGGCAGCTGCTCCAGGGGCAGGGCGGGCCAGTCGACCGCGTCGCCGAGGACCTCGCTCGGCACCTGGGCGAGGACGTCCTCCAGCCGGGCGAGGTCGGTGCCGAGCAGCGACTGCGACTGCGCCACGACCGCCGCGCGCTCGCGCCGCTGCTCGACGAGCCAGCCCTCGACCCCCGTGTACGTCGAGATGTCGAAGAGCCGCTCGAGCAGCGCCCGGCGCTCGTCGGCGGTGGCCCGCAGGAACGCGGCGAACTCACCCTGAGGCAGCAGGACGACCTTGCTGAACTGCTCGAGACCCATCCCCAGGAGGTCGGTGACGACCTCGCCGACCTCGTCGGCCCGGGTGCTGCGCACGACCCAGTGGCCGCGCACCTGCTCCTCGAGGACGACCTTGGCGGGGGTGCGGGTCTCGCCCTCTCCCCGCCTCTTGGGCCTCAGGAACTCGGGGGAACGCATCACCCTCATCCGGCGCGTCCCGGTGCTGAAGTCGACGGTGACCGACGGCACGGCATCGCGGCCGGCGTGGTCGCTGCGCAGGGCCCGGCCCCCGGGTCTGGCCCCGGGTACCCCGGCATACAGGGCGAAGGCGATGGCGTCGAGCAGGCTCGTCTTGCCCGCCCCGGTCGGCCCCTGGATGAGGAACAGGCCCGCCCGCCCGACCGCGTCGAAGTCCACCTCGACCGTGTCGGCGAACGGTCCGAAGGCGGTGACACTGAGCCGGTGGAGCCTCACGCGACCCCCATCTCGCGCAGTGCGTCGTCGTCGAGACCCGGCAGCACCGCACCGAGCTCGTCGGCGCGCCGGGCGCGCTCCACCCGCGACGCCTCGAGCGCCTCGCGCAGCAGGCTCCGCTCCTCGCCCGACGCGGGGTGCCCGCCGCGCACGTGCCCGAGGAAGTCGCAGCACACGTCGAGGTCGTCGGTGCGGCGGCCGAGCGCCGCGGCATACGTGCTCATCGAGGTCACCGCCCCCTGCGGGTCGAACTGGAGCACCAGGGTGTGCGGGAACCGCCGGCGCAGCCGGTCCATCGCGCCGAGCGGCCGGACCGCGTCGGTGAGGGTGACCTGGCAGTATGCCGTCTCGGCACCGGCCAGCCCCGGGTCACCGAGGAGGTCATCGAGGGTGCCCCGGAGCAGCCGCAGCGCCCGCTCGACCGGCGCCTCGACGAAGGCGGTCCGCGGCGCGGAACCGGCGCGCTCGCCGAGCTCGACCAGCCAGCTGCCCTTGGTGTGCCGGTGCTCGCTGAAGGACATGGCGACCGGCGACCCCGAGTAGTGGACCCGCTCGCCCAGCTGCTGGGCCCCGTGGAGGTGGCCGAGGGCGACGTAGTCGGCGGCGGCGAAGACGTCGGGGTGCACGGCGCTGACGCCACCGACGGCGATGTCGCGCTCGGACTCGCTCGTCGCGCCGCCGGTGACGAAGGCGTGCGCCATGACCACCGAGGGGCCGGCGCGACGCGCCAGGTCGGTCTCGACGCGCTCCATCGCCGCCCGGAGGACCCCGGCGTGGGTGCGCTCGACAGACCCGAGCGGCCCGGCGGTCGTCGACGGCTCGAGGTAGGGCAGGGCGTGGACGGCCACCCCGCCCACGAGCACCGGCACACCGACCGAGGCGACCGCGGACCGGATGTGCAGACCCGCGCGGGACAGCAGCTCCGACGCGAAGCCGAGCCGGATCGCCGAGTCGTGGTTGCCCGACGAGAGCACCACGACGGCGCCGGCGTCGATGATCCGGGTCACCGTCTCGGAGAGGAGCGTCACCGTGTCGGGGGAGGGGAGCGCGCGGTCGTAGACGTCTCCGGAGACGAGCACCGCGTCGACGCCCTCGCCGCGCACCGTCTCGACGAGGTGGTCGAGACAGCCCGCCTGGGCGTCGAGCAGCCCCACCTGGTGGAACGAACGCCCCAGGTGCCAGTCGGAGGTGTGGATGAACCGCACGACCCGAGGCTAGGTCGGGGCACCGACAGAGTCCGGGACCTGTCGTGGCGCGTCACGACAGATCCCGGACCAACCGTCGCGGCAGGGGAGCCCACGGCATACGCTCCCCGTCATGGGAACCGAGGTGGCCGCCGCCAGCTACACCAGGGAACAGCGCCAGCAGTACCGCGAGAAGGTGCGGCTCAGCCTGGACGTCTTCGAACGGATGCTCACCCACAGCCAGTTCGAGTTCGACCGGCAGATGACCGGGATGGAGATCGAGCTCAACCTGGTCGACGCCGACTACCAGCCGAAGATGGACAACGCCGAGGTCCTCGCGGCCATCGAGAACCCGGACTACCAGACCGAGCTGGCGCGCTACAACATCGAGTTCAATGTCACGCCGAGGCCGCTGCCGGGCACCTCGGCCCTCGAGCTCGAGAACCACCTGCGCGCCTCCCTCAACGAGGCGGAGCGCCGCGCGAACGAGGTCGACTCCCACATCGTCATGATCGGGATCCTCCCCACGGTGATGCCCGAGCACTTCGAGGGTGACTGGATGAGCGCCAACACGCGCTACCAGGCCCTCAACGACGCGGTCCTCGCCGCCCGCGGAGAGGACATCCACCTCGACATCGAGGGACCGGATGGCGAGCGGCTGAACCGGTTCGCGGACTCCCTCGCGCCCGAGTCCGCGTGCACGTCGATCCAGCTGCACCTGCAGGTCGCCCCGGACCAGTTCGCCGCGTACTGGAACGCCGCCCAGGTGCTCGCCGGTCCCCAGCTCGCGATGGGCGCCAACAGCCCGTACTTCTTCGGCAAGCAGCTCTGGCACGAGACCCGCATCGAGCTCTTCAGCCAGGCCGCGGACACCCGCTCGATCGAGCTGAAGAACCAGGGTGTGCGCCCGCGGGTGTTCTTCGGCGAGCGCTGGATCACCTCGATCTTCGACCTCTTCGAGGAGAACGTCCGCTACTTCCCGGCTCTCCTGCCGGAGATCTCCGGGGAGGACCCGCTCGCCGTCATCGAGGCCGGTGGGGTGCCCCAGCTCGCGGAGCTGCGCCTGCACAACGGCACCGTCTACCGGTGGAACCGGCCGATCTACGACATCGTCGGGGGTCGACCGCACCTGCGCGTCGAGAACCGGGTGCTGCCCGCCGGCCCGAGCATCATCGACATCATGGCGAACTCCGCCTTCTACTACGGAGCGCTGCGGACGCTCGCCCAGGAGGACCGCCCCGCGTGGACGAAGATGAGCTTCGTCGCCGCCGAGGACAACTTCTTCGACGGTGCCCGTGACGGCATCGACGCCCGGCTCTACTGGCCCCAGCGCGGCGAGGTGCCGGCCACCGAGCTGGTCCTGCGCCACCTCCTCCCGCTCGCCTACGAGGGCCTGACCCACTGGGGCGTCGCCGCCGAGGTCCGCGACCGCTACCTGTCCGTGATCGAGGGCCGCTGCCTCAGCGGCGTCAACGGCGCCTCGTGGCAGGTCGAGGCGGTCCGTCGCCTCGAGCGGCGCGGTATCGAGCGCCCGGAGGCCCTGCGGCAGATGCTCGTCGCCTACACGGAGAACATGCACGAGAACGCCCCGGTCCACACCTGGCACCTGCCCAGGGACTGACGTGCCCGGCCGCGGGGCCAGGGCGCCAACCCGGTATGCCGTTTCGTCGCGTGGGAGCCCGGCTGGCCACGAGCGCGAGACGAGGCGCCGGGCCGAGCTGGCGGCTCAGGGAGCGGCGGTCCGCGACTCACGCGCCGCATGATGGCTGGGGGCCGGTTGGTCCGGCCTCCTTCGCGCAGCTCGGGGAGCTCGTCGTCGCGCGCGCGGGTGGCTCCTCGGG
>JBBRZC010000190.1:0-6330 GCA_038237075.1 Actinomycetales bacterium
CTCGCGCCCGGGTGGGCCGCGCACCCGGTGCCGCGGCTGGCTTGGGAGCAGGCCGGCCTGCCGCTCCTCGTCCGACGGGTGCGGCCCGACGTCCTGCACTCGCCGCACTACACGATGCCGCTGGCCTCGGGTCTCGCGGCGGCCACGCGGCAGGTGGTCACCCTCCACGACGCCACCTTCTTCAGCGACCCGGACCTGCACCTCGGGGTCAAGGCGCGCTTCTTCCGGCAGTGGACGACGCTCGCGACGCGGCGCGCGGACGCGCTCGTCGTGCCGAGCCAGGCCACCAAGGACGAGGTCATCCGGCACACCGGAGTCGACCCCGTGCACCTCACGGTGGTCCCGCACGGCGTGGACCAGGACCGGTTCCGGCCGCCGACCGACGCGGAGGTCGGCGAGGTGCGGGCGTGGCTGGGACTCGAGCCGGGCACGGCATACCTCGCCTTCCTCGGCACGCTCGAGCCGCGCAAGAACGTGCCTGCGCTGCTCCGGGCGTATGCCGCGGCGTGCGCCGGGCGCGCCGCCCCGCCGCCGCTCGTGCTCGCCGGCGGCAGAGGCTGGGACACCGGCGTCGACGCGGCGCTCGCCGAGGTCGTGCAGGCCGGCGGGGGCCTGCGCGTGCTGCGGCCCGGGTTCGTGCCCGACGGGCTCGTGCCGGCCCTGCTCGGCGGCGCCGACGTCGTCGCCTACCCGGCGTTCGGCGAGGGGTTCGGGCTGCCGGTGCTCGAGGCGATGGCCTGCGGGGCCGCGGTGCTGACCACGCGCCGGCTCTCGCTGCCCGAGGTCGGCGGCGACGCGGTTGCCTACGCAAGCAGCCCCGACGCGGCCGACGTCGCGGTGGCGCTGGCGACCCTGCTCGACGACCCCGTGGAGCGCAAGCGCCTCGCGGTCGCCGGCATCGAGCGGGCGGCCCGGTTCACCTGGGCGGCCAGCGCGGCCGGCCACCTCGCCGTCTTCGAGAAGGTCGTCGCGGCGTGAGCGCGCAGGGCGTGAGCGCGCAGGGCGAGCGGCCCGAGCGCGCGGGGGCGAGGCTGCGTCTCGTCGTCGTGACCTACTCTCCGGGCGACTTCCTCGCGGACTTCATGGCGTCGGTCCCCGCCGCGTCGACGCAGCCGGTGACCGTCACCGTCGTCGACAACGGGTCGACCGACGGCACCGTGGCCTACGCTGCGGCGCGCCCCGACATCGACCTCGTCGAGGCCGGCGCCAACCTCGGCTACGGGCGCGCCGCCAACGTCGGGGTCGCCGGGTCAGACGAGCCGTGGGTCCTCATCGCCAACCCCGACATGACCTTCCGGCCCGGCGCCATCGACACCCTCTTCGAGGTGGCCGCGCGGTGGCCCCGGGCCGGGGTGCTGGGCCCGCGGATCCTCACCGCGGACGGCCGGCTCTATCCCTCGGCGCGCGAGCTCCCCTCGCTCGGGCGAGGCATCGGGCACGCGGTGTTCGGCTGGATCTGGCCGCGCAACCCGTGGACCGCCGGCTACCGGCGCGAGCGTGAGGACCCGCACGAGGGGCGCACCGGCTGGCTCTCGGGTGCCTGCCTGCTCGTGCGGCGCGAGGCGTTCGAGCAGGTCGGCGGCTTCGACGAGGGCTTCTTCATGTACCTCGAGGACACCGACCTCTGCGAGCGGCTTGCCAAGGCGGGCTGGGACGTCGTCTACGCGCCGTCGGCGACCGTCGAGCACCACGGCGGGCAGGCGACATCACGCCACCCCACCATGATGTCGCGGGCGCACCATGACAGCGCCTACCGCTACCTCGCCCGCCGGTATGCCGGGCCGCGGTGGCTGCCGGTCCGGCTCGTCCTGCGCGTGGGGCTCTGGGCTCGCTACCAGCTGTCCCGGCGGGTGAGCCGGGTCGTCCACGGTGCCCAGCCGACCCGCGACGCCTGAGCGGCCGTCGCAGTCCGAACCCGCGGCGCTCAGTAGGGTGAGGGGATGCTCGCCGCCTACGCCGCCCGGATCGACGCCCAGGACCCGCTCAGCGGCCTCGAGGTCGGGGAGCGGCCCGATCCGACGGACCGCCCGGGCTGGACGACGGTCTCGCTGCGCGCGGCGGGCCTGAACCACCACGACGTGTGGTCGCTGCGCGGGGTCGGGCTGCCGGCCAACCGGCTGCCCATGGTCCTCGGGTGCGACGGGGCCGGAGTCGACGCGGACGGCCGCGAGGTCGTCATCCACGCGGTCGTCGCCAGCGACGGGTGGACCGGCGACGAGACGCTCGACCCGAGGCGGTCGCTCCTCTCCGAGGTCCACGACGGGACGCTGGCGCAACGGGTGAGCGTGCCCACCGGCAACCTCGTCCCCAAGCCCGACGGGATGTCGTGGGAGACCGCCGCCTGCCTCTCGACGGCGTGGCTCACGGCATACCGGATGCTCTTCACCAACGCGGGCGTCACGCCCGGGGCGACCGTCCTCGTGCAGGGCGCGGGCGGCGGGGTCGCGACGGCGCTGGTCCAGCTCGGCGCGGCAGCGGGGTACCGGATGTGGGTGACGAGCCGTGACGAGGCCAAGGGGGCACGGGCCCTGGAGGTCGGGGCGGACCGTGCGTTCGCGTCGGGGGAGCGGCTGCCGCAGCGGGTCGACGCCGTGATGGAGACGGTCGGCGCCGCGACGTGGTCGCATTCGGTCAACGCGCTCAACCCCGGCGGGTCCATCGTCATCTGCGGTGCCACGTCGGGTGACGCGCCGGCCAAGGCCGAGCTGACGAAGATCTTCTTCAAGCAGCTGCGGGTCATCGGCTCGACGATGGGGTCGCGGGCCGAGCTCGAGCGGCTGGTGACGTTCGTCGCGCAGCGCGGGATCGAGCCAGTCGTGGACTCGGTCGTGCCGCTGGCTGACGCCCGGGACGGCTTCGCGCGGATCGTCGACGGCGACGTCTTCGGCAAGGTCGTCCTCACCATGTCCTGAGCGGCTGTCAGTCGGGGAGGGCGACCTGGACGCGCACCACCTCCCCGTCCCGCACGAGCAGGCCGCGACCGGGGACCCGGGCACCCGGCACCCCGGTGAGCCGCACGCCGAACGCCTCACCGTCCTGGGCAGCCGGGCTGAGCAGGACCCCCGTCCGGGCCCGGGCCAGCTCCGCGGGGACGGTGCCGAAGGCCCCCACCCCGGCGGCGGACGTCGCCACGACGAGCACCCCGCCGTCCTCGTCGACCCGCCGGGCGATCTCTCGGACCACGGCCTCGACCGGCGTGCCGACGATGCGCTCCGCGTCGTCGACGAGCAGGGCGAGGTCGGGGTGCTCCTGCCGCAGGCCGATCAGCCCGTCCCGCGCCTGCGGCGCGAAGGCGTCGACGGTCAGCCGGCCGCAGAGCTCGGCCAGTTCGCGGCCGATCACGGCGACGGGGTGCCCGCACGCCAGCAGGCTGCCGGCCAGGGTCGACAGCGCCGTCGTGCGGCCGCTGCGCGCGGGCCCGACGACGACGACCCGACGGTGCCCGCGCCCGGGGCGCAGGCCCACCGGTGCGAGGTCCCCCTCGCTCACGCCCACGACAGCGAGCTCCCTGGTGCCGCCCGTCACGGCCGGACGGCGAACCAGCGTGGGCAGCGCCAGCACCGGTCGCGGCAGGCGCCCGGCGGCGACGTGGACCCCGGTGTGCCGCCGGGCGAGCAGTGCCAACCGGGCCGCCTGGGCGGCCGGTGCCGGGTCGTCACCGAGAAGCGCCAGCTGGACCTCGTGGAGGGTGCGCAGGTCCACCGCCCGCCCGGGCGGCTGGCGGCGGGGCACCGCCCGGGCCGGGATGCCCGCCAGGGCCAGCTCGAGAGGGTCGCTGACGCGCAGCACCAGGCGGGTGCCGAGCAGCGCCGGGAGCGGACCGGAGAGGACGGCCCGCTCGCCGCTCAGGGCCACGCGCAAGCCGGAGGCGGTCCCCTCGCGCAGGAGCGCGAGGAGGTCCTGGACCCGGGCCCCGTGGTCGACGGTGGCCAGGGACTGCGCGAGAGACTCCCAGCCGTCGACGAGCAGCACGAGCCAGGGGAGGGGGTCCGACCCCGCAGCCGCGGCACGCTCGCGGTGTTCGCGCAGGGTCGTCGCCCCGGCGGAGGCGAGGTGCTGCTGCCGCTCCCGGACGAGGGCCCGGAGCCGGGTCACGACAAGGTCGACGAACGCGGTGTCGTCGGCGTCCGCCGCCGCGGCCAGGTGGGGCAGCCCGGCGAGGGCAGAGCCCAGTCCGGCCCCCACGGCATACAGGTGGAGGTCTTCCGGCCCCAGCGTGCCGGTGAGGGCACCGGCCACGGTGCGCAGCGCGGTGCTGCGCCCGCTGCGCGGACCTCCGGCGATGCCGAGGTGGCCGCCCTCGTCGAGGTCCCAGGTGGCTGGCGTCTGCGACTGGAGCGCGGGGTCGTCGCGGAGGCCCAGTGTGACCGCGCCGGCCATGGCCGCGAGCGTCTCGAGGGGGACGAGGTCGGGAAGCGGAGGCAGCCAGGGCGGGGCGGGAGGACGGATGCCGTTCCGCTCGGCGGCTGCCCGCGCCGCGGCCACCACGTCGCCCAGGTCGCTGCGGGTGCCCGCCGGGGCGTCGGTATGCCGTGCCGGGCCCGGCGCACGCTCGGACCCGGCAGGCCATCGGGTCACCGTGACGCGCCGGCTGGGCGGGGCGCAGCCGGTGACCCGCGCCGTCTGGAAGGCCGTGAGCGGGGTCGCGGCCCCCCGCAGCAGGGCGCGTCCGGGGGTCCGGGCAGGGATCGAGGCCGCATCAGGCGCGTCGACGACGTCGGTGGAGTCGGCGCGGTCACGAACGCGCAAGGCGATCCGGAGGCTGACGTTGGCCCGGATCTCGGGCGAGACGATCCCGCCCGGCCGCTGGGTGGCGAGGACGAGGTGGACTCCGAGCGAGCGACCCACTGCCGCGAGCCGGACCAGCCCGTGGACGAAGTCGGGCAGCTCCTCCGCCAGGACCCGGAACTCGTCGATGACGATGAGGAGGCGGGGGATGAGGGTGCTGCCGGCGCTGGGGGCCCGGCAGCGGTAGTCGTCGATGTCGACCGCGCCGGCCTCGGCCAGCAGCCGCTCGCGACGGCGCAGCTCGGCGCCGAGGGAGGTCAGCGCCCGCTCCGTGAGGTGCTCGTCGAGGTCCGTGACGACGCCGACGGTGTGCGGCAGGGCTGCGCACTCGCGGAAGGCGGCGCCGCCCTTGTAGTCGACGAGGACCAGGGCCAGCTCGTCCGGCTGGTTGGCGACGGCGAGGGAGGCGATGAGGGTCTGGAGCAGCTCGGACTTGCCTGCTCCGGTGGTGCCTGCGACGAGGGCGTGCGGTCCGTCGAGGCGCAGGTCGACGGCCAGCGGGCCGTCGGCGCCGAGCCCGAGGGTCGCCACGGTGCTCGCCGGTGTGCGCCGCCAGATCTCGGCCAGGGCGTCAGGGTCCACGACTCCGGGCGGGAGGAGGTCCAGCAGCCGCACCGTCCTCGGCAGCCGTTCGTCCGCCTGGCCGGGCGTGGCGTCACGCAGCGGCGCGAGGGCCCGGCCGACCCTCTCGCCCCAGGACGGGCCGGGGGTGTCAGGGGTCAGCGCCTGCCCGACCCGCGGGTATGCCGCGCGGACCGCAGGCTCGCCGCGGGGCTGGGGCTCGCCGGGGAGCTGGGGCTCGCTGCAGGGCTGGGGCTCGCCAGGGAGCTGGGGCTCGGCAGGGGCTTGGGGCCCCGTGGCCTCGGCGAGCTCCAGCCACGCGGAGGTCGCCGAGACGAGGCTGAGGACCCCCTTGGCCTCCACCGGCAGGCGCTCACGGGTGGTGTCGAGCGCGAGGACGTGGATGTCCACGGCCGGTCCCCGGTCGAGGACGGCGCTCAGCCCGGGCACCGTCCGAAGCCTGGCGGCACCGTCGACCAGGACGACGAGGTGGGGTCGGCGGGGCGGGCGGTCGCCGACCGGTCTCGTCTCACGCTCCCTGACGGCCTCGACCAGCTCGGCCACGGACCTCGTCAGTGCGTCGTCGCCCGAGTGAGCCGCGAGGTCGGGAAGGCTTCTCGACCGGTCGCGAGCCGGTGCGGTTGCCGTCGCGCCGGCGTGTGGCAGCAGTCTGACCCAGGCCCAGTCCTCGCCTGCCGCGGGGTCGTCCATGAGCACGCTGACACGCAGGTCGAGGGGTGAGTGCCAGGTGGCGAGCTGGGCGACGATGCTGCGGGCGCTACCGAGGACGAGGGCGCGTGGCCCCGCGACTCCGAGGACGCCGAGGCGGCGCAGGTCGCTGGTGACGGGGACGTCGTCGAGAACCACCTGGTCAGGGGCGCTGCTCCCCGTGACCCGGACGCGAGCCGGGCACCGACCCGCTCCGAGCCTGACGACGAGCCCGTCCTGGTCCACGGGCCGGCGTTCCCAGAGCCGCCCCGC
>JBBRZC010000191.1:0-6268 GCA_038237075.1 Actinomycetales bacterium
CCCGACTCGACGGCTCCCGACTCGACGGCTCCCGACTCGACGGCTCCCGACTCGACGGCTCCCGACTCGACGGCTCCCGACTCGACGGCTCCCCGCGCGGCGCGCTGGCGGCGCTGGGCCCAGGTCCTCTTCGGGCTCGGACTCGCAGTCGGGCTGCTCGGCTGGGCTCTGCCGCACTTCGCCCACACGTCGTGGGGTGCCGTGTGGGAGGTGCTCCGCGCCACCCCGTCGACCACGGCCGTCGGCCTCATGCTCATCATGATGTCGGGACTTTGGCTCTACACCTTCACCTTCACCGGGTCCCTCCCGCGCCTCGGCCACCTCCAGGCGCTCATCGTCAACCTGTCGGGGTCCGCGGTCGGCAACCTCCTGCCTGCCGGCGGCGCGGCCGGAGTGGCGGCCACCTACAAGCAGCTGCGGTCATGGGGCTTCACCCGGCGCGACATCTCGACGTCGATCATCGTCACCGGTGTGTGGAACATCATGGCGCGGCTGCTGCTGCCCATCGTCGGCATCGTCGCCATGCTCCTCGGAGCCGGCGACCTCAACCCGTCGGTGATGCGGGCCGCCACGGTGGGCGCCATCGGCGGCATACTCCTTCTTGGCCTGTTCGTCACCATGCTCGTCTCCGAGCGCTCGGCCTTCCGGGTCGCCGGCTTCGTCCAGGGGTTCCTACGGTCGTTCCCGATGGTCCGCCGCGCCGAGGTGAGCCTGACCCGGCACGTCCTCGTGCAGCGCCGCCAGACGATCTCGGTCGTGCGCAGCGGCTCGCTCGCGATGACCTTCGGGATGGTGGGCTTCTTCACAATGAACTACCTGCTCTTCTGGTTCTGTCTCAACACCGTCGGGGTGCAGCTGCCCTTCGCGTTCATGTTCTTCGCCTTCGCCTTGAGCCGGCTGCTCACGAGCGTGGGCGTCACCCCCGGCGGGGTCGGCATCTCGGAGACCGGTGTCGCAGCCCTGCTCGTCGGGTGGGGAGCCGACCCGGCCCAGGCGACCGCGGGCGTGGTCCTCTACTCGCTCTACGTCCACTTCTTCGAGGTCCCTCTCGGCGCCCTCGGCTGGCTGGCCTGGGCCGTGAGCCCGAAGGCGACGCCCCCCGACGGCCGCACGGTCCGCGTCGACGAGCGAGCGCTGCCGGCATAGACAGTCGGGGTGGACTGGCGGCCGACGCGGCAGGGGCAGGGGCAGCCGGGCAGCCGCGAGCGCCGAGTCCATGGGATCCCGTGGACTGCGCGCTCAACGGTGGAGCGCTGGGGGGCTGGAGTGCTCCCTGGGGCTCACGCGGTATGCCGGGCGGCTCCCCGGCCGTGCGCCCGGTTCAGGCCCGGACGAGCCGCCGCACCTGCCGCGTGCGGGCCTGGTCGGCCACCGCGTCATCGAGCTCACCGGGCTCGAACGGCCGCCCCGTCGCGAGCTCGGCGGCTGTGGCCACGAGGTGGTCGGCGAGGCGGGGGTTGGCCGGCAGGATCGGGCCGTGGAGGTAGGAGCCGATGACGTTGCCCGTGACCGCGCCCTCGGTCCCGTCCGACCCGTTGTTGCCGCTGCCCGCCCTGACCCGGCCGAACGCCGCCTGACCCGCCCCGAGGACGGTCGAGCCGGAGTGGTTCTCGAAGCCGACGACCTCACCGAAGTCGGTGTCGAGGACGACGCCGCCGATCATCCGGGTGGCGTTGCCCCGCGTCGTCACGTCGAGGATGCCGAGCCCCGGCAGGGACTGCCCCTCGACGGTGACGAAGGCGTTGCCGAAGAGCTGGTACATCCCGCAGATCATGATCATCGGGACGCCGTCGGAGGCGAGCCCCCGCAGCCGGTCGGCGATGACGTCGAGGTCGTCCTGGACGCGTGACTGCCCCGAGTCCTGACCGCCGCCGCCCATGAGGAGGTGCGGCTCGTCGGGCAGGGTGGATCCGGGGTGGTGCTGGTGGACGGCCACCTCGTAGCCGTGCCGGCGGATCCGCGCGGCGAGGCACCGGGTGTTGCCGAGGTCGCCGTAGATCGACATCTCTCGCGGGTAGAGATGGACGAGGTTGACCAAACCCTTGCTCGTCATGCTGACTCTTCTCCGAAGTCCGCCAGCCCGTAGCGCGCGGCCAGCAGCCGACGCAGCCGCATCATCGCCGTGTAGGTGCAGAAGACGCGCCGCGGCTGACGCGGGTATGCCGTGAGGAAGGTCTGCAGCGCCTCGTCCAGGTCGGGGATGATCCCCTCGACCCGCACGTCGTCGTAGTCCAGGCGGAGCGCCATGTCGTAGGCCCGCACCCCCGACGTCAGGGCCACGCCCGACCCGCGCAGCGACTCGAAGCTCACGTCATAGAGCCACGACACGTCCTGGCCGTCGGCGTAGTCGTCGTTGATGGCGATCATCGTCGTCACCGGCTCCGTGCCGTAGGTGCCGAGGGCCACGGTGAAGCCCGCGGGGTTCTTGACGAGGACGAGCTCCAGGGGGTGACCGCCGGCGTCGATGACCTCGCCCCGGCCGAAGGGCGGCGTCACCCGCGCCAGCGCCTCGAGCGCCGCCGCCGGGCGGAACCCGTCCCCGAGCAACATCCGGGCGGTCGTGACGGCCGCGGTGGCGTTGATCATCGCGGCCAGCCCGCGCTGTCGCAGCTCGACGGGGCCGACGCTCTCCTCGCCGAACCGCATCGAGAACCGGCGGGCGTCGTGGGGGTGCAGGAGCCCGTCCGCCGGAGTCGGGTGCGGCGGCGCGAAGTCGTCGTCGAACCGGACATCGGCCTCGTTCAGCGACGGCAGGGTGTCCGCGATCTCGGGGTCGGTGCCGAAGTAGGACACGTCGACCCCGGGGTCGAGCTGCGCCCGGATCCGGGCCACGAAGGAGTCGTCCCGGTTGAGGACCACCCCGGTCGACGTGGACGACGCGAGTGATCCGAGCAGCCGTGCCGTCGTGTCGATCTCGGCGAAGCGGTCGAGCTGGTCGCGGGCGACGTTGAGCAGCAGTGCGTGGGTGGGCGTGACGACCTTGGCGAACTGGAGGGCGTGCCACTCGTCGAGCTCGAGGATCGCGACGTCGGCGCGCAGGCTCCCGGACAGGGGCAGGTCGCCGAGCATCGAGGAGATGACGCCACGGGTGAAGTTGCTGCCCGTCGGATTCGTGAAGACCCGCTTCCCGTGAGCCCGCATCAGCGCGGCGAGCATCTTCGTCGTCGTCGTCTTGCCGTTGGTTCCTGTGACGACGACGATCCCCTCCTTCACGCTGCCCAGGGCGTGGGCGAGGAGCTGCGGGTCGATGCGCTCCGCGACGAGTCCGGGCATCGCCGAGCCGCCGCCGCGCACCCGGGTTGCGACCCGCGCCGCCTTGCCCGCGACGATCGCCGCCGTGGTCCGCAGCACGCCCGCTCTCAGCACGCCCCAACCCTACGGCGTGGCCGACACGTCACCCGCCGGCGCCACCCTGGTCACAGGGGCCACGCCAGCACCTCGCGCTCCATCGTTGAGCGCCGAGTCCATGGGATCCCATGGACTCGGCGCTCGCGGCTGTCACCGGCGCCCTGGCGCTCGCGCTCCAGCGCTTCCCGGGACTGCTCAGGCGGCGAGCGCAGCCCGCAACAGCGAAGCCACCCGCTCCGGACGACGCAGGTCGGCCCAGGTGAGCCGGACGACGCGGTACCCGAGGGCCCGGAGCGCGTCCTCGCGGTGCTTCTCCCGCACCAGGGCGAGCCGGCCCTCGGCCCCGTCGTACTTCACCGCCCCGTCGAACTCGATGACGACCCGCTCCGAGCGCAGGAGGAAGTCGACCCGCGCGACGAAGCGCCCGTCGCCGTCCCTGATCTCGACCTGCTGCTCCGGCTCCCAGCCGAGCCCCGAGAGGACGAGGCGGGTCCAGGACTCGCCCGCCGACTCCGACAGCCCGCTCGCGAGGCAGGCCACCCGCTGCGGGGCGAACCCCAGCCCACGACGCTCGGCGAGGTCCACCAGGGCGTCGCGGGAGACCAGTCCCTCGCGAACCGCGGCGTCGGCGGCGATGAGTCCGGCGCGCATCGACGTCGCCGCCGTCTGCAGGATCGCGGCTGCGACGGTCACCACCGGCACTCCACGGTGCCGGACGACGTCCTCCGAGCCGACGGCGGGATGGACCCGCACGGCACCCGCCAACCTCGCCCGACCGGCCCCGATGCGGCTGACGTGGACGACGTCGAGCCGGGCTGCGCCGGGGTCCTCGGTGGCCACCGGCAGCCCCCAGAGGACGACCGCGGACAGGTGCGACACGGCATACCCGTCGAGCCGACGCACGACCGCCCGCGCGGTGAGGGTATGCCGCTCGGCCGGGCCGGCGACCCGGAAGGCCGCACCGTCGACGAAGGCACCCGCGCGGACGCGGTGCAGCTCGCCGCGCGCGACGAGGGCACGGGTGGCGTGCCGGTCGTACCCGGCCTGGGCGAGCTCGGACGCGTCGACGACGCCACCGTTCGCCGCCAACCGCACCCGGAGCACCTCGTTCATCCGAGAATCCTCACCGCCGCCGTCACCGGGGCGCGACCCGCCCGCGCCCCGCTGTGGACGACGGGACGACACCTCGGCCCCCTGTGGACAGCCACCCCCGTGCGTGCCTGCCCCGGACACCGATGAGCGCGCAGTCCATGGGATCCCATGGACTGCGCGCGCATCGATGGACTCATCGCCGCCAGAGTGACCCGTGTGACTCAAGTGACTGGTGCGACAGGGCCGAGCCAGCCTCACATGACGGCGGCTACTCCCACTCGATCGTCCCGGGCGGCTTGCTCGTCACGTCGAGCACGACCCGGTTGACCTCGCGGACCTCGTTGGTGATCCGGGTCGAGATGCGGGCCAGCACGTCGTAGGGAACCCGGGTCCAGTCGGCCGTCATCGCGTCCTCCGACGAGACGGGACGCAGGACGACGGGGTGGCCGTAGGTGCGGCCGTCGCCCTGGACTCCGACCGAGCGCACCTCGGCCAGGAGCACGACGGGGCACTGCCAGACCTCGCGGTCGAGACCGGCGGCCGTGAGCTCGGCGCGGGCGATCGCGTCGGCGCGCCGCAGCACCTCGAGCCGCTCGGCGGTCACCTCGCCGACGATCCGGATCCCGAGCCCAGGCCCCGGGAACGGCTGTCGCCAGACGATGGCCTCGGGCACCCCGAGCTCGAGGCCGACCGCGCGCACCTCGTCCTTGAAGAGCGCGCGCAGCGGCTCGACGAGGGTGAACTGGAGGTCGTCGGGCAGGCCGCCGACGTTGTGGTGCGACTTGATGTTGGCCGCGCCCTCACCGCCACCGGACTCGACGACGTCGGGATAGAGCGTGCCCTGCACGAGGAACTCCACGGGGTGGCCGTCGGCGTCGGCGTGCCCGACGACGTCGCGGGCCGCCTGCTCGAAGACCCGGATGAACTGCGCGCCGATGATCTTGCGCTTCTCCTCGGGGTCGGACACGCCGGCGAGGGCGTCGAGGAACTGGGCCCGGGCGTCGACGACGACGAGCCGGACCCCCGTGGCCGCGACGAAGTCCTCCTCGACCTGCTCCGCCTCACCCTCGCGCAGCAGGCCGTGGTCGACGAAGACACAGGTCAGCTGGTCGCCGACGGCCCGCTGCACGAGCGCTGCGGCCACCGACGAGTCGACGCCCCCGGAGAGCGCGCAGAGCACCCGGCCAGAGCCGACCTGGGTGCGCACCGCCTCGACGAGCCCGTCGACGACGTTGGCGGGGGTCCAGTCGGGCGCGATGCCGGCGCCGGTGTGCAGGAAGCTCTCCAGGACCCGCTGGCCCTGCTTCGAGTGGAGCACCTCGGGATGCCACTGCACGCCGTAGAGGCGGCGCGTGTCGTCCTCGAACGCCGCGACGGGCGCCCCCGCCGAGGACGCCGTCACCCGCATGCCGTCGGGCGCCCGGGTCACCGAGTCGCCGTGCGACATCCACACGGACTGCTCGGCCGGCTGCCCCGCAAAGAGCGTCGACGCGGTGTCGGTGATCGTCGCCGGCGTGTGGCCGTACTCACCGGACCCGGTGTGGGCCACGGTGCCGCCGAGCGCCTGCACCATGGCCTGGAACCCGTAGCACATGCCGAAGACGGGGACCCCGGCCGCCAGGAGGGCGGGGTCGAGGGACGGTGCCCCTGCGGCATACACGCTGGAGGGACCGCCCGAGAGGATGACCGCCGCGGGGTTGCGGGCGAGCAGGTCGGCGACGGGCGTCGTGTGCGGGACGACCTCGCTGTAGACCTTCGCCTCGCGCACCCGGCGGGCGATGAGCTGGGCGTACTGCGCCCCGAAGTCGACGACGAGGACGGGTCGTGC
>JBBRZC010000192.1:0-6259 GCA_038237075.1 Actinomycetales bacterium
CGTGGGCTGAGGCCGAACGCGGCCTCGACCGCCGCCTCCGTCTCGGCGTCGGCGGCTCCCCGGCGGGGCTCCTCGTGCACCCTGTCCAGTATGCGCCGTGCGGGCGCCGCCTACGATGGGCCGATGCCCCCAACCCGCATCGCTGGCGAGTCCGTCTTCCCAGCCCTCGAGCAGCTGCTCGAGCGGGTGTCGAAGCCGATCCAGTACGTCGGCGGCGAGCTCAACTCGACGGTCAAGGACTGGAACTGCGGCGGGGTCGGCCCCGGCGGGGCGGAGCTCACCGTGCGCTGGGCGCTGATGTATCCCGACGCCTACGAGGTCGGCGTCCCCAACCAGGGCGTGATGATCCTCTACGAGGTCCTCAACGAGCGCGAGGACGCCCTCGCCGAGCGCACGTATGCCGTGTGGCCGGACCTCGAGGCCCTCATGCGTCAGTCGGGGGTGCCCCAGTTCACCGTCGACGCCCACCGCGCGGTGCGCGACTTCGACGTCCTCGGCGTCTCCTTCTCGACCGAGCTCGGCTACACCAACATGCTCACGGCCCTCGACCTCGCCGGGATCCCGCTGCACGCGGCGGACCGCACCGACGACGACCCCCTCGTGATCGCCGGCGGCCACGCGGCCTTCAACCCGGAACCCGTTGCCGACTTCGTCGACGCCGCCGTCATCGGCGACGGGGAGCAGGCCGTGCTCGCCATCACCGACATCATCACCGCGTGGAAGGCGCGGGGCCGTCCCGGCGGGCGCGGCGAGCTGCTGCTGCGCCTGGCCCGCACCGGCGGGGTCTATGTGCCAGCCCTCTACGACGTCGACTACCTGCCCGACGGCCGGATCAGGAGGGTCGCCCCGAAGCCGGGACTCGCCGGGGTGCCGTGGCGGGTCAGCAAGCACACCGTCATGGACCTCGACGCCTGGCCCTATCCCAAGCAGCCGCTCGTGCCGCTGGCGGAGTCGGTGCACGAGCGGATGTCGGTGGAGATCTTCCGCGGCTGCACCCGCGGGTGCCGGTTCTGCCAGGCCGGCATGATCACCCGGCCGGTGCGCGAGCGGTCCATCACCGGGATCGGCGAGATGGTCGAACGCGGCCTCGCCGCAACGGGATTCGAGGAGGTCGGCCTGCTGTCGCTGTCGTCCGCGGACCACTCCGAGATCGCCGAGATCACCAAGGGCCTCGCGGACCGCTACGAGGGCACCCAGACTGGCCTCTCGCTGCCGTCGACCCGGGTCGACGCGTTCAACATCGACCTCGCCAACGAGCTGACACGCAACGGGCGACGCTCCGGGCTGACCTTCGCCCCCGAGGGCGGCTCCGAGCGGATCCGCAAGGTCATCAACAAGATGGTGACCGAGGACGACCTCATCTCCACGGTCGCGGCGGCCTACGGCGCCGGCTGGCGCCAGGTCAAGCTCTACTTCATGTGCGGGCTGCCCACCGAGACGGACGAGGACGTGCTCCAGATCGCCGAGCTGGCCAAGCGAGTCATCGAGACGGGCCGTCAGGTCTCAGGGCGGCGTGACATCCGCTGCACCGTCTCGATCGGCGGGTTCGTGCCCAAGCCGCACACTCCCTTCCAGTGGTGCGCCCAGCTCGGCGTCGAGGAGACTGACGGGCGGCTCGCCCGGCTCCGCGACGCGATCCGCGCCGACCGGCGCTACGCCTCGTCGATCGGGTTCCGCTACCACGACGGGAAACCCGGCCTCGTCGAGGGCCTGCTGTCCCGGGGCGACCGGAGGGTGGGCCCGGTCATCGAGGCGGTCTGGCGCGACGGCGGCCGGTTCGACGGGTGGAGCGAGCACTTCTCCTACGAGCGGTGGATGACCCAGGCCGAGCAGGTGTTCGCCCAGGACGCGCGGTCCGCCGGGGTCGACGTCGCGTGGTTCACCACCAGGGAGCGCGACGAGGTCGAGGTGCTGCCGTGGGACCACCTCGACTCCGGTCTCGACAAGGACTGGCTCTGGCAGGACTGGCAGGAGGCCCTCGACGAGACCGAGGTCGACGACTGCCGGTGGACGCCGTGCTTCGACTGCGGTGTCTGCCCCCAGATGGGCACCGGGATCGAGGTCGGGCCCACGGGCCAGAGGCTCCTGCCCATCACCGTGCTGGGGTCGGGCCGTGAAGGGCTCGCCGAGTCGCACCCATAACGGGTTCGGCAGCAGTCAGGGCAGCGTCGCTGTCGCCGTCGCTGTCGCAACCCCGGCACGTAGCCAGGCCACGGCCTCGGCAGCGGTCCATCCGCGCGGGTGCTCGGCCAGCAGCCGGGCGGCACCTTCGAGTCCGGTGCCGAGGGTGACGATGGCCGGCTCGACGTAGCCGTCACGACGGGTCTGCTCCAGATCCACCGTGGCAGTGAGGGCGTTGCACAGGCAGGCGCGCCCCACCGTGTCCGCCGCGTCGCCGCCCTTGCGGACGTAGATGTCGACCGGCTCGGCGGGGCAGCGGTACCCCACGGCACCTCCGGCCCGCTCGTAGGGGATGCGCAGGTAGCCGAGGTCGCACAGGCGAGGCCGCGCGGCATACACCTCGGGGTCGGACAGGGTGCCGGGGAGCGAGGCGACCTTGAAGGGGAAGCCGGTCGGTGAGGCCAGCGGGTCGGTGCGGACGTCCAGGGTGCCGGCCGCCAGCCGGGCCAGGAGGTCGGCGCGCAGCGCGTCGTCGAAGCCCGACTCCGCGCTGAGCGCGAAGAGGGTCCCGACCTGGACCCCGGCCGCGCCCTGCGCGAGGGCGTCGCGCACCTGCTCGGGCGTCCCGGCGGAGCCGGCGAGCCAGAAGGGGAGGCCGATCTTGGCGATCTTGGCGAGGTTGGCGTCGTCGCGGGGGCCGTAGACCGGCTGACCCGAGTCGTCGAGCACCAGGCGCCCGCGCGGCGGCGCGTTGTGGCCGCCCGCGGTCGGGCCCTCGATGACGTAGCCGTCCGGGCGGGTCCGGTCCTCGCGCGCGAGGTAGCCGGCCAGGACGTCTGCCGAGACGATGGCGAGGAACTGGGGGCGCCGCAGCGGCGGCAGCCCGCCGCCGGTGATGGCCACCGGGTCGAGGGTGGTGATGTGGGGCCTGGTGCCTCCGTGGACGTCCACGTCGAGCTGTCCGACCTCGTGGGCGGCGAGCCGGTCGAGCAGGACGGGCAGCTCGGTCGGGATGCCCGCACCCATGAGGACGTAGTCGACCCCGGCGAGCATGGTGCCGTAAACCGTTGCGGCAGTCGCCATCTGCACTTTCTCGAGGAGGTTGACGCCCACCAGCCCGTCGTGGCCTTCCTTGGCCAGCCAGACCTCGACGAAGCCGGCGACGACCATGAGCTCGAGGTCGGCGGGGCGGGGCGTCACGCGCAGCCGAGGGACCGGCGTGTATGCCGTGCCGCCGCGGCCGGCGGGCCGCAGGTAGCGCTTGGTGACGCGTCGGGCGATCTCGGGGACGGGGAAGTGCTCGAGCGCCCGGACGACGTGCCCTCCGCGGTCGCCGTCCTGGAGCCGCCGGGCGACGACGATGTCGATCGCCGTGCCGGAAACGACCCCGAGCTCGCCGCAGAGGGCGACCGCCCTAGCCAGCTGCCAGGGCGAGACGGCGACGCCCATGCCCCCCTGGATGACCATGGGGAGCGGGCGGTGGGCGTCGCGGGGCGGCGCAGGCGGTGCGGACACGGATCTGCCTCCAGGCGAGATATAGACGTAACTTACGCGAGCGTAGGTTGAGGTCCGGGAGGTCTGCGGGGACCAATGTCCCCCGTCCGGGCCGGCTTGCGCGAGGTCGCCGACCTGCTCACCGACCCTCGCCACGGCATACTGACGCGATGGAGAAGCTCACCATCGCGCAGATCCTCGATGCCGGCCTCGACGACTGGCGCAAGCTCGCCCAGGCCCTGCACGCCAGGTTCATCACCGGTGACTTCGCCACCGGGCTGAGGTTCGTCACGGCCGTCACCGAGGCCGCCGAGGCCGCCGACCACCATCCGGACGTGGCCCTGACCTACCCCTGGGTGGACGTGAAGCTGATCAGCCACGACGTCTCCGCCATCACCTCCCGCGATATCGACCTCGCCCGGCGGATCAGCGAGATCGCGCGTGAGCAGGGTCTTGGCGCCGACCCGAGCGTCGTGACCGAGATCGAGCTCGCGCTGGACTCCGCCGACATCGCGGCGATCGGGCCGTTCTGGGCGGCCCTGCTCACGGGGAGCCCCGACGCCCACACGGGTGACGACGTCGTGGACCCCAGTGGACGGGTGCCGCTGCTGTGGTTCCAGGACACCGACGTCCATGAGACGCCGCGTCAGCGCTTCCACATCGACCTGTGGGTGCCGCACGACATCGCAGAGGAGCGGATCGCTGCAGCGGTGGCCGCTGGTGGCCGGGTGGTCGACGCCGAGAACGCCCCGTCGTTCGTCGTCCTCGCCGACGCCGAGGGCAACCGGGCCTGCGTGTGCACCTGCCTCGACCGGTGACCGCTCGCCGAGCGGGGCTCGACGGGGTCAGGCCCGTGGCTGCTGGTCGGCGCGGATCTGCTCGCGCAGGATGTCGGCGTGCCCGCAGTGCTGGGCGAGCTCCCCCAGCACGTGGAGGTAGACCCACCGCAGCGGGAGCGGGCCGCGGCGGTTGCCGGTGACCATCTTGGCCAGATCCAGGGGTGCCGTCGCCTGCCGGGAGGCTGCACACGCTTCTCGGTGGGCCCGCCCAACGCTCTCGATGGTGTCGTGCTCACCCAGGAGGAACGACTCGTCGGGCGTGGCGGGGATGCCTATCTCGTCGCGTGACCGGCCGGTGACCGCCTCGTCGAACCAGACCTTCTCGACGAACGTCGCGTGCTTGACCAGCCCCAGCAGCGTGGTCCGCGACGGGACAAGCGAGCGGCGGGCCTGTTCCTCGGTGAGTCCGTCCAGGCAGCCCGAGAGCTCTGCACGGTGCACGTCGAGGAACGCCTCGAGCTGGGCTCGGAGCGGCTGGTCGGTGACGCGGTCAGGAGTCATCTCCGCAGCCTCCCATGGCCTCAGGGTGCGGCGTGGCGGAGCTTGTCGAGGAGGGGCTTGGCGGCGTCGGCGACGAAGCCGTCCTACTGGTCGCCCGGCAAACACGTTCCGCGTAGGCCGGGTTCAGGCGGCGAGCAGGTGCGTGAAGTGGCGTTCGAGGAGGCTGATGGTGTCGCTGTCCGGTTCGGGGGGCAGTCCGGGGATGATCGGGGGTGCGGTGGAGTGGTAGGTGTGGCCGGTGGGGGTGGTGGTGACGACGGTATGCCGCCCACCTCCGTCCGCGTCCGCGTCGCCGACGTGGATGTCGGCTCGGGTGGTACGGGCGGACCAGCCGGGGTTCTGTTTGGTGTGGTTGCAGCGCACGCAGAGGCCTTGGCCGTTCTCGGCGTGGGTGGCTCCGCCGCGGGCGTGGTCGATGATGTGGTCGAGGTGGCGGATCGGGGCGTCGCACCCGGGGGTGCGGCAGGTCCCGGCGTCTCGGGTCAGCAGGTAGCGGCGTAGGGCGGTCTCGAAGAGGCGGCGGGTGGAGTCCATGGCGACCAGGGCTCCGGTGACGGGGTGGGTGTAGAGGCGCCGCAGCCAGACCCGCGCCGCCTCCGCCACGCCACCGGTGTCGGTCGTGCCGCCGGCAGTATCGGTCTCGCCGGTGGTGGGGGTGAGGAGGGTGCGGGCGAAGGCGGCGGGGACGGTGCCGTACCCGGGGATCTGGGCGGGGGTCTGGTCCCCGGCGAGCAGGGCCCGGTCGGTGATGACGACCTGGACCTCCACGGGGACGGCGTCCGCGGTGGCCTGCCCGGTGACCCGGGTGGTGAGGGTGTCGGCCATCACCTGCCCCTTGCTGCGGGGGTCGCCGGCGGCGCGGGCGCGCTCCGCGGCCCCGGTCAGGGACGCGTACGCGGCGACGGCCTGCGCCACCGGCAGCAGCGCGCTCAGGTACGCCATCGTGTCGGGGGCGGGGCGGAGGGAGACCCGCCGCTGCCCGTGGGCGTGGGCGTTGCGGGCCAGGACCGATGTCGGGTCGATCCGGTACGCGATGGCCTTGACCCGCCGGACCAGCTCCTGGTCCCCGAGCATCCCCAGCTCATCCCCGAGCCCCCCGTCGGTGGCAGCGGCGGCGATCTGTGCGTCCACCGCGGTCCGCTGCTCACCGGTCAGGACCGCGGTCTCGCGCACGATCAGGTTGGCCCGCCACTCCGTCAGGACCCCGGACGCGAGCGCGGCGTACGTGTGCGGCATCTGCGCCGTCAACGCCACCGCGAGCCGCACGTGTCCGGCGCCGAGGCTCGGGGACTCCCGCCGCGCCA
>JBBRZC010000193.1:0-6202 GCA_038237075.1 Actinomycetales bacterium
CGCGCTCGCCGACCTGTCGCCGACGGCGGTCCACGCCCAGCTCACGAGCGCCGTCGCCCTCGTCATCCACCTGCGCCGAGGGCTCGTCGCGGGCGTGCTCGGCCGCCACATCGGGTCCGTGGGCGTGGTGACGCCGACGGACTCCGGGCGGCCCCGCATCGTCGACGCGCTGACCGCAGCTCCGGACCCACGCCAGGTCGAGGGGCACGGCCTCCGCAGCACCCTTGGCCCGGGCTGGCCCCGGCTCTGTGCCCTGCTGGCGCTGCCGGACGAGACGCCGGGACCGCCGGGACTCCTCGGCGGCGACGGGATCGTGGCGGTGTGAGGGCAGCTCTCGCCGGCCTCATCGTGGCGCTTGCCGTCGGGCTCCACCAGGCCGCGCGGCGCGGTCGGGGCGAGGCGGTCGCGCATCGGCTGCTCGGGGCCGCCGCTCCACCTGCGCCGACCGCGGTCGGCGCAGGCGTGGCCCGGGGAAGGGCAGCGGCCCGGACGTGGTGGCGGGGACGGCGCGGTCCCGACGAGGAGATGCGGGCCGTGCTCGAGCTTCTCGACGCACTCGCACCCGCGCTGCGGGCGGGGCTGCCCCCGTCGTCCGCCCTGCGTTGCATCCAGGCTCCCGGCACGGGCCCGGGTCGCGACATCGTGACCGAGCTCGTGGCCGCCGCCGACCTCGGCGAGCGCCTTGCCCCGATCTGGGTCGCGCGCGCCGAGCGGGCCGCATCCCCGGAGCTGGCGCTCGTAGGGCGGGCCTGGTGTCTGTCGGAGTCGCTCGGGGCACCGCTGGCCGACTCCGTGGCGCTGGGAGCCGAGCTGGTCCGCCAGCGGCTGGGACGGCAGCGTCGCCTCGCCATCGCCCTCGCCGGACCCCGGGCGACGACGTGGGTGCTGACCCTTCTCCCGCTGGCCGGACCGGGTGTCGCGCTGCTGCTCGGGGTCTCGCCGACGCAGCTCTATGGGAATGCGGCCGCGGCCCTGTCGGTCGGTGCCGGCGTGTTGCTGATCGCTGTGGGTCGACGGTGGTGTGCCCGGATGGTGCGGTCGCTGACCGTGGCCCGACCCGCGCCAGAGCCACCATGACCACCCTGTTGCTCGGCTGCGCGGCGGTCGTCGTCGGGATGCTTCTGTGGCCCCGGGCGCGAGCGTCGGATGCCGCGGCCGACCTCTTGGGCGGCCCGGGTCGTGGGCCACGGAGCCCCGCTTCCGCTCCCGCGGTGCTGACCACTGAGGACGTGGCAGCGGGCATGGTGCTGCTCGGGCTCGCCCTGCAGTCCGGGTGCGGCGTCGTCGAGGCGATCGAGGAGGTGGCCGCCACGTCCGACGGCGCGGTGGCGCGCGACCTGAGCATGGTGGCGGCGGCCCTGCGCTGGGGCGTTCCCGAACGGGAGGCGTGGGCGTGCGCACACCCCGCCTGGGCGCGAGCCGGCACGGCGTTGCGTCTCGCCACTCGAGCCGGCGTCGCGCCGTCCGGCACGCTCACCGCCGGTGCGGCCGACCTGCGAGCGAGCGAGCTGGCTCAACTCGAGATCGACGCCGCGCGGGTGGCGGTGAGGATGGTGCTGCCGCTCGGGCTCGCCTTCCTTCCGGCCTTCTGCCTCACCAGCGTCGTCCCCGTGATCCTCGCTCTCGCCCGCCAGCTTCTGGAGGAGTGACCCGACTGTGACGCCGCCGCCAGCCCGACGCGCGGCCGCCACCGCGACACGGAGACGCTCCCGGGCACCTCCCGTTCATCTCAGGGCAACCCGCCACGTACCCTCTTGTGCCATGCGCCACCGACCTGCTCCGCGGTATCCCGTGTCCGCGGGACTGTCTTTGCACGCGCCGACGTGAGGGTCGCACACGTCACCGACTTCTACCTGCCGCGCCTCGGGGGCATCGAGACCCACGTCGAAGACCTGACGAGGCTCCAGCGGGAGAACGGCCACGACGTCACGGTCGTCACGAGCACCCCAGGGCCACCCGCCGCGGACGTGCGGCGGGTCACCGCTGACCTGCGCCAGCCGCACGCGCTGCACCCCATGGCGGTGCCGGCCGGGATTCGGACGCTACGTGACCTCGACGTCGACGTCGTGCACGCCCACCTCGGGGTCGCGTCACCGCTGGCGTTCTTCGTCGCGCGCGCCGCCGCGAGCGAGGGGATTCCGACGCTGGTCACCGTGCACTCGATGTGGGCCGGGGTTCGGCCGATCATGGCCACCATGGACGCCCTCGGCGGGTGGTCACGGCTGCCACTCGTGTGGTCGGCCGTCAGCGAGGCGGCCGCGGCTCCGGTGCGACAGCTGCTCCCGGCCGGAACCCCCATCCAGATCCTCGGCAACGGCGTCGACCAGGACGTCTGGCGTCTGCCTCCAGCGTCCGAGCGGCCCGGCGAGCTGGTCCTCGCCGCCGTGATGCGTCTGGCCCGGCGAAAGCGTCCGCTGGCGCTGCTGCGCATCGTGCGCCGGGCCCAGGAGACGCTCGACCGGATGGGCGACGGGACCCGGCTGAGGCTGCTCGTCGCCGGTGAAGGGCAGCAGCGCCCGGCGATGGAGCGCTACGTGCGCCGGCACGGGATGGGCGACGCCGTCACGCTGGAGGGCCGCCTCGACCGGGGGGAGGTGCGCCGGTTGCTCGCGACCTCGCACCTGTTCCTGGCTCCGGCCGACCTCGAGTCCTTCGGCATCGCGGCGCTGGAGGCCCGGTGCGCGGGCCTGCCGGTCCTGGCCAAGGCCAACGGGGGAGTCGGCGAGTTCGTCCGCCACGGACGCGAAGGCCTCCTCTGCGGCTCGGATGACGACATGGTTGACGCCGTGGTCCGCCTCGTGCGCGAGCCTGGGCTGCGCCGACGGATCGCCGAGCACAACCGGACGACCGACTGCCCGGCGTCGTGGACGGCGCTCCTGCCGCGCACGGACGCGGCATACGAGGCTGCCCGGCTGGCCCAGCCGCTGCGCGGTGCCCGATCCGGCTCCCGACTGGTGCGGAACTCCGGGTGAGCCTGGTCGGCGTCGTCGGGGCCTCCCTGGGGTCGGCGGCCTTCTTCTCGGTGGCGACCGCGCTCAAGCACCGCAGCGCGGGGACGGTCGGACGGGTCAGGCACTTCCGCGCCGGTGAGCTGCGCGACTTCGCCGTGTCGACGCTGCGGCACCCACTCTGGCTGGGCGGCATCCTCGCCGACGTCGGCGGCTTGGGGCTCCAGGTGCTCGCCCTGCACCTCGGTGCGCTGACCGTCGTCCAGCCGCTCCTGCTCAGCGCGGTGCTCTTCTCGCTCGTGGTCGCGCACTGGATCGCCGGCACCCGGATCAGCCGCCGGGAGCTTGTGCTCGGCGCCGTGCTCGTGGTCTCCGTCGCCGGCTTCCTGGCCGTCTCAGGCGCGGCGAGCGCCGAGCCCGGGCCGACCGACCGGCCGTCCGCCGCGTGGGCCGGCGTGCTCTCACTCGCCGTCGTCGTCGCATGCGTCGTCGCCGCGCGTCGCGTCACGCACCTATCAGTCCGCCTTCGCCTGGCCCCGGCGCTACTCGGGGTCGCGGTTGGCACGATCTATGCCGGCACGGCAGCCCTCATCAAGGCCTGCACGAAGGTGGCCGAACACGGTCTCCTGGCCCTCGTCGTCAGCTGGCAGCTCTACGCGCTCGTTGCGGCGGGGGCTCTCGGGCTCTTCCTGGCGCAGATGGCGTTCCAGGCCGGACCTCTCGCCGCCAGCCTGCCGGCCACGGCGACGGTCGACCCGCTCGTCAGCGTCCTGCTCGGCATCTTCGTCTTCGACGAGCAGCTCCGCCAGGGTGCCTTCCCGGTGCTCGGGTCCCTGCTCTTCCTGGCCCTCACCCTGTTCGCTGTGGCCCTGCTCAGCCGCGTCCGCGGGGGGGTCGAAGAGGCCGCGCGCCGGCGCGAGCCGGCCCCAGGGTGAGTTGAGCACCACCGGCAGGTATGCCCTCGCCGCGGCCCCCGGCATACGCGGACGCTGCTCTTTCGTGGGAAGCCCGCACCGTTCAGCCTGAGGCTCGACAGACCTCCACGACGACCGGGAGCCCGACCAAGGCGGGCGTCGTCCGCACGAAGGCGGTCAGGGCGTCCGTGACCCTCTGACGGCAGCTCTCGCCCGCTCGGCACCGGGGACTGGCGACCTCGAGGTGGGACCCCCGGTTGTCTACGGTGAACTCGCCTCCGACGGTCCGGGCGAGGGCCTGGGCGATGCTGGCGGGGATGTGCAGGTCGGGCCCGTACCCCGGCACGTCGACCGTCCACCCGCTGGGGTGACCTTCTGGGTGGTACTCGGCGGTGATGGCGGACGGTGGGTTCACGGCGATGATCCTCACGGCGTTGCATGGACGAGGCGCTGCGGCTGCCGCAGATGGCTACCCCGACCCGGCGCCGTCCATGCGCTACTTCGGCGGCAAGGACCGTGCGTAGGCGAGCCCGTGTCCGGCCCAGCGGCGCAGCTCGTCGTCCGTCCCGAGAGCCGCGGCCTCGACCCGCAGCCACCCGTTCATCGCCCGGCCGCGCATCTCGACGCGCTCCACGTGGTCCTGCACGACCAGCGACTCGGCGTCGGCGGGGTCGATGCGCAGCATGATCGCTCCATGGCCGATGGCACTTACGGCCATGTTGCCGTGGACGAGGAAGGCGAGGCCGCCGAACATCGCCTTCTCGGTGATGCCGGCCTCCCCGCGCAGGAGGGTGCGGAGGTCGGCGAGGTCGGCGTCGCAGGTCATGGCGGTCAGTGTGCCGCCTCGCCGGGGTCGGCGCGGTCTCGCGGGCCGACAGCCACTCGCGCGCACCAGCGCGACGAACGTATCGCCTGCTCTCCACAGGGTCTGACGTCAGCGTCCCAGAGTCCACAGGGCGGAGCGGGGTGCTGTCGGCCCTGCCTCTCGGTGCCCACGATAGGTGTCGAACCTGGCTCGTCCAGGACTCATGTCCTTCGGGACTCATTGACCATCAAGGGGATTCGATGAGATGTTCACTGTCCGCGCGCTGGCGCGCCATCCGTCGCCGCGCCGATGCCGGCATGACCACCGCCGAGTATGCCGTGGGCACACTTGCCGCGTGCGCCTTCGCAGCGGTGTTGCTCGCCGTCGTGAGATCGGGGCCCATCCGGGCCGCGCTCGCCAAGGTCATCACCTCGGCTCTCGGGATCGCGGGCTGAGGGGTGGGATGGTCCAGGGCGAGGGAGGCGACGCTGCGCGGGCGATCGGCCGGGATGGTGACTGCCGAGCTTGCGGTCGCCATCCCGTCGCTGGTGCTCGTGCTGGGGCTGGTCGTCGGCGGGCTGAGCCTGGGGATCGACGAGATCCGGTGCATCGACGCGGCGCGGGTCGGGGCTCGGGCCCTGGCCCGAGGCGACGACCAGGGGGCGGCGGAATCCGTCGCCCGGCGGGTCGCACCTCCGGCGGCCACCATCGGCGTGGCCCAGTCTCAGACCGAGGTCACCGTCGACGTGTCGGTCCGCAGGTCGCTTCTCGGGTCGGCGGGACTCGTCCTGCACGCCACATCCGTCGCCCAGCGAGAGTCGCCCTGATCGTGCGGCGGGTTGCCAGGCCGGCTGACCGCGGGTCCGCGACAGTACTCGTCGTTGCGGCGGTGGCGGTGACCCTCGTCGTCAGCCTCGGCGGCCTAGCGGTGCTCGGTGCCGTGGTGGCCTCGCACCGGGCGCACTCAGCAGCCGATCTTGCCGCCCTTGCTGCCGCGAGTGCCGCCGCTGAGGGTGAAGGTACGAGCGCGGCGTGCCAGCACGCCGCCCGCATGAGCGAACGGAACCGGGCCAGCCTGGCGTCGTGTCAGGTGGGAGCCGATCTGCTCGTCGAGGTGGTCGTCACCGTCACGGCGAGGGGTCCCGGCGGCGGCGTCGCCCGGGCCCGCGCCCGAGCGGGGCCGGCAGCCGGCACCAGAGTCGCTCCGGGCGCTGGTTTCCCCTAGCTGCGTGCCACTGGTGCGGGGCCGCGCTCCGAGGGGTGAGTCGCCTCGAATGGTCGATGTTCTGCGAGGACCACCGCTGTCACGTCAAGACCGGCCGCGCCCAGTTCGTCGACGGCCTGCTCGAGGAGCCGGTAGAAGAGCAGGCCGCGGCTCTTGGCGGTGCGTCGGTTGAACCGGAAGGTGCACTCGTAGAGGTAGTAGGGCAGCTGCTGGCGCTCGACGCGGAGGTGCAGCGTGCCGATGAGCCACCGTTTGAGCAGCGCGGCCGCCAGATGCACTCCGGGCAGCACGCTGGCCTTGTCGTCGGCGC
>JBBRZC010000194.1:0-6158 GCA_038237075.1 Actinomycetales bacterium
GCCCTGGACGCCGGGCAGCTCGAGCGGGCCGAGCGCTGGGCCAGGAACGCGCTGGAGCGCGACCAGTTCGACGAGTCGGCCTGGCGGGTGCTCCTGGAGTCGCTCGAACGCCGGGGCCTTCACGCCGACGGAGTGCGTGCCTACGACAGGTGTCGCCGCCTCTTCGAGGCCGAGCTCGGGTGTGCCCCGGGCCCGAAGATCCGCGCGACGTTCGGGCGGCTGCTGACCGGGACGAGAGAGGTCGGCGACGAGGGCGTGGGCGCGCTCGTCGACGCCGTGGTCCGACTGCACGTCGAGGTCTCGGCGCATGCCGCAGCGCAGTCCGCGGCGCGGTCCGACGCCATAGCCGCGGCGGGTCCCAACGGGCAGCGCAGCGCCGGGGACGTGAACCGCGGCAGCGGCTTCGCCCTGTCGAAGCTGGGAGCGATCGAGGACGCCTGCCACCTTCTCGAGGATCTCCTCAACACGGTGCGAGTCAAGGCCTCCTTCGGTTCGGCGATCTCCGCCTGACCGCGGCCTCCTTCACCCCAGGGTGACCCGCAGCAGGACGCGCGTCGCCTGACGCCGGGTCAGGCGCTCGATGGCCATGACGAGACGGAACTCGAGGCCGTACTTGTGCCGGATGGTCCGGGTGAGCCTCGCCATCGTCGCCGGGTCGGTGACGATCTCGGCGGTCCCGGTCAGCCTCGGCGCCCCGTCGACGACCTTGCCCCGCCTCGTGCACGCCACCACCTCGACCGCCGGGTTGGACCGCAGCCGCTTGACCTTTGCCGGTTCCGGTCGGAGTCGTGACGACGAGGGCGTCCCCGTCGCGGCCGACCCACACGGGCGTCGACACCGGCTCACCGGAGTGTCGGTAGGTCGTCAGGGAGATGAACTGCTCATCCCCCGGGTGGGCGACCTTCGTCTGGTCCGTCATGTGCGCAGGCTACGTGGAAGGTCCGTTCCCGACCATGCTGGTGGCGTGCGTGCCCAGGTTCGCGTCGGCACGGCACACCCGGCAAGCGGGGGAGGCGGTCGCGGCGCGTGTCGGGCGCGGGCCTCTCGCGTCGTCAGCGCAGCGGCAACGGTGGCTCGACCCACCACGGCTTGTTGTCGTACTCGAGCCGCACGACCCACTTGACCCAGTGGTACCCACGCCGGCCGGGCACCACGAGGCGCGCCGGCGACCCATGGCCGAGGGAGAGGGGCCGGCCGCCCCCCGCGGTGGCGAGGAGCAGGTCCGCGCCGAGGGGGAGGCGCCGGGAGTACCCCGTCGCGCTCGTCGCCGTCACGGTGCCCTTCGTCGCTTCGGGGAAGAGCCGCGCGACCTTCACCCCCGACCACTGCGGCTCGGTCCACCACCCGCCGGTGCAGTCGAGGATGGCGATCTGCTCGTCGTTCCAGCGGCCGAGCTCGGCCAGCGACCAGTCGTGCGCGCCTTCGGGCCCCACCACCGTGAGCCGCCAGGCCGTGCGGTCGGCGACGGGCGGGACGGCGTCGAACAGCCACGAGGTGACTGGGATGGCCTCGACCGCAGACGACGCGATGCGGAAGGACCCCGTCGGCCGGCGTATGCCGGGTGGCGTCACGAGAGCCGCCGCCGCCTGGCTCGTGGCCTCGATGACCCCGGCCACGGAGACGACGGCGGCAGCCCGCAGCAACGAGCGCCGGGAGAGGTCGGCGCGCCTGGCGCGGACCCGGCGGTGCCGGGCGTGCACGAGGGTGAGCACGGCGGCGGCGAGACCGGCCCCGACGTGCAGCTGCATCGTCGTGACGGGCGCGTCGGCGAAGAGGACGCCGACCATGTGGGCGACCCCGCTCGCGAGGGCCGCGAGGACGAGGAGCATCAGGGTCAGCGACGTCGTGCGGCCCGGTCGGGGGAGGCGCCGCAGCCCTCGGCGCACGACGACGGACTTCCACGGGACGAGTGCGACGACGGTCAGGCCGACGATGCCGTGGAGGACGGCGACCGGCCACGCCGGGCCGCTGCCGACGACGAACATCACCAGGCCGGAGACGGCGGCGAGCGGCACGAGGAGCAGGAGCGCGAGGTTGGTCCACCGGCCGGTCACCAGCCCACGCTAGGGCGCCGTCCGCCCAATGTCTCCCGTGCCCCGATAGCATCCTGCGGTGGATCGCGGCCAGTGGTTCCTCGACTCCCGGGAGCGCGGCAACCGCGCGACCCGGCTCGACTCGCGGCATCCCGGGTCTCGGTCGTGGACGGAGGGCAACGAGGTCCGTCCGCTGGTCCACGGTGCGCCCTACTTCGCCGAGCTCGCCGAGCGGCTCGGGGCCATGAGATCGGGTGACCTCGTGATGTTCGCCGACTGGCGGGGCGACCCCGACGAGCGCCTGACCGGCGCACCGGGCAGCGAGGTCGGGCGCGTGCTCGCCGACGCCGCGCGCCGCGGTGTCGACGTGCGCGGCCTGGTCTGGCGCTCGCACTGGGACCGGCTCGCGTTCTCTGGCGCGGAGAACCGCAACCTCGAGGAGGAGATCAACGCCGCCGGAGGCGAGTGCCTCCTTGACATGCGCGTGCGGCTGGGCGGCTCGCACCACCAGAAGTACGTCGTCCTGCGTCACCCCGGCCGCCCGGAGCGTGACATCGCCTACCTCGGCGGCATCGACCTGTGCCACAGCCGCCGAGACGACGAGACCCACGAGGGGGACCCGCAGCGGCAGCCGATGGCGGCGGCATACGGGGCGCGTCCGCCGTGGCATGACATCCAGCTGGCCATCACCGGCCCGGCCGTGGGTGATGTGGAGACGGTGTTCCGCGAGCGGTGGGACGACCCGCAGGCCGCCAGCCGCTCGCCGCTGCGCTGGGCCGAGGACCGGCTGCGCCGGCACTCGACCCACGCCACGCCGCTGCCGCCGCAGCTGCCCGACCCGGCGCCCACCGGGCCGCACCCCGTACAGCTGCTGCGCACCTACCCGCGGCGACTGGGCGGATACCCTTTCGCACCGCGCGGCGAGCGCAGCGTGGCCCGGGGCTACGCCAAGGCGCTCAAGCAGGCCCGGCGCCTGGTCTACATCGAGGACCAGTACCTCTGGTCGACGGACGTCTCCTCCGTCTTCGCCGCCGCGCTGCGCGACAACCCGCAGCTGCGGCTCGTGGCCGTGCTGCCGCACCTGCCCGACCAGGACGGGCGGGTCTCCAAGCCGCCCAACCTCGTCGGACGCCAGCGCCTCCTCGACGCGCTGCACGCCGCCGCGCCGGGACGCGTGGCCGTCTACGGCATCGAGAACGCTTCTGGAACGCCGATCTACGTCCACTCGAAGGTGTGCGTCATCGACGACGAGTGGGCCTCGGTGGGCTCGGACAACTTCAACCGCCGGTCGTGGACGCACGACTCCGAGGTGTCGGCAGCGGTCCACCACGAGGGGTATGCCGCGGGGCTGCGCAGGAGCCTGGCGCGCGAGCACCTCGGGCTGGGGTCGGACGGAGCGGGCGAAGGCTTGGCGCTGGAGGAGACGTTCGACGCGTTCGCCCGGGCCGCGGCGGCGCTGCAGGCGTGGCAGGACGCGGGGCGCACGGGCCCCCGCCCACCCGGCCAGCTCCGGCCCCTCGCCAGCCCGGACCAGAGTCGGCTGACCCTCGCCTGGGCCGACCCGCTCTACCGCCTCGTCTACGACCCCGACGGACGTCCCCTCGACCTGCGCCTTCGCCGACGCATGTGACCGGCCGCCGACGGACTCCTGGCCGGCGGCGGACTGCTATCCGTTTGGCTGGCAACGGATGACCCCTCCCACGAGGCTATGCCTTGCCCCAACAGCTGGGGCAAGGCATGGGCCCGATCGGGGTTGGGTTCCCTGGAGCGGCGCCGTGCGCCGCCCCAACAGTTGGGGCAAGGCATGGGCCCGATCGGGGTTGGTGTCGCGCTGCCAGGTGGCGGATCCGCGCCCTGCGGCGGGCTCATGCCGACCGTCCGCCGATCTCGTGGGTCCGCTGCTCACGCAGCGCGCGCAGGTGCACGCAGGCCCAGGTGCGGAACGGTCGCCACCCCTCGGACACTTCAGCGAGGGTGCTCGTGGGGCCGTAGCGTTGGGCGACCTCGGCGTCCAGGCGGCGCTCCTGGGTCGGCAGCGCGTCGGGCGCGTTGGCGCCGCGCACGACGACGAGCTCCGCCGCGAAGGGCCCCAGGCCCTTGACCTCCTGCACCAGCCGGACCGCCTCCTCGGGGGCAACCGAGCGCAGTGCCGCGCCGTCGAGGCGTCCCTCGAGAGCGGCCTCGGCGACGGCGCGCAGGTATTCCGGCTTGCGGCCGGGCAGGTCGAGGTCCAGGTCACGCAGCGTCTGCGGCGCCGGGAACGCCCCGTCGTCGCCGTAGGCCCGGATGAGGTCCTCGCGCATCCGTGCAGCCTGGACGATGCGGATCCGTTGCGAGAGCACCGACCACGCAGCCGCCTCGTAGGGGGAGTGGAAGCCGCACGGTCGAAACCCCGGCAGCCGCGCCTGGGCGTCGGCGATGACCGGGTCGCGGCGCGCGACGTCGGGCCACCCGCGCGCGTCGACATCCAAGGCCAGGAAGCGACCCGTCTGCGACGCGGCGGCCAACAGGTCGCCGGCTCCGGTCACGACGACCCGAGCGGAGCCGTCCCGCTGGGTCACCACCACTTCTGCCCGGCGCCAGTCACCCTCGACACTGAAGGCCGTCCGCAGCTGCTGAGCCTCGGGCTGCTGGGCCACGAGCGAAGCGGGAGCGAAGCCCTCCCAGAACGCCTTGCTCGTCGACAGCGACCACGGGCCGAGCACCTCGACCTCAACGTCCAAGCGTGCCACTGGACCAGCCTCCCGTCGTCGTTCGCGTGGCTGCGATGCTAGCGGCGGCCACCGACAGCCCCTACAACCCACCCCAGGGCGGCCGCGACTCACGGACCCGCGACAGCCTGCTCACGCCGCGCGCCGCTCCGTGCGCTCGTGGTGGTCGTCGACGGCGACGCACCCGAACCTGACAGCGCCTTCACCGCAATCGAGCAGCAGAGGAGGGCCAGCGGAAGCTCGACCAGGGCGGCCATCGCCACAGCGAGCGCCCGCGGCGTTCCCGGCGCCGAGATGACCATGTCGACGACCGCGTCACCGAGGAGCAGGGCCGCGCTCAGCCCGGCCGAGGCGGCAACGCGCTTGTCGTGCTGACGAAGCAGGCGTGCCGTCGCGACGAGCGCGGCGAGCTCGGCCACGTCGAACGCCATCCACCCCAGCGTGCCCGACCACGGCGCCTGTCTGCGGCCGAGGTAGCCCATCGCCGGGATCCAGGCGAGCAGCCCGACACACGCGACCCGCACCGTGAGCACGGTTGCTCGCTCGCGCGGAAGGATCACAGGAGGAGCATGGTCGCCAGGACACGGCGGCACCTGTGGCATGGCCGTGCACCGGCTGTGCGCGAAGGGGATCTGTTCAAAGGAGTGATAGGGCTCTCCACTTAACCGGACTAGACTCGGTCGGTGGTCTTGCCCCGCGCCGGGTGCTGGAACTCGCCGTCGGCCACGATCCGGTGCGCTACCGGCAGTTGATCAGGCGTCCCCGGCCACGTCCTGTGCCGCCACGACCGCCCGACGCCACCAGACATCCGCCCAGCATCGATCGCCCGCGCGCTGGTCGTGCCTGGCGCCACTTCCACCAGTCCAAGTCCGGTCAAGTGGAGAGCCCTAAGGAAAGTGAAATGGACCACCAGCTCAGGTATGCCGCGAACTGCTCGCTGCTCTTCACCGAGGCGCCGCTGCTCGAGCGTCCGGCCGCGGCTGCCGCGGCCGGGTTCGCGGCGGCCCATCTCGTGGCCTCCCTGCGAGCCCAGGGCGACGGCGGGGTGGACCCCTCGGCCCTGCTTCGTGGCGTGGGACGGCTCTCCGGCCAGAAGGTGAGCGGGGAATGACGCCGATGCGCGTCGTCATCGCCCCCGACAAGTTCAAGCGTTCGCTCACCGCGGCGCAGGTCGCCGAGGCACTTGCTCAGGGGATGCTCGGCGTCCGTCTCGACCTCGACGTCGTATGCCGTCCGGTCGCCGATGGCGGAGACGGCACGCTCGCCGCCGCGTTGGGAGCCGGGTTCGAGCGGGTGGACATGACCGCGGTCGGGCCGACCGGGCTGCCGGTGCGCACGGCATACGCGCTGGACGGCTCTCGGGCGGTGGTGGAGCTGGCCGATGTCGTCGGCCTGACTCGGCTGCCCGGGGGCC
>JBBRZC010000195.1:0-6079 GCA_038237075.1 Actinomycetales bacterium
GACCACGAGCTGCGGTTCCGCAGCCTCGGCGAGCAGGCGCGGAGCCGGCATACCGGGCCTCGTCGACAGGGCCGCGAGCGCCGCCGCCTCCCGGACCCACGCCTCGCCCGACCGCTCGGGAAAGTAGCGCTTGACGACGACAGTGTCGCTGCCGGGTCCGACCCGGGCGCGGACCACGAGGGTGCGGTCGCTGCCCGGGAAGGGGTCCCCGACCGAGGTGAGGGGGCCGCGGCGCAGGGCAGTGGCGGCCGCCTCGAGGGTCTCCACCAGGGTGGCTCGGGGTTCGTCGGCGTGGTGGTCGCGGCATGGTCCGGCACGTGGGGCCCGCTACGACCGCGAGGCCGAGAGCTGCTCGGCAGCCGCGAGCGCCACGCACGTCGCCACCCCAGCCATCGCCGTCTCGACCTCCGCGAGGGCGGGGAAGGTCGGGGCGAGCCGGATGTTGCGGTCTCGGGGGTCGCGGCCCAGCGGGAAGGAGGAGCCGGCCGGGGTCAGGGCGATGCCCGCGGCCCGGGCCAGGTCGACGACCCGCGTCGCGGTGCCGTCGAGCACGTCGAGGTTGACGAAGTAGCCGCCCTTCGGATGGGTCCACTCGGCCACGCCGAGGCCGTCGAGCGCCGACGACAGGGCGTGCTCCACGGCGGCGAACTTGGGGGCGACGATCTCGCGGTGCAGGCGCATGTGCCGGTGGACCCCCTCGGCCGAGCCGAAGAGCTCGACGTGCCGCAGCTGGTTGACCTTGTCCGGGCCGATCGACCCCATCGCGAGGTGCTTGAGGAACCACGCCTTGTTCGCCGCCGAGGCGGCCATCACCGCGACACCCGCCCCCGCGAAGGTGATCTTCGAGGTCGAGGCGAACATGATCGGCCGGTCTGGGTTCCCCGAGGCGGCCGCGAGGCCGAGCATGTCGGCGCTCTTGGCCTCGTCGTCCGTGAGGTGGTGGAAGGCGTAGGCGTTGTCCCAGAAGATCCTGAAGTCAGGCGCCGCCGCAGCCATCGCCGCGAGAGCAGCCGCCACCTCCAGGGAGCAGACCGTGCCTGTCGGGTTGGCATAGGTCGGGACGACCCACATCCCCTTGACGCTCGGGTCGTCGCGCACGAGCGCCTCGACGGCGGCGACGTCCGGGCCGTCCTCGGTCATCGGGACGGTGAGCATCTCGATCCCGAAGTTGGCGAGCATGGAGAAGTGCCGGTCGTAGCCGGGGACCGGGCAGACGAACCGCACCACCTCCTCGTCGACCCAGCGGCGCGGCGAGCCGGGGCCGCCGTGCAGGAGCAGGTGGACGAGGGTGTCGTGCATCATCGTCAGGCTCGAGTTGCCGCCGCAGATGACCTGCGAGGCCTCGACCGAGAGCAGCTCGGCGAAGATCTCGCGCAGCTCGGCCAGGCCCTCGAGCCCGCCGTAGTTGCGCACGTCGGACCCCGAGCGGTCGGTCGCCGTCGTCGGCAGGCCCAGCAGCCGGTTCGAGAGGTCGAGCTGCGCGGACGACGGCTTGCCCCTCGTCAGGTCGAGCGCGAGGCCGCGCCCGCGCAGCGCGGCATACTCCTCCTCCTGGGCCTGCTGGAAGGCGGCGAGCTGGTCGGGGGCCATCGCGGCGAGCGGCGTGCGGGGGGCGGTCTGCGGCTGTGTGGTCACGGGCCGATCCTTCCACTGCCCGGGTATGCCGTGCAGGTTGCGTCCGGCGGCCCGGCCCGGGCCCCTCGGGGTGCCCTCGGCGTGTTCGCGTCGGGCCGCGAGCGTCCCGTATGCTGTCTCCTTGGTGGTTGCTCGCTGCCATGCTCCGGCATGCCCGCGCCCGACCATCCACGGCCTCGCCCCCCGAGGTCGTGTAGGGCAGTGGCTCAATTGGTAGAGCACCGGTCTCCAAAACCGGCGGTTGGGGGTTCGAGTCCCTCCTGCCCTGCGGTGCTCGTCGCCCCGGCGCTCGTCGCCGAGGGACGACAGCAGGCCACCGAAGCACACCACCGACAGGCAAGAGGAACCATGACCGAGACCAGCGCCGGCCCCCGCGGCTCGGGTCGTGCCACGCGCAAGCGGGCGCGGCAGGGCAACCCGGTCAGTCGGCTCCTCCAGGCCATCAGCCTGTTCGTCAGCCAGATCCTCGACGAGCTGCGCAAGGTGGTGCGCCCGACGGGGTCCGAGCTGCTCAACTACACGTTCGTCGTCATCGTCTTCGTCATGGTCATCATGGGCATCGTCGCCGGCCTCGACTTCGTGTTCCACAAGCTGGTGCTGCTGGCTCTCGCCGGCTGACCGGCACGGTTCCCGCACCACCGCAACGGCCGTCACGCGCGGCCATCACACAGCAGAGGAAGAGGTCACCAGCGTGTCCGAGCAGGACGCCCTCCGGGGCACTGACAGCGAGCACGACGTCGAGCAGGACGGGGCGCCCGTCGAGATCGACGCCGACGCCGACCCCTCCGCCGAGGTGCCCGAGGACGCGGACACCGACTCCTCCGCGACGACCGACGCCGAGCCGGCCGTCGACGCCGACGCCGACGAGGCGGCCGACACCGACGCCGACAATGCTGAGGCTCCGGCCGAGGAGATCGACCCGGTCGCCGAGTTCAAGCTGATGCTGCGCGGTCGGCAGGGCGAGTGGTACGTCGTCCACTCCTACGCCGGCTACGAGAACCGGGTCAAGACCAACCTCGAGACCCGGATCATCTCCCTCAACATGGAGGAGCACATCTTCGAGATCGAGGTGCCCATGGAAGAGGTCACCGAGATCAAGAACGGCCAGAAGAAGCTCGTCCGCCGGGTCCGGATGCCGGGATACGTCCTCGTCCGGATGGACCTCACCGACGAGAGCTGGGGCGCCGTGCGGCACACGCCGGGGGTCACCGGCTTCGTCGGCAACGCGCACCAGCCGGTGCCGCTGAGCCTCGACGAGGTCTTCGTCATGCTCGCTCCCGACCTCGAGACCTCGGCCACCGCGGGCGGCGGCGGGGGCGGCGGGGGGAGCCGGCCCAAGGAGGTCCAGCTCGTCGACTTCGCGGTCGGCGAGTCCGTCACCGTCATGGAGGGTCCGTTCGAGACCCTGCCTGCCACGATCTCCGAGATCAGCCCCGACACCCAGAAGCTCAAGGTGCTGGTCTCGATTTTCGGCCGGGAGACCCCGGTCGAGCTGTCCTTCGGCCAGGTCGCCAAGATCTGACCCGCAGGCTCGGCCCGACCCCCCGGACGGGCACCCGCAGCACATCCCTCGAAGAGCGTCAAAGGACCCACAGAATGCCTCCCAAGAAGAAGAGAATCTCCGGCTTCATCAAGCTGCAGATCCAGGCCGGCCAGGCCACCCCGGCACCGCCGGTCGGCCCGGCCCTCGGCCAGCACGGCGTCAACATCATGGAGTTCGTCAAGGCCTACAACGCCGCGACGGAGAGCCAGCGCGGCAACGTCATCCCCGTGGAGATCACGGTCTACGAGGACCGCAGCTTCACCTTCATCACCAAGACGCCGCCCGCCGCCGAGCTCATCAAGAAGGCCGCCGGCGTGCCCAAGGGCTCCGGCGAGCCGCACAAGACCAAGGTCGCCAAGCTCACCGCCGACCAGGTGCGCCAGATCGCCACCGACAAGATGGTCGACCTCAACGCCAACGACGTCGAGGCGGCCGCCAAGATCATCGCCGGCACCGCCCGCTCGATGGGCATCACCACCGAGGGATACTGAGCACCAGCCCCAGAGGTGACCACACGGCATACCCCGTATGCCGTGTCGTGGCAGGACCAGCGCTGGTCCGCCGACCACAACTCCAGGTCCGCGCACCCGCGGACAGAACACGCAGGAGCAGAACATGAAGCGCAGCAAGGCTTACACCGCCGCCGCCGAGAAGATCGAGCCCGGCAAGGTCTACGCCCCCCTCGAGGCCGTGCGGCTCGCGAAAGACACGGTTTTCACCACGTACGACGCGACCGTCGAGGTCGCCATGCGCCTCGGCGTCGACCCGCGCAAGGCCGACCAGATGGTCCGCGGCACCGTCAACCTGCCGCACGGCACCGGCAAGACCGCCCGGGTCCTGGTCTTCGCCAACGCCGACAAGGCCGAGGCCGCCATCGAGGCCGGGGCCGACTTCGTGGGCTCCGACGACATGATCGCGAAGGTCTCGGGCGGCTGGCTCGACTTCGACGCCGTCGTCGCGACGCCCGACATGATGGGCAAGGTGGGCCGGCTCGGCAAGGTGCTCGGCCCTCGTGGCCTCATGCCGAACCCCAAGACGGGCACGGTGACGATGGACGTCGCCAAGGCCGTCACCGACATCAAGGGCGGCAAGATCGAGTTCCGCGTCGACAAGCACGGGAACCTCCACTTCATCATCGGCAAGGCGTCCTTCGACGAGAAGCAGCTCGTGGAGAACTACGCGACCGCTCTCGAGGAGGTCCTGCGCCTCAAGCCGTCGTCCTCGAAGGGCCACTACATCGAGAAGGCCACCCTCGCGACGACGATGGGCCCGGGCATCCCGCTCGACTTCCGTCGCACCCGCAACCTGATGGACGACGGGTCTGCGACCGCGGCTGGGCAGGACGCGACCGCCTGACGGCCGCTCCATGACCGGCGCGAGGCGCCTGGAACCCTGGGGTTCCGGGCGCCTCGCCATGCAGGCGAGCCCGGGCCGCTTCCGGTGGCGGGCCCGGCGGCGCGGGATTACCGTCGCCGGATGACCCGCAACACCACCCGCGCCACGGTCGGGCTCGCCGCCGTCGCCACCCTCGCGCTCACCGTCGCCAGCCCCGCGTCGTCCCTCGGCACCGACGACCACGGTGGCCGTCACGACCCGCCCCGGGTCCTGCCCAAGGTGCCCCTCATGACCGGCAGCGGCGGCGCGGTCTCCTCCGTCGACCGTGACGCCAGCCAGGTCGGCATCGACGTGCTGGCCGGCGGCGGCAACGCCGCCGACGCGGCGGTGGCCACCGCCGCGGCGCTCGGCGTCACCGAGCCCTACAGCGCCGGCATCGGTGGCGGCGGGTTCCTCGTCTACTACGACGCGAGGACGAGGAAGGTCACGACGATCGACGGCCGCGAGACCGCCCCGAAGACGTTCACCAGCACGACCTTCACCAACGGCGGCAAGCCGATGAACCCGGACGTAGTGGTCAGCTCCGGCCTGTCCGTCGGCGTGCCCGGCACCCCGGCCCTGTGGGACAAGGCCGCCCGCACCTTCGGCACGATGTCGTTCGCCGACCTCATGAAGCCAGCCGAGCGGCTGGCCCGCAACGGTTTCGTCGTCGACCAGACCTTCCACGACCAGACCGCCCAGAACGCCGCCCGCTTCGCGATGTTCCCCGTCACCGCCTCGGTGTTCCTCCCCGGCGCGCAGCCGCCCGCCGTCGGCACGACCTTCCGCAACCCCGACATGGCGCGGGCCTACCACGACTTAGGGGTCCAGGGCGTCTCCTCGATCTACGGCGGCGCGCTCGGCCAGGCCATCGTGGCCGAGTCGCGCGCCCCGCACACGGCGCCAGGCAAGAGCGTCATGGGGGGCCGGCTGACCCTGTCAGACCTCACGGCATACCGGGCGCTCCGCAAGGATCCCGTCCACTCCGCCTACCGGGGGCTCGACGTCTACGGGATGCCGGTCCCGAGCTCCGGCGGGATCGCCGTGGCCGAGATCCTCAACCTCGTCGGGGCCTACGAGGCGAAGACGGGCACGTCGCTCTCGTCACTCGACAACGCCCACTACCTGCACTGGTTCTCGGAGGCGTCGGCGACGGCCTTCGCCGACCGCAACCGCTACGTCGGCGACGTGCCGGGCGTGCCCGTGGCGCAGCTGACGAGCGACGCCTTCGCGGCGGAGCGGGCCTGCCTCTTCGACCCGGCGGCCGCGCAGCAGCGGCCCATCCCCTTCGGCAGCCCCGACGGGTCCTACACGTCGTGCGCGCAGTCCGGCACGGGCCAGCGAGAGCCTCGCGAGGGGCCGTCGACGACCCACCTCGTCACCGCAGACCGGTGGGGCAACGTCGCGTCCTACACCCTGACGATCGAGCAGACCGGCGGCTCCGGCATCACCGTCCCGGGCTACGGGTTCCTCCTCAACAACGAGCTCACCGACTTCAGCTTCGTGCCGCTCACGGCCGGTGTCCCC
>JBBRZC010000196.1:0-6052 GCA_038237075.1 Actinomycetales bacterium
AACTGCTGGTCCGAGGGGCCGTCCTGAGCCTCGTTGGGGTCGGGAGTGCCGCCTCCGGGCGGCGTCGGGGGGGATCCGAAGGACATGGCGTCGAGCCTCTCTGCTGTCGTCAGCGCGCTGGGGTCGGTGCGGTGTTCAGCGCGCTGCAGTGCCAGTGCGCCCCCTGCGAGGCGAGCCTGTTACCACAGTAGTCGTCCGGCGGCTAGGGGCCGTCATAGCGGCTCGGACCGGCCGTCGAGTCATGGCGGCGGGCCTCAGCCTGAGGTCCCGGACGTCCCGGACTGGGCCAAGACCAAGGTCCACGCGACGACACCGACGACCGTGGCGACGATCGCGAAGACCTTCGCCCGGCGTGAGCTCTCGGCGGCGCCCGCCGCGTCACCGAGATTCCATCGGCTGTTGACCTGGGCCGCGAAGATGATCGCCGGGATAGCCAGCGGCCAGCACAGAGCAATGGTGACCAACGACCACACGAGGTGGTTCGCCGGCCGGCTCGCGGCCTGGCTGCGCGCGGCTGGCTGCCCGACGAAGCCAGGCGCAGGCGCCTGGTGCTGCTGCGCAGGCGCCTGGTGCTGCTGCGCCTGCCACTGCTGGGCCTGCCAGTGTTCGGCCCGCCGCTGCTGCTCCTGCGCCGCCCGGTGTCGCTCGAGGGCCTGCTGAGCCTCCCACTGCTGCTGGCCCTGCTGCGCCTGCCACCGCTGTTGTGCCTGCTGGGCCTGCCATTGCTGTTGCGCTTGCCATTGCTGTTGCGCTTGCCACTGCTGTTGCGCCTGCCACTGCTGACGGCCCTCGTCCGAGGTTTCGGGCGCAAGGTATGCCGTGGGCGCCACCTCGCGGTCACTCCCGGCCTGCCCAGGCGTCCCGGCGGGCGGGACCCGGGCGGACGAGGCGGCGTCCCGTCGGCTGGCCCCTGCCAGAGACGCCGGCGTGACGGTCACCGGTGCTGTTTGCGGTACCGCCTGCGATGCTGCCTGAGGGGTCACCGGCATGACCTTCTCGAAGACGCGACCGTCCGGGGAGCGCAGGAAGAGCACCGGCGTCGCCCACTCCGAGGGGTGGTCGGCGACGAGGACCTTGCGGGCGCTCGTCGCGGCCTGGTCGACGGGCAGACCGTCGGCGAGGGCGCCGTAGAACTCGCCGGTGAAGGCCGTGGCGGCGGTGTCGCTGATGGGGAACTGCATGGCGACGACCGCGGTGGCGTCCTGCTGGACGAGGCCCTGGGCCATCCCGCTGTAGGGGTCGACGGTGTCGACCCGGGCGGATTGGCAGGCGTTGAGCACGATGAGGCGCAGCGGGTCGTGGTCGCGGACGTGGGGGCCGAGGACCGAGGGGGAGACCTTGGTGCTGCGGCCGAAGCGGTCACAGAAGAACAGCACGCCGTCCTGGAGCTGGGTGTCGAAGTCGCCGTGGCCGATGAAGTGGAGGATGTGCACGTCGTGGTGGCGCAGCCAGCTCGAGAGGTTCGACATCGTCGGCGCCGGCAGCCGGTCGAGCTGCACGGTGCCCTGGGTGACCTTCACGGAAAGGGCGTCCTGGACCCGGGACCACTCGGCCTCGACGTCGAGCTCGGGCAGGTCGGTCGGCGAGGAGATGACGGCGAGGATCCTCAGTGGGCCGTCGACGACGAGTGGCCGCGGCGGCTGGGGCACCTCGAGGAACCGCACCAGCGGGGTGCGTTCGGACTGGGCGATGAAGCTGTTGCCACGCCGGTCGTAGAGCAGCTCCCACGGCAGTCCGGCGATGGCTGGGGCGTCGGTCAGCCGCAGCCGCAGCCGCAGCCCGTCGCCGGCCTGCCGGGCCGCGTCCTGGCTTCGTGACCAGGCGAGCATGAGGTCCTCGCAGAACACCGTGTCGAAGAGAGCGCCTCCCAGGTCCATCGTTGCCTGGGCCTGCGGCGACGCGGCCGCGCGCCGAGTGCCCGAGCGGCCAGGGTCGAGCTTGAGCAGGAGGTTCTCGAGCTGGGTCGCGTCGAAGGGCAGCGTGAACCGTCCGGATGGGCACTCGCCGAGCGGGCTGCTCGTGATCCGGGCGCGATAGGAGCCCGCCTCCTCGGCTTCGATCAGGAGGTCGAAGTTCTGGTAGGTCCTCGAGGCCATGTCGACCCTTCTGCAAACGTCCGTGGCTGTCTCAGCACAGAGCCGCGGCTGCACCAGATGATACCGATGTTGCGCGGCGGCCCGAGGGCAAACGGCCTCATCTCGGCGCGAGGGCACCCCCCGGGCAGATGGGCAGTCAGGTTGGCCCATCGGCCGCGCTGGTGTCGAGGCCTTCGCAGGGGGGCGTCGCGCCGCTGCGGGCGGGGACGTGACGGGACGGGCCGGGTGCCCGCGTCCTCAGGTCGTGCCGCTGTTGTGCTCGGCGCGCCCGGGCAGCTCGGCGGATCCCGAGCCGTCGTCCTCGGCCGCGGAGCGAGTGCTGGCCCGGGCGCCGTAGCCGGCCATGGCCATGACCTTGCCCGCGACGAGGCCGACGACGACGAGGGCGGCGCCGACGACGAACCAGAGCACCGACGCGATGACGACCGCGATGGACATCACGAGCGAGGCGACGAGAAGGATGCCGACCCCGGTCCAGGCGGCGAGGCTGTGCCCGTGGCTCTCGTGCTCTGTCATGCGACTCGCTCGCTCCTTCAGTCGAGACCGGGGCCGGGGATGGCGCCGATGCGGGGTTGGTCCATTGTGTCAGGTCCGCCCCTCGTCCGAGTCAACCGTCGGGTCGTGGCCCTCGCTGAGGTCGTCCCACGCGGTGCGCCGGGCCCCGCGGCGGTCCACCCCCCCGGCGGGCGTCTCGAAACGGCTGGACAGGCCCTGCCACCGCCCGACCGCGACGGTGGCGACGACGCTCGCCGCGGTGAGGGCCACGCCGGCCAGGAGCGCCACCCACGGCCACGCGGTCCGCGCCGCCGTCGTGTCCACCGAGCCTGTGCGGCCCAGCCCACCGGCCGCGAGCCGCCCGAGTGCCGCGGTCGGGTCGGCGACGACGGCGGCGGTGAGCAGGGTGGCCGCGAGCGCCGCGAGGACGAGCAGGACCGACGAGACCCGACGGATCCGCCGGCCCCCGGTGAGCACCGCGACGACCGCCACGAGGGCCACCGCGCCGAGGGCGGCGACGCCCGGTGCGGCCTGCGCGCCCGTGGCCGCGACGGTCGCCTGACCGAGCACCGGGTCGGTGCTCCGCCCGGTGACCCAGGTGCGCGTCGCAGCGAGCAGGAGCACGAGGCTGGGCAGGACGAGCATCAGGAACACGGACCGCTTGGTGAGCAGCCGGGTCGTCCCCGGCGCCGTGCCCTTCGGCTGCGCCGGTGCGGTGGGCTCCGGCCCGCTCCCTGGACCCGCCGCGCTCATGCACGCCTCCGGGTCACGGGCGCGCGCAGTCCTGAGGCGGCCCGGACGGCGCGGACGACGGCGGCGGCCTTGTGCTGGGTCTCCTCGTACTCCGACTGCGGCACCGAGTCGGCGACGATGCCCGCCCCGGCCTGCACGTGGGCGGTGCCGCCCCGCACCACCGCGGTGCGGATCGCGATGGCCATGTCGAGGTCGCCGGCGAAGTCGAGGTAGCCGACGACTCCCCCGTAGATGCCGCGCCGGGTGCCCTCGAGCTCGTCGATCAGGGCCATGGCGCGCGGTTTCGGCGCCCCCGAGAGCGTTCCCGCCGGGAAGGTCGCGACGAGCACCTCGTATGCCGTGCACTCGGGCCGCAGGTCGCCGACCACCGTCGACTCGAGGTGCATGATGTGGCTGTAGTGCCGGACCGACATGAACTCGACGGTGTCGACCGTCCCGGCACGGCATACCCGCTGGAGGTCGTTGCGGGAGAGGTCGACGAGCATGACGTGCTCGGCCCGCTCCTTCTCGTCGGCCGCGAGCTCCTCGCCGAGCCGCACGTCGTCCTCGGGGGTCTTGCCGCGGGGGCGCGAGCCGGCGATGGGGTGGGTAATGGCGCGGCGGCCGGTGACCTTGACCAGCGCCTCGGGGCTCGAGCCGACCACGTCGTATGCCGTGCCGTCGGGGTGCGGGAGCCGCAGCAGGTACATGTAGGGGCTGGGGTTGGAGGCCCGCAGCGCCCGGTAGACGTCGAGAGCGTCCGCGTCGCAGGGCAGCGAGAACCGTTGCGAGACAACGATCTGGAAGGCCTCGCCCGCCCGGATCGCCTCCTTGCTCTGCTCGACCATGTCGTGGAACTGCTCCTGCGTGTGGGTGCTCGTGACCCCGCGGTCGATGGACTCGATGACGGCCACGGTGCTGTCCGCGGCAGCGGCCAGCTGCTCGGTCATCCGGTCGAGCCGCTCGACCGCGTCGGCCCAGGCCCACTCGACCCTCTCGTCGGTGGCGTCGTAGTTCACCGCGTTCGCCACGAGGAGGATGGACCCGTCGGTGTGGTCGAGCACCGCGAGGTCGGTAGCGAGGAGCATCGCGATCTCGGGCAGCCCCAGATCGTCGACGCCGGTGTCGGGCACCTTCTCCCAGCGGCGGACGGCGTCGTAGGTGATCGCCCCCACCATGCCGCCGGTCAGCGGGGGCAGGCCGGCGATGCGCTCGGTTGCGAGCGCCGCGACGGTTGCCCGCAGGGCCTCGGTGGGGTCGCCGCTCGTGGGGACTCCGACGGGCGGCTCGCCGATCCAGTACGCCTCGCCGTCGTGCTCGGTGAGGGTCGCGCGGCTGTGGGCTCCGACGATGGAGTAGCGCGACCACACGCCGCCGTGCTCGGCGCTCTCGAGGAGGAAGGTGCCCGGCGCGTTCTGGGCCAGCTTGCGGTAGACCCCGATAGGGGTCTCCCCGTCGGCGAGCAGGCGGCGCACGACGGGGACGACCCGGCGCTCGCGGGCGAGCTCGCCGAAGAGCTCGAGGCCCGGCCAGGTGGCCCCCCACCCGAGCTCTGCGGCGACGTCAGGCATCCGCGCGTCCCTCGGCCGCGTCCAGCGCGTGGCCCTCGACCGCGTCCAGCGGGCGGGCGTCGAAGCAGGTCCGGTCGCCGGTGTGGCAGGCGGCGCCGACCTGGTCGACCCGCACGAGGAGGGCGTCGCCGTCGCAGTCGAGGGCCACGGACCGGACCCACTGGACGTGGCCGGAGGTGTCGCCCTTGCGCCACAGCTCGCCGCGGCTGCGCGACCAGAACGTCACCCGGCCCGTCGTCAGGGTCAGGGCGAGTGCCTCGTCGTTCATCCACCCCACCATGAGCACGTCGCCGGTCCGCTGCTCCTGCACGACCGCGGCGACGAGCCCCGCGGCGTCGCGCTTGAGCAGCTCCGCGACGTCGGGGGCGAGGGCGGTGGGACCGGTGGACACCCGGTCATTGTGCCCAACGCCGACAGGTGCCGCGTCGCCGGCTCGGCATGCGAGCGCCCCGTCCCGCGCGGTGGGTAGCCTGCGTGGGTGAGCACGTCCGCGCCGCGCCGTCCAACCGGGACGCCGCCCTTCTGGGCCGCGGGCACGCCGATCTGGTGGCGCTACCGGCGCCGCACCTGGAAGCCGGGCGACCCCGAGACCGTGCACCCGATGCGGGTGGTGCGCGACGACCCGCTCGGGCTGGTGGCCTGGCTCGCCGGCGGGACGCCGATCGTCGCGCCGACGCTTCCGGACGGACGGCACGTGCGCGAGCGCCCGCTGTCCGAGATGTTCACGACCCCGCGCGTCCAAGGCCGGATGCTGTGGAAGGGCCACGGCACGCTGCGCTTCGCCCCCACGGGCATGCCGTGGTCCGTCTGGTTCTTCTGGGGTGACCAGGGCTTCGACGGGTGGTACGTCAACCTCGAGACCCCACACCTGCGGGACGGACACAGCACCTACAGCGCCGACCACGTGCTCGACGTCATCGTCGAGCCGGATCGTTCCTGGCGGATCAAGGACGAGCACGAGCTGCGGGCCGCGGTGGAGCAGGGCCGCTACAGCGTCGACGAGGCGGACGCGATCCGGGCCGACGCCGCCGCGGCCGTGGAGGCGGTCCGCCGCGGGGACCCGCCCTTCCGGGCGGCCGACGCGCACTGGCAGACCTGGCGTCCCGACCCGACCTGGTCGGTGCCCGCGCTTCCCGCGGAGCTCGACTCGGCCCCGTC
>JBBRZC010000197.1:0-6014 GCA_038237075.1 Actinomycetales bacterium
AGGACGGACCGGCCCGTCAGTCACTGACCGCCGAACAGCTTCCCGCGCGGCAACTGGTCGACGCCGAGGTTTCCAGCAGACTGCGCCGCCTGGCCGCCGCACGTCAGCTCACCACGGACGACGGGTGGGCCGCGCTCGACGCATGGCGCCATCTCGACGTCACCCGGTACGCCCTGCACCCACTCCTCGATCGGGTGTGGCAGCTCCGCGAGAACCTCTCTGCCTGCGACGCTGGCAACGTGGCGCTCGCCGAGGCACTCGGCTGCTCGCTCGTGACGGCCGGACGCCCGCCTGAGCCACGCACCCGGCGTCCGCTGCCCGATCACCGTCCTTCCCCGATAGGCCGTCTGCAAGCCAGCCCTGGCGTCACGGCTGGCGGCATACTGCAAACATGTCCATCGCCGTCGAGCATGTCGCCTTTGACGCTGTTGACGCGCTTGCACTCGCGCAGTTCTGGTCTGAGGCCCTCGAACGCCCGATGGACGAGGGAGCGACACCAGCATTCGCGAGCATCGGCTTCCGTCCCCAGGCGGGCGGCCTGGCCTTTCTGTTCCAGCAGGTTCCCGAGGCACGTGCAGCCAAGAACCGAGTGCATGTCGACACGAAGTCCGGGCCGGCCGGTCGCGCCGCTGAGGTGGCCCGACTCCTCGGACTCGGGGCATCGCTCGTCGGGGAGCACGACGAATGGGGCCATCAGTGGAGCGTGCTCGAAGATCCTGAGGGCAACGTGTTCTGCGTGAGCTGACGCATCGAGTGGGCTCTCCCGCATGAGGTTCCCCCGGGAGTGCGCTGTCCGAGGACGCCGACCCACGCCTCAGGTATGCCGTGGGCCGACGCGGCATACCGGCTGTCAGTCCCGGCCGGTGAGGTGCCAGGCGTCCTCGCTGCCCTCGTCGTCGACCTCGGGGTGACCCTCGGGCGCCAAGGACTCGCGGGTGGTCCACCGGGACTCCGACGCTGCCCGGCCGGCACCGTCGAGCTCGTCCTCCTCCCCGGCCAGGGGCACCGAAGTACGAACGGGCGCCTCGACCGGGATGTCGTCACCCCGCAGCAGCGCCAGGGTCGTCGGCAGGTCGTCCGGCTTGACGAGCACGTCGCGGGCCTTCGACCCCTCGGACGGACCGACGATCCCGCGCGACTCGAGCAGGTCCATGAGACGGCCCGCCTTGGCGAAGCCGACACGCAGCTTGCGCTGGAGCATCGAGGTCGAGCCGAACTGCGTCGTCACGACGAGCTCGGTGGCCTGGAGGAGGATGTCGAGGTCGTCGCCGATGTCGTCCTCGACGTGCTTCTGCGCCGTGACCACGGTGACGTCGTCGCGGTAGACGGGCTTGAGCTGCTGGGTGACGCTCTTGACGACGGCGTGCACCTCCGACTCGGTGACCCACGCGCCCTGGACGCGGATCGGCTTGCTCGAGCCCATCGGCAGGAAGAGCGCGTCACCCTGACCGACGAGCTTCTCGGCGCCGGGCTGGTCGAGGACGACACGTGAGTCGGCGAGCGACGAGGTGGCAAAGGCCATCCGTGACGGCACGTTTGCCTTGATGAGTCCGGTGACGACGTCCACCGACGGGCGCTGGGTCGCGAGGACGAGGTGGATCCCGGCGGCGCGTGCGAGCTGGGTGATGCGGACGATCGAATCCTCGACGTCACGGGGCGCGACCATCATGAGGTCAGCGAGCTCGTCGACGATGATGAGGAGGTAGGGGTACGGGTGGAGGACCCGCTCCGAGCCCGGCAGGGGCTTGAGCTTGCCCGAGCGGACCGCCTTGTTGAAGTCGTCGACGTGCTTGAACCCGAACGCGGCGAGGTCGTCGTAGCGGGTCTCCATCTCACGCACCACCCACGCCAGCGCCTCGGCGGCCTTCTTGGGGTTCGTGATGATCGGGGTGATGAGGTGCGGGACACCCTCGTAGGCGGTCAGCTCCACCCGCTTGGGGTCCACGAGGACCAGCCGGACCTCGTCGGGCGTGGCCCGCATGAGGATCGACGTGATCATCGAGTTGACGAAGGACGACTTGCCCGCACCGGTGGCCCCCGCGACGAGCAGGTGCGGCATCTTGGCGAGGTTGGCGACGACGTAGCCGCCCTCGACATCCTTGCCGACGCCAATGACCATGGGGTGCTCGTGGCGGCGTGCGGTCTGGCTGCGGAGCACGTCCCCGAGGGACACCGTCTCGCGGTCGGCGTTGGGGATCTCGATGCCGATGGCGGACTTGCCGGGGATGGGACTGAGGATCCGCACGTCAGCCGACGCCACGGCATACGCGATGTTCTTGGAGAGGGCGGTGACCCGCTCGACCTTGGTGCCCCGACCGAGCTCCACCTCGTAGCGGGTGACCGTCGGCCCCCGGCTGAACCCCGTCACCTGGGCGTCGATCTCGAACTGGTCGAAGACCATCGTCAGCGACTCGACGACCCGGTCGTTGGCCGCGCTGCGGGTCTTGTGCGGCCCGCCCGGCGCGAGGAGCCGCTGGTCGGGCAGCGTGTAGGCGATGTCTCCGGTGAGCGAGAGCTGCTCGACCCGACTGGGGAGGATCGCCGTCGGGGGCGCGACGAGGCCCTCCTTCGACCCCACGCTCGCCGGGTCGGCGGCGGGGACTTCGGCCGTCGGGCGCCGCTGGCCGGGGCGAAGCGGCTTCCCGTTCTTGCCCGCCGGCGTGACTGTCGCGGCCTGCTCGTACGCCTCGTCTCCCGTGGGCCCGTCGAGGTCGGCCAGCAGGTCGACGACACTGCGCCGCCGGCGCGAGGCCCGCCCGGCCTCGCCGGGCTGGTCCGGGTCGTCCGGGTCGTCCGGGTCGCCAGGCCGGTCGCCCGGTTCCTTGCGGGCGCCGCGGTGCAGCAGCCGGTCGCGGGCTTCGCGCAGGTGCTGCGGCACGAGCCGGACCGGGGTCGCTGTGACGACCAGCACCCCGAAGAACCCGAGCAGCAGGAGGATGGTGAGCGCGCCCCATGAGGAGACGGCGGCGGCGAGCGGGCTCGAGGCGAGGAACCCGATGATGCCGCCGGCCGCGCGCATCGGCTCGGCCCCGCCGGGAGGGTTCGGAATGCCGTCGGCCAGGTGGGCGATGCCGCAGGCGGCGAAGGTCAGGGCGGTCGTGCCGACGACGATCCGGTTGGTCGCGGCGGCGTTCTCAGGGGTGCGGAGCAGGCGCAGGCCGAAGAGGAGGAGGACCAGCGGCAGGCCATAGGCGATCCGGCCCAGGGTGCCCGCGACGACCGCGTGGACCACGTCTCCGGCGACGCCCCTGAAGCCCCACCACTCGCGTGCCGCCACGACGACGGCGAGCCCGATGAGCGCGAAGCCGATGCCGTCACGTCGATGCTCCGGCTCGAGGTTGCGGGCCGAGCTGCCGACGCGGCGCACCGCTCCCCCGGCCAGGTGGGACACGCCCATCCAGGTGCCCCGGACCGCACGCAACGGCAGCGGCAAGCCGCTTGAGCGCACCCTGGAGCGGGCCCGGGGGGCGGGCCTGCGCGGCGCTGCCCGACCGCCCCGGCTCGGTGCGGGGCGCGCGGTGGACCCGCGGGTGCCGCTGGACCGCGACGAGGTGGAGGACGGACGTGTCGCCATGCTCCGAACCGTACGCGAAAGTCCCGTGCGACACACGCGTCACACGCGTCACGCCGGCCCGCGTCGGGCGCGCGGTCTCAGATGGCGAGAGGCTGGTCCCGGGTGCTGGACACGAGCCCCGCGCGCTGGTTACCGTCATGCTCAGGTCATGAGTGCCAGCGCACAGCCCCGGCTTGCTGGCCAGCAACCCTCCTCCGCGGTGGGGTGCTCCGGGTGACGACCGGGCCCGACCCCTCGAGAGGGGACGGGCAAGCGCGGACCCGCACCCGGTGGGTCCCCCGGACCTCGGAGCACCGCATGTCGATCGCCACCACGAGCCGCACCGACCACCGCACGCCCGGGGCCACCGCCGAGCTCACGACGAACCCCAACCGCCTGCGCGTCGTGCCGCCCGCCGCCGAGCATGACCAGCCAAGCAAGGCGGCCAGCACGGTATGCCGTCCAGGGCGCCCAGGGCTCCCGGCGACCGTCGGCGCCGGCCTGCAGGTGCCCACCCTCTCCGGAACCATCGAGTACGCCAACTTCGACCACGCCGCATCCACCCCGGCCCTGGTCAGCGTCAAGAGCGCGGTCGACGCGGCCCTGACGACCTACTCCTCGGTCCACCGCGGCAACGGCTACGCGAGCCGGGTCACCAGCGCATGGTACGAGCAGGCCCGGGCCGAGGTCGCGGCCTTCGTCGGCGCCCGCGCGGACGACACCGTCATCTTCACCCGCAACACGACCGACTCCTTCAGCCTCCTCGCGCGCAGCCTCCCGCGCGATACGCAGGTCTTCGTGTTCGAGAGCGAGCACCACTCGACCCTCCTGCCGTGGCAGGCCTCCCAGACGGTGCGGCTCCCCGTGCCGTCCTCGGTCGAGCACGCCCTCGAGGACCTCGAAGGGGCGCTCGCCCGGGCGAGCGCCGGCAACCGCCTCGTCGTCGTCGCCGGCGCCTCCAACGTCACCGGCGAGATCTGGCCGCTGGAGCAGGTCGTGCGCGTCGCCCGACGGCACCGCGCCAGGGTCGCCGTCGACGCGGCACAGCTCGCACCGCACCGTCACATCGACATCGCCGCCGCCGGGGTCGACTACGTCGCCTTCTCGGGCCACAAGCTCTACGCACCGTTCGGGGCAGGCGTCCTCGCGGGACGCGCTGACTGGCTCGACCAGGCGACCCCCTACCTGCGCGGTGGTGGAGCGACGACCAAGGTCACCCCCGACCGAGCGTCGTGGGCCACGGGCCCGGCCCGCCACGAAGGCGGCAGCCCCAACGTCATCGGCGCCATCGCCCTCGCTGCCGCGTGCGCTGCACTGACCGCACACCGGCCCGCCGTCGAGGCGCACGAGCAGGCGCTGCTGTCGCAGGTGCGACGCGGGTTCGACGCGATCCCGGGCGTCGACATCTGGTCGATCTTCGACGACGACCACGAGCGGGTCGCCGTGGTCGCCTTCACGATCGAGCGGCTCGACTCCTCGCTCGTGTCGGCGATCCTGTCCGCTGAGTACGGCATCGGCGTGCGCGACGGCAAGTTCTGCGCCCACCTCCTCGTCGACGAGCTGCTCGAGGACCCCTGGGGCGAGGTCCCGGCGACGGCCGTGCGGGTGAGCATCGGGCTGGCGAACGCCGACGAGCACGTCGAGAGGCTCCTCGACGCGGTCCGGGCGCTCGCGGCCCACGGCCCGCAGCGGCTCTACGTGCGCACCGAGCAGGGCTGGGCGCCGGACGGAGACACGCGGGACCTCGCACTGCCGCGGCCCTGGTGACGAGCGCCGCGCTCGTCGACCGCTGACGCCGTACCCGGCCGGGGGTGAACCCTCACGCGGGCCTGACACTCCCCGAACACGGGTCCGGCAGGGTTGTCCGTGGGCAGCAGGTCGCCGCCCAAGACACCTGAGGAGCACCATGACACGGACGAGGAAGGCCCTGGTCGCCGGTTGCGCGGCAGCGGCGCTGATCGGCGGCGGCGGCGTGGCCGTCGCGTCGGCGGACGGAAGCGCGAGCCCGACGCCCACGACGACACCGTTCGCGACATCCACCTCCGCAGCGGCGGCTCAGGGGGCCGCCGCTGCGAGCACCAAGCCCGGCAAGGCCACCAAGGACGGTGACCAGGCAGGCCGCCTCGGCCGGCTCAAGGGCCTGGAGCACGCTGAGTGGGTCGCCAAGGACAAGAGCGGCGCGTTCGTCACCCACGACGCCGTGCGCGGCGCCGTCACGGCCGTCTCCCCCACGTCGGTGACCGTCAAGGCGGCCGACGGCGCCAGCCTCACGTTCGCCGTGACCACCGACACCCGGGTTCGGGTCCGGACCGCCGGTGGGACAGGCGCGAAGGCGTCGGTCGCCGACCTGAAGACCGGTGAGCAGGTGCTCGTCGCCGGCGTCAAGCAGCCCGCCCTCACCGCGCACCACATCGTCGCGTCGCCGGGCTGAGGGGTGTGACCTAGAGCGGAGACCTGCGGG
>JBBRZC010000198.1:0-5968 GCA_038237075.1 Actinomycetales bacterium
CCTGCGGCGCGAATCCGCCGCGGCGATGTGGCCATCCAGCAACGATGGTGGCGCCGTTCCGCCCGGGTGCCCGGCCACGGCTACATGGCCACGCCGGCGACCTTCTCCACGTGGCTCAGCTCCCTCACGCGTTTGCTCATGTCAGATGGTGTTCCCGTGCGGTTAGCCCCACTAGAGCAGGACGTCCCCCGTTCGCCGGGCGCGAGGCCGCAGCCGAGGTGTCGGTATACCGCGGGCGGAGGACAGCACCAGCTGCCGATCCGGCTGAGGGCACCCGCTCCGATGACGGGACCAGATCCGCTCACGACAAGGACGACCAAACCAGTGCGTCATCACCGCACGCGCCGTGTTATGGGGGACGTTGCTCAGCGCAGGCGAACTCTTGGCCATGCCGAGAGCTCGGCACCGCAGGCTCCGCGGACGATGGGGCTGGCACTTGCTCCACCGCGGTGGAGCAGGTGTCGTCGGTCGTAGGTGCTGGCTCGGCTGGTTCAGGACCGGCTCCTGCAGGGCGCCCGTCAGATCCGGTCGGGCGCGGCCACGTCGAGGATCCGCAGCCCGTCGGCCAGGGCATCCCGTGCCGCCACCGCGAGCCGTGTGTCGGCGTCGTCCGGTCCTGTTCGATCGACGGACTCCAGCCAGGCGAGGGCGGCGCTGGCCAGCCGCTCGAGGGCTCGGCCCAGCACCGAAGGTTCCCGCGCGGTCGTCGCACGCTCCATTGCGGCGGGGAACCCCGAGAGCGCCGCCACGACCTCGCTCGCCGCGTCTGGGATTCTGGTCGCACCGGCAGCCGAAGTCCCGGACGCCGCGCACGCGGCGAGTCGGGCGTGGGCCAGCTGGACACGCAGCACCGGGTTGGCGAGCGTCCACGGCATCCGGGCGGCGTCCACCCACCGAGCCGGGGGTCCCAGCACCACCCCGACCGCACAACCCCCAGCCGCGGCGACGCCGCCCGCGCTGCTCCCCTCCGCGAGCGTGACGTTGAGGAAGCCGGGACCGGTGACCTCGACCGCGTCCACCACCGGCACCGACCGCAGCCGCGCCGCGAGGAGCGCCGCGACCCGGGTCGACGGCATACCCGCCTGCGCCGCCAGCCGCAGCGCCACCGCCGTCGACCAGTCACCAGAGCCACCGGCGCCGGGAGGCGTCACGACCACCCGCTCCGGCACCTCGGCACGGACCTCGCCTGCCCCGACCGCGTCCGCCACCACGCCCCGGAGCACCTGCTCGAGCTCCTCCGGCGTCACCCGCAGATCCTAGGCGCGGCGCCCCGATAGCCTTGCGCCGTGACTGAGATCGAGATCGGCCGCGGCAAGCGCGGACGCCGCGCCTACTCCTTCGACGACATCGCGGTGGTGCCCTCGCGGCGCACCCGCGACCCCGAGGAGGTGTCGGTGTCGTGGCAGATCGACGCCTACCACTTCGCCATCCCGGTCATCGCGGCGCCGATGGACTCGGTGATGTCGCCGCAGTCCGCGATCGCGCTCGGCAAGCTCGGCGGGCTCCCGGTGCTCGACCTCGAGGGCCTGTGGACCCGCTACGACGACCCCGAGCCCTTCCTCGAGGAGATCAGCCGGCTCGACCCGGCCAGGGCCACCGCGCGGATGCAGGAGATCTACGCCGAGGAGATCAAGCCCGAGCTGATCTCCGAGCGGCTGCGCGAGCTGCGCCAGGCCGGGGTCACCGTCGCCGCGGCTCTCAGCCCGCAACGGACCCAGCAGCACTGGAAGTCGGTCGTCGACGCCGGCTGCGACCTGTTCGTCATCCGTGGGACGACGGTCTCGGCCGAGCACGTCTCCGGCCGCGCCGAGCCGCTGAACCTCAAGCGCTTCATCTACGAGCTCGACGTGCCCGTCATCGTCGGCGGCGCCGCCTCCTACACCGCCGCGCTGCACCTCATGCGGACCGGCGCGGCCGGCGTCCTCGTCGGCTTCGGCGGGGGAGCCGCGCACACGACCCGCCGCACCCTCGGCATCCACGCCCCGATGGCCTCGGCCATCGCCGACGTCGCGGCCGCCCGGCGCGACTACCTCGACGAGTCGGGCGGCCGCTACGTCCACGTCATCGCCGACGGCGGGGTCGGCACGTCGGGTGACATCGTCAAGGCGATCGCCTGCGGCTCCGACGCGGTGATGCTCGGGGCGGCGCTCGCCCGCGCGACCGAGGCTCCCGGCTCCGGCTTCCACTGGGGCCCGGAGGCCCACCACGGCGAGCTGCCCCGAGGCGAGCGGGTCCACGTCGGGGCCGCCGCCTCGCTCGAGGAGATCCTCTTCGGCCCCGGCCACTTCGCCGACGGGACGACGAACATCATCGGGGCGCTGCGCCGGGCCATGGCGACGACGGGCTACTCCGATGTCAAGGAGTTCCAGCGCGTCGAGGTCGTCGTCGCGCCGTACCAGCACCACTGAGAGCCAGCCCTGACACTGTCGCAGGCGAGGTGCCGGCCGGTGGTCAAGGCCGCTGCGGGCACCTACATTGGGCGGATGGCCTCGGACACGATCGCTGACCCGGAGAACGACGCCTCGGCCACGTATGCCGTCGAGCCCTCGGCCGCTCGGGCCCTCACCTCCCGGGTCGTCTGCGCCCCGCGCCCCCAGTGGCGCACGATGCTCAGCCCCATGACGGGGGCGCCGATCGCGACGCTGCCGCTCTCCACGCCAGCCGACGTCGAGGTCGCGGTCCGGGCCGCGCGGGCCGCCCAACGAGGCTGGGCCCGCAGCCCCCTCGAGATGCGGGCGGGCGTGATGCTCCGGCTGCACGACCTCGTCCTCGACCACCAGGGCGAGATCCTTGACCTCATCCAGCTCGAGGCGGGCAAGGCGCGCTCGCACGCGTTCGAGGAGGTGGCCGACACCGCCGTCTGTGCCCGGCACTACGCCCGCTGCGCCGCGGCATACCTGCGTCCGCGCCGGCACCCGGGCGCCTTCCCGGTGCTGAGCCAGACCGTCGAGACCCTGCACCCCAAGGGCGTCGTCGGTGTCGTCGCTCCGTGGAACTACCCCTTCAGCCTCGCCGTCACCGACCTCATCCCGGCGCTGCTGGCCGGCAACGCCGTCGTCCTGCGCCCCGACCCGCAGACCGCCCTGACCGCCCTCAAGGGGGTCGCCCTCCTCGCCGAGGCCGGCCTGCCCGAGGGGGTGCTGCAGGTCGTGCTCGGCGACGGCGCCACCGTCGGGCAGGCGGTCGTCGACCACGTCGACTTCGTCTGCTTCACCGGGTCGACCGAGACCGGCCGCACGGTGGCCCAGGCCGCGGCCCGGCGGCTCGTCGGCGCGTCGCTCGAGCTCGGCGGCAAGAACACCCTCTACGTGCACGCCGACGCCGACCTCGACAAGGCGGTGCCCGGTGCGCTGCGCTCGGCCTTCGCCTCGGCCGGCCAGCTCTGCATGCACACCGAGCGGCTCGTGCTCCACGAGGCGGTCGCCGACGCGTTCCTCGACCGGTTCGTCCCCGCCGTCGCGGCGATGCGGCTCGGGCCAGACCTCGCCTACGGGTTCGACATGGGCAGCCTGCTCTCGGAGCGGCAGCTGCAGCGCACCGCCGCCCACGTCGACGACGCGCGCGGCAAGGGCGCCCGCGTCCTCACCGGCGGCCGGGCGCGGCCCGACATCGGGCCGTGGTTCTACGAGCCGACCGTCCTCGAAGGCGTCACCGCGGCGATGGACTGCCGCGACGAGGAGACCTTCGGCCCGCTCGTGTCCGTCTACCGGGTGGCCGGGGACGACGAGGCGGTCCGGCTCGCGAACGACACCGACTACGGCCTCAACGCGAGCATCTTCACCCGCGACGTGCGCCGCGGCCGGGCCATCGCCCAGCGGATCCACGCCGGCACGGTGAACATCAACGACGGGTATGCCGCGGCCTGGGGCTCGGTGGCCGCGCCGATGGGCGGCATGAAGTCCTCCGGCCTCGGCCGGCGCCACGGCGCGGAGGGGATCCGCAAGTACACGGAGTCGCAGAACGTCACCGCCCAGCACGTCGTCGGGTTCGCGCCGGCCTTCGGGGTGTCCGACGAGCACTGGGCCCAGGCCCTCACGTTGGCGCTGCGGGCGATGAAGACGCTGGGCCGCAGGTAGCCGCGGTGGTGCCGACACGGCATACCCCCCCGGTCGTACCGGGGGACGGGCGCGACGCCGCCTTGGAGCAGGCCGCCTTGGACCACGACGTGGTCGTCGTCGGCTCCGGCTTCGGCGGGTCGGTCGCCGCGCTACGGGCCGCGGAGAAGGGCTACCGGGTGCACGTCGTCGAGGCGGGCCGCCGCTTCGAGGACGACGAGCTGCCGCGGACGTCGTGGGACCTGCGGCGCTACCTCTGGGCGCCGCGGCTCGGCTGCTTCGGGGTGCAGCGGGTGCACCGGCTGCCCGACGTGATGATCCTCGCCGGCGCGGGGGTCGGCGGCGGGTCGCTCAACTACGCGAACACGCTCTACGTGCCGCCGACGCCGTTCTTCACCGACCCGCAGTGGGGGCACATCACCGACTGGCAGGCCGAGCTCGCCCCGCACTACGCCGAGGCGGCCCGGATGCTCGGCGTCGTCACCAACTCGGTCGAGGGGCCCGTCGAAGAGCTCATGCGGCGCACTGCCGCCGACCTCGGCGTCGGGCACACGTTCCGCAAGACCCCGGTCGGCGTCTTCTTCGGCGAGCCCGGGCGGCGGGTCGCGGACCCCTACTTCGGGGGCGCCGGGCCGGACCGCACCGGGTGCACGCTGTGCGGCAACTGCATGGTCGGCTGCCGGGTCGGGGCCAAGAACACGCTGGTCAAGAACTACCTGTGGTTCGCCGAGCAGCGCGGCGCCGGCATCGAGCCGCGGCGCACGGTCGTCGACGTGCGCCCGCTCGACGTGGGTCGCCCCGAGGCCGGGTATGCCGTGACGACCGAGGCCACCGGCGCCTGGTTCGGCAAGGACCGGCGCACGGTCACCGCCGGGCAGGTCGTGCTCGCCGCCGGGGCGTGGGGCACGCAGCGGCTGCTCCACGCGATGCGGACCGGCCCCCGGCCCGGGCTCCCGGGCCTGTCGAGCCACCTCGGGCGCCTGTCGCGCACGAACTCGGAGGCGATCGGAGGGGCGATGCTCGACCGGGTGCCGGCCGGCGTCGACCTGACCCGCGGCGTGGCCATCACGTCGTCGTTCCACGTCGACGACGACACCCACGTCGAGAACTGCCGCTACGGCAGGGGCAGCAACGCCATGGGGCTGCTCTCCACGATCATGGTCGACGGCGGCGGCCGAGTGCCGCGGCCGGTGCGGTTCCTCGCAGCGGCGGCACGGCACCCGGGACGGTTCGCGCGGTCCTTGTCGAACCGCCGCTGGAGCGAGCGCACCGTCATCGCCCTGGTCATGCAGTCGCGCGACAACTCGATCACCGTCAGCGGCCGCCGGGGCCTGTTCGGGCAGCGGTTGACGTCGACGCAGGGCCACGGTGAGCCCAACCCGACGTGGATCCCCGCCGGTGCCAAGGCGATCCGGGCGCTCGCGGTCGGCCTGTCGCGGGTGACCGGTCTGCGCGCCAGCCCGGGCAGCTCGCTCGGGGAGGTTGCCGACATCCCGCTCACCGCCCACTTCCTCGGTGGTGCGGTGATCTCTGACCGTCCCGAGCACGGCGTCGTCGACCCCTACCAGCGGGTCTGGGGATACCCCGGCGTGCACGTGCTCGACGGGGCCGCCGTGTCGGCGAACCTCGGGGTGAACCCCGCCCTGACGATCACCGCGCAGGCCGAGCGGGCGATGGCCCTCTGGCCGGTCCGCGGGGACGCGGACCCCAGGCCGGCCCAGGGCGAGGCTTACCGCCGGCTGGACCCGCTCCCGGCGCGCTGATGCGAGCGGGCGGGGCGGCTGGCGCCGTCCTGGCCCCTGTCCAGGACGGCGCCGGATGCCCGACGCTCCCCCAAGCGCGGACATCGAACCCAGCGGTGTGGCCGCACATCGGCCGGAGGGGGATGTGCAGCCACACCATCGTGGGAAACG
>JBBRZC010000199.1:0-5915 GCA_038237075.1 Actinomycetales bacterium
ATCGTCGCGAGGACCATCACTGCGGCATACCGGGTCACCTCGCCGCGACGACCCGCGACGACGACGCAGTTCGCCGAGGACTCCATGGCGACGTCGTATGCCGCGCAGAAGGCCGCGGTGTCGGCGAGCGTCGCGTCGATGGGCGCCACCCGGGCCGTGGGGACGAGGCCCGCAGCTGCCGCGACCGCGTCGGCGACGAGGTCGAGACGGTCGCGCAGGGGGTGCCAGTCGAGGGTGCCGGTCGCGGAGCTCACCGGGGGACGCTAGCGCACGGTCGGCGGTGGCCGCGGTGGCCGTGGTGGTTTGGATGGACGTGGCAGGGTTGGCCCATGCGGTCCTACTGCGCGCTCTACGTCGACGCCGGCTACCTCCTGGCGTCGGCCGCGACCCGGGTCACCGGGACGTCGCTGCGCGCAGCGGTCACCATCGACCACACCCGCCTCGTCCGCGACCTCATCGTCCAGGTCGAACGCGAGAGCGGGACCACGCTGCTGCGGGTCAACTGGTACGACTCCGGAGGCCGGCCCGGTGGCAACCCCGACCCGACGCAGGACGGCATCGGCATGCTCCCGCGGGTCAAGCTGCGCCTCGGGCGGCTCTCGCCCACCGGGGAACAGAAGGGCGTCGACGTGCGGATCGGCCTCGACCTGGCCACGCACGGACGCAACAAGGTCGCCGACATCATGTACCTGCTCTCCGGCGACGACGACCTGACCGAAGCCGTGGAGGAGGCGCAGGGCCACGGGGTCCAGGTCATCGTCCTGGCCGTCCCGAACGCGGACGGACGCCCCCACGGGGTCTCGCGCAACCTGCAGCGCGAGGCAGACGACGTGCTGCTCATCGACGCGGCCACCATCGACGCCGCCGTGACCCCGACGGGGCACGCCTCTCCCCACCTCCTTCCCGCCGCCGCCCTGCCCGCCCTGACGGATCCGCCGGACCCCGCGCTCAACGGGGCGCACCCGGGCACGATCCTGCCCGGCGAGGCTGCTGCGCCCACGACTCCCGTAGCGGCTCTCCCGGGGTCACCGGGCGTCGGGGCGGACACCACGGCCGCAGCCGTCCCGACCCCGGCGGCCCTCGCGGGGAGCCGCCCGCGACCACGTCCCACCTCGGCGCCGCCGCGTTCGCGACCCCACCCGGCGGCTGGAGTTCTCGTCTACTCGTCGAGCACTGGCGACGCGGCTCGGGCCGAGACCGACCCGCTGCCGAACGCCGAGCTGGAGTCCCTCGTCGACGACGTCTGCCGCAGCGTCCTCGGCGCCTGGGACGCCGCGGCCTCGGCCACCGAGCGGGCCGACCTCCTCGGGCGCAAGCCCTACGTTCCGCGCGAGATCGACCGCGCCCTGCTGGTCGACTTCTCCTCCCGGATCGGCATGTACGAGATCGACGAGGTGTCCAAGTTCCGGCTGCGTGACCGGTTCTGGGCCCTCGCGCCCGAGATCCTCAGCGCCTGACCAGACCCGCGCCGACCAGACCGTCGCCCGCCGGCCCGTCGCTCGCCGAGGCCCTCGGCGCGGCCACGGCATACCCTGCCGTTAGGGTTTGCCGCATGTCGACTGAGGGCGGAACCCGGGCGATCATCGCCGCGCTGACCGCCAACCTGGGCATCGCCGTCACCAAGTTCGTGGCGTTCCTCCTCACCGGCTCGAGCTCGATGCTCGCCGAGTCGGTGCACTCGGTGGCCGACTCGAGCAACCAGGGCCTGCTCCTCCTCGGCGGGAAGCGGGCCCGCAAGCAGGCCACGCCGGAGCATCCCTTCGGCTACGGCCGGGAGCGCTACTTCTGGGCGTTCGTCGTCTCCATCGTGCTCTTCAGCATCGGCGGCCTCTTCGCCCTCTACGAGGCGTACCACAAGTTCGAGCACCCGGAGCCGATCGAGGGGCAGTGGTGGTGGGTCCCACTCGTCGTCCTCGTCGTCGCGATCGGGCTCGAGTCCTACTCCTTCCGCACCGCCATCGTCGAGTCCAACCACAGCCGGGGCTCGCGCTCCTGGCCCCAGTTCGTCCGCAGCGCCAAGGCGCCCGAGCTGCCGGTGATCCTCCTCGAGGACTTCGCCGCGCTCATCGGGCTCGTCTTCGCCCTCTTCGGCGTCACCCTCACCCTCGTGACGCACAACGGCGTGTGGGACGCCGTGGGCACGGCCCTCATCGGCGTGCTCCTCGTCACCGTGGCGATCGTCCTCTCGGTGGAGATGAAGTCCCTCCTGCTCGGCGAAGCCGCCAGCCCGGAGCACGTCCGGACCATCGAGACCGCGATCGAGGGCTCGCCGGGCATCGACCGGATCATCCACCTGCGCACCCTGCACATCGGCCCCGAGGAGCTCATCGTCGCGGCCAAGGTCGCCGTGAGCCGCACCGACTCCGCCGAGACGATCGTCGACACCATCAACGTGGCAGAGCTCAACGCCCGGCGTGAGGTGCCCGACCTGACCCTGCTCGTCTATCTCGAGCCCGACATCGACCACGGCACCGAGGCCCCGCGACCCAGCTGGGACCCCGACGCCTGACACTTCGGTATGCCGTGCGGCCTGCGGCGTACGCTGCCGCCATGGAGGACGGAAGCATCAGGAGCCGGATCGGTGACCTCGTCGACGAGGAGCGGACCCTGCGCGAGCAGCTCGCCAAGCACGAGATCACCCCAGAGGAGGAACAGGCCCGGCTGCGCTCTCTCGAGGTCGAGCTCGACCAGTGCTGGGACCTGCTGCGGCAGCGGGCCGCCAAGCGCGAGTTCGGGTCCGACCCGGAGTCGGCCGAGGTGCGTCCCCCAGGCATCGTGGAGGGCTACGTCGGCTGAGCCGTGCCCACCGGCATACGGCGTCCCTCGAACCTCCCTGGTAACCGGTGCGTCGGGCGCGATGAGCCATCTCGGCCCGGCCAGCGGCTAGCATGGGGGTCCTGCCGGCGTGGGTGATACCCCGCGAGAGACAGTGCGCCCAGATGGGCTACGCCGGGTCAGCACACCAACACATTCACAGGAAGAGATTCTCCATGTCCTTTGACTACAAGGTTGCCGACCTGAGCCTCGCCGAGGCCGGCCGTCACCAGCTCAGGCTCGCCGAGCACGAGATGCCCGGTCTGATGTCCCTGCGTGAGGAGTTCGGCGAGTCCAAGCCGCTCCGCGGCGCGCGGATCGCCGGGTCGCTCCACATGACCGTGCAGACCGCGGTCCTCATCGAGACGCTCACTGCGCTCGGCGCCGAGGTCCGCTGGGCCTCCTGCAACATCTACTCGACGCAGGATGAGGCCGCCGCTGCGGTCGTCGTCGGCCCGAACGGCACCTCGGACGACCTCCAGGGCGTCCCGGTCTTCGCCTGGAAGAGCGAGACGCTCCCCGAGTACTGGTGGTGCACCGACCAGATCCTCACCTGGCCGGGCGGCGAGGGCGCGAACATGATCCTCGACGACGGTGGCGACGCCACGATGCTCGTCCACAAGGGCCGCGAGTGGGAGACCGCCGGGCAGGTCCCGCCGACGACCGAGGAGGACTCCGAGGAGTTCGGCGTCTTCAAGGAGCTCGTCCGCGGCACTCTCGCGACCGACCCGAAGAAGTGGACCCGCGTCTCCGAGGCCATCATCGGCGTCACCGAGGAGACCACGACCGGCGTGCATCGCCTCTACCAGCTCGCCGAGACCGGCGACCTGCTGTTCCCGGCGATCAACGTCAACGACTCGGTCACCAAGAGCAAGTTCGACAACACCTACGGCTGCCGCCACTCCCTCATCGACGGTCTCAACCGCGCCACCGACGTCCTCATCGGCGGCAAGGTCGCGGTCGTCGCCGGCTTCGGCGACGTCGGCAAGGGCTGCGCCGAGTCGCTTCGCGGCCAGGGCGCCCGGGTCATCGTCACGGAGATCGATCCGATCTGCGCGCTCCAGGCGGCGATGGAGGGCTTCCAGGTCGCGCGCCTCGACGATGTCGTCGAGACGGCCGACATCTTCATCACGACGACGGGCTGCTACGACGTCATCACCGCCGACGACATGGGCAAGATGAAGAACAAGGCCATCGTCGCCAACATCGGGCACTTCGACAACGAGATCGACATGGCGGGCCTGGCCCGCACCCCGGGTATCGGGAAGACCGAGATCAAGCCGCAGGTGCACGAGTGGACCTTCGCGTCGGGCAGCAGCATCATCGTCCTGTCCGAGGGCCGCCTCATGAACCTCGGCAACGCGACGGGTCACCCGTCGTTCGTCATGAGCAACTCCTTCTCGAACCAGACGATCGCCCAGATCGAGCTCTTCACCAAGTCCGGCGACTATGAGAAGCAGGTCTACACGCTGCCGAAGCACCTCGACGAGAAGGTCGCCCGGCTGCACCTGGACGCGCTGGGCGTCCGGCTCACCGAGCTGACCAAGACGCAGGCCGAGTACCTCGGCGTCGACGTGGCCGGCCCCTACAAGTCGGAGCACTACCGCTACTGAGCATCTCCGAGGCTCGACCAGCGCGAGGTATGCCGTTCGCTCACCCGAGCGGGCGGCATACCCGCGTTCGGGCACGCCTCACCTGCTGGTCCAGATCCTCGGACCTGGATGACCTCGAACGCACCGCCGGCGTCAGCTGTCAGGAAGGGCACTCAGTGCGCCTTGGTCCTGATACTCCCGCCACCGGGTGATCTCCCCGTCGACGACGTGCAACACCGACAAGAAGCCCACCGCCAACTGCTCGTCGGACCCGGTCAGTCGGCCGACGATCGTGTACTCCACCACCGCCGTGGAGGGATCGTCACGGTCGACACGCACGACCACATCACGGAACTCCTCGAACCGGCCGGCAAGAGCCTGACGCCCGTTCGCATCATGGCGGCGAACGCCTCGAGACCCTGTACGCGAGCTGGGACCCCTGGACGGGCGAACGGGAACTCCACCACCACGTCCTCGTGGTACAAACCGTCCGTCAGCTCCAGGCCATGGCCCAAGACTTCCTGTTGGAACATCGCGAACGCCTTCGCCGGACCGTTCAGCACGGTCGCCGCTGCAACAGACTCCATCGACTCTGACCTCGGTAACGTAAGCGGGAGTCGTCAGAACCATAGTGAGTCAGGACTCAACTTGTCGATGAACGGCGCACCCCGGACGTCACCGGAGAGCCGGCCCCAGCGAGCAGATGCCCGTCGCAACCGGGACAAGATCCTGGCTGCCGCTGACGTGGTATTCGTCCACGGCGGCGCTGCTGCATCCACCGAGGAGGTGGCCCGCCGCGCCGGGGTCGCCGTAGGGACCGTGTTCAAACACTTCCCCACCAAACAAGACCTGGTCATCGCGCTGATGGAGCAGTCCTTGCAACGACTTGCCGAGCACGCCTCGGAAACTCAGCCGCGCCCCAGATCCCGAGCGAGGGCTGTTCGTCTTCCTTCGTATCGTGGCCGACGAGGCCCGCTCACGGACCACAGTTCTTTCCCTGCTACCGGCTCAAATAAGCGACCTCGCCGTCGCTACCTCAACCGTGACCTTCACAGAGGCTGTCGCGACCCTGCTGAGCCTCGCGCAAGAATCCGGACAGTCCGACGCGACGTCACCGCCGCGGACTTCCTGGCCCTCGTGACCGCACTGACCCACACGTCGGTGAGCAGCCAGATGTCGGACCACACCCACGAGCACGTTCTCACCGTCATCGTCGACGGTCTACGGCCACAGCCCCGAATCGAACCCTGACGTCAGACTGCGCGACCACAGAGATCGCACTGCTGCTGTGGAGAACGGGGGTGGGGTGTCGGTGGGGTGACCTAGGCTGGACACATGTTCGAACAGGATGGGGTCGCCGCCGGTGCTGGTGCTGGTGCTGGTGCTGGCGGCTGGGGCGTGGCGGCGGCGGCGGTGGCCGGGGGCACGGCGGCGCCGTTCGACGCGGCGGCCCGGCTGGCTGGGCTCAGCGATGGTGACCTGCTGGGTTTGGGCCAGGATGAGGCGTTG
>JBBRZC010000200.1:0-5911 GCA_038237075.1 Actinomycetales bacterium
ACATCTCCGCCCGCAACCTGCTCGACGAACGGCTACCCGGCCAGGTCGCCGACCTGCTCGCATCCCACGGGGTCCCGGCCCGGCTGCTGCAGCTCGAGGTCACCGAGAGCGCCCTGATGGCCGACCCCGCCAAGGCCCAGCTCCTCCTGACAGCCCTCGCCGGGCTCGGGGTGCGGCTGTCCATCGACGACTTCGGCGCCGGCTACACCAGCCTCGGGCAGCTGAAGAACCTGCCCGTCAGTGAGCTGAAGATCGACAAGTCGTTCATCATGACGATGGGCCAAGACCCCGACGACACGCTCATCGTGCAGAGCATCGTCGACCTCGGCCACAACCTCGGCATGACCATCGTCGCCGAGGGCGTCGAGACGGGCGACGTCCTGACCAACCTCGACGCCCTCAAGTGCGACGTCGCCCAGGGCTACTACCACTCCCGAGCCGTCCCCGCCGCCGACTTCGACACCTGGCGTCAGGGGCGCGAGGGGCTGGCCGCACACCACCCCTCTCATGCCGAGGTCCGCGACCACCCGGCTGCGACGCGCTGAGCCGGCCAGCGGTCACGGCACACGAGCGTCCGCGCAGGCCACGGGTTCGCTCGCCGGCCGAACTCGATCGCCCCCAGCGGCGGCGGGCGGATAGCCTTGGGAGCGCCGTGAGCTCACGGCATACCCCTGATCGAGACCCCGGAGGAGACCCATCGTGCCAGCCACCATCACCGTGTCCGTCGCTGGGAGCGAGCGCGCGGTGACCGAGGGCACGACCGCCGGCGAGCTCCTCGGGGGCGACCGGCGCATCGTCGTGGCCCGGGTCGGCGGCGCGCTCGTCGACCTCGGCCATGTCCTCGCGGGAGGCGACGTCGTCGAGCCGGTCGACATCGCCTCGCCCGACGGGCTCAGCGTGCTTCGACACTCCGCGGCGCACGTACTCGCCCAGGCCGTGCAGCAGCTCGACCCCGAGGCGAGGCTCGGTATCGGACCGCCGATCCGCGACGGGTTCTACTACGACTTCGACGTCGAGACCCCGTTCACGCCGGAGGACCTCAAGGCGCTCGAACGCACCATGCAGAAGATCATCAACGAGGGCCAGACCTTCGCCCGCCGCGTCACGACCGAGCAGGCCGCCCGCAAGGAGCTGCGCGACGAGCCCTACAAGCTGGAGCTCCTCGGTCTCAAGGGCAGTGCAGCCGAGGACGTCGACGGAGCCGGAGCGGAGGTCGGCGGCACCGAGCTGACGATCTACGACAACCACCGCCGCGACGGCGAGCTGGCCTGGCGCGACCTGTGCCGCGGACCGCACGTGCCCGACACCAAGGTTATCGGCAACGCCTTCAAGCTCCTTCGCTCGGCGGCCGCCTACTGGCGCGGCTCCGAGAAGAACCCCTCCCTCCAGCGGGTCTACGGCACCGCCTGGGCATCGAAGGACGACATGCGGGACTACCTCGACCGGCTGGCCGAGGCGGAGAAGCGCGACCACCGCAGGCTCGGGGCCGAGCTCGACCTCTACTCCTTCCCCGACGAGCTCGGCTCTGGCCTTGCCGTGTTCCACCCGAAGGGCGGCATCCTCAAGCGCGAGATGGAGGACTACGTCCGGCGGCGGCACGTCGAGGAGGGCTTTTCCTACGTCGGCACGCCGCACATCTCCAAGGACGGCCTCTTCCACACCTCGGGGCACCTGCCGTACTACGCCGACAGCATGTTCCCGCCGATGGAGATGGAGGGCGCGAGCTACCGTCTCAAGGCGATGAGCTGCCCCATGCACAACCTCATCTACCGCTCCCGGGGGCGCTCCTACCGCGAGCTGCCGCTGCGGCTCTTCGAGTTCGGCGGCGTCTACCGCAACGAGAAGTCCGGCGTCGTCCACGGCCTGACCCGGGTGCGAGGCATGACCCAGGACGACTCGCACTCCTACGTCACCGCCGAGCAGGCTCCCGCCGAGATCAAGCACCTCCTCGACTTCTGTCTCGGGCTGTTCCGGGACTTCGGCATGGACGACTACTACCTCGAGCTGTCCACCCGCGACGACTCCAGGCCTGACAAGTTCATCGGCACGGAGCAGGAGTGGGCCGAGGCCACCGCCGTCCTGCAGGACGCGGCGACCGAGTCCGGTCTGGAGCTCGTCGCCGACCCGGGGGGAGCCGCCTTCTACGGCCCCAAGATCTCCGTGCAGGCCCGCGACGCGATCGGCCGCACCTGGCAGCTGTCGACGATCCAGTACGACTTCAACCAGCCCCGGGGCTTCGAGCTCGAGTACCAGGCCGCCGACGGCTCGCGCCAGCGGCCGGTGATGATCCACTCGGCGAAGTTCGGCTCCATCGAGCGCTTCATCGGCGTCCTCGTCGAGCATTACGCCGGGGCGTTCCCCGTGTGGCTCTCGCCGGTGCAGGTGCTCGGCCTGCCCGTCGCCGAAGAGTACGACGGCTACCTCCAGGGGGTGCTGGACCGGTTGCGGGAGAAAGGCGTTCGTGTCGAGCTCGATGCCTCTGACGACCGCTTCCCCAAGAAGATCCGCAACGCGAGCAAGTCCAAGGTGCCCTACATCCTCATCGCCGGTGAGGACGACCGGGCCGCGGGTGCGGTGTCCTTCCGCTACCGCGACGGCTCCCAGCGCAACGGGGTCGTCGTCGCCGACGCCATCGCCGAGATCGTCGCCTCGATCACGTCGCGCGCCCAGGTCACCTCAGCGCCGGCCGAGGCATGAGCGGCGACAAGCACGACCCGGTATGCCGCCCGCTGGCCTCGAGCGGACGGCATACCGTGCCGTCATGAGCGCCGTCACCGAGAGAACGCCCGGGCAGGTCATCGTCGTCACGCGGAACGCCGTCGCCGAAGCCGTCGCGACGATCGCAGGGGTGGCGGGCCGGCCCGTCGTCGTCCTCGACGCGGACGACCCCGAGGGAACCCCGCTCGAACGGCTCCGGTCCCAGCCGCCGGGTCCGCTCGACGCGGTCGTCCTCACCGACCACGACGCCCCCGACACGGATGCGACGCTGCGTGAGGCGCTGCGCGGGCCGGCCGGGTACGTCGCGATGCTGGCGAGCCGGACCCGGGCGGCGGCACTCCTGCCGGCGCTGCGGGACGAGGGCTTCGACGAGCCCACGCTCGCGCGGCTGCACGTGCCCGCCGGGCTCGACACCGGCGGGAGGTCGCCGGGCGAGATCGCCCTCTCCGTCGTGGCCCAGGTCGTGGCCTGGGGGAACGGCCGGTCCGGCGGCCCGATGCGCCCGGCCTGAGCAGAGTCTCTTCGGCATCCGGGAACGCGGCGGCCAGGTTGGCATGATGCTCGGGTGGGCGATGACGAAGAGCTGCGGACGTTGGGGCAGCGGCTGTGCGAGGTTGACGGCGTGGTCGGAGTGCTGCTCGGTGGCAGCCGGGCTCGAGGCGAGCACAGGCCCGAGTCCGACGTCGACCTCGTTCTGTACTACCGGCCCCCGCTCGACGTGGACGCGCTCCAAAGCCTCGCGCGCGACGTCTCCGGCCCCGATGCCCGAGCGACTCGCCCCGGGGAGTGGGACCGTGGGTCGACGGCGGAGGATGGCTGCACATCGGTGGGGAAGAGGTCGACTGGATCTACCGCGACCTCGACCGGGTACGCCGGTCGTGGGACGAAGCCCAAGCCGGCCGGTACGCCTTCCACTTCCAGATCGGGCATCCGTTAGGGGTGCCGGACTTCGCCTATGTCGGCGAAGTCGCCCTCGGCGTCGTCCTGGGCGACCCTTCTGGCGAGATCTCCTTGCTGCAGCAGGCTGCCCACCGATATCCACCGCGTCTTCGGGACGCTCTCGTCGCGGGTCTGTGGGAGGCGTCCTTCGCCATGAAGATCGCCCGCAAGGCGGTCTCGCGCGGCGACACGGCATACGTCGCCGGGTGTCTGTTCCGCGTCGTGGAGGTATGCGCCCACGCCCTGCACTGGCACGCCGGACGGTGGCTCGTCAACGAGAAGGGGGCAGTCGCCTCCGCTGGTCGACTGCCCGGGGCCCCAGCCGGATTCGCGGAGCCGGCCCAGGGAGCCCTCGCCCACCTCGGCACCACTCCCGGCGAGCTCAGCAACGCCATCGCCTCGGCTGCCGAGCTCCTGGCCGACACGAAAGCCGCGTGCCTGCGGGCGCGCTGACCGACGACAACCCGGCCGTGCGGCGCGGCGAGGGGTTCTCAGCGGCGTTGACTCCATGCGAGGCTCGGTGCATGGCCAACGAGGTTGTGGATATTGCCGAAAGACTGTCGTTGTTCTCCGAGCACTGGTCGCCGAAGGTGGTGGCGCGACTGAACGACCACGAGATCAAGGTCGTCAAGGTCAAGGGTGAGTTCGTCTGGCACACCCACGAGGACACCGACGAGCTGTTCATCGTCGTTGCCGGAGAGCTGACTATCCAGCTGCGCGACGGTGACGTGAGACTCCGCGCCGGCCAGCTGTTCGTCGTGCCACGAGGTGTCGAGCACTGCCCGGTCGCCGACGGCGAAGTCCATGCGCTGCTCATCGAGCCCACCGGGGTCGTCAACACCGGCGATGCGGGTGGGACCTTGACCGCTGCCCACGACGACTCGCTCCTCCACGGTGAGACCGGCTCGGTTGACCAGTCCCGGGAGTCATCGGCGGTGAGACGACCTGGACTTCGCTGACACCATCCGGCGGCTGGAGCCCCGACGGCGCGCAGAGCTGCAACCGATGATCGTGCGGACCCTCGCCCAGGGCCAACCCGGTGTGCGCGGCATACCTGACCAGCAGTCCAGGTAGCCGAGACGACGAACGCTTGGCGGGGGGCGGTGTGCACGCCCTGTACACGTGTGGTGTACGTTACGTGTATGGCCAAGGTGCGGACGAACATCGAGATCGACAGCGGGTACGTCCAGACGGTGATGGACCGCTACGGCGTGCACACGAAGACGGAGGCTGTCGACCTGGCCCTTCGTCATCTGGCCGGACAACCAATGACCCGGGAGGAGGCCCTGAGCATGCGCGGAGCGAACGCGATCGACCACACTCCGGCAGACCCAGACCCCCACCCCGGCGCATGATCCTTGTCGACACCTCGGCCTGGGTCGAGTACGACCGGGCGACCGGCAGCGCCGTCGACACCCGACTGACCCAGCTGATCGCCGACGAGGGACCGGTCGCGGTGACCGAACCGGTGATCATGGAGGTCCTGGCTGGCGCGCGCACCGACGCCCGCGCACAGGACCTGCGCCGGCTGCTCCTGCGCTTCGACCTCCACACCATCGACCCTGCGCCCGACTTCGAGGCAGCGGCGAGGATCTACCGCCAATGCCGCAAGAACGGCATCACACCGCGCGGCCTCGTGGACTGCCTCATCGCAGCCGTCGCGTGGCGACGCGGCGCCGTCCTGCTCGCATTCGACGCCGACCTGGACCGCGTCGCCGGCGCCATCGGCGTCGAGAGGGACCAAGCCTCTCACCGAGGATGACCGGTCAGGGATCCTGCTGCTACCTCCAGTGTCAGTCAGTCGACCTGGATCTCGTCGCCGTCGAGGGTGACGGTCCCGCGGCGTAGTGGCCAGATCTTGGTCAGGGCTACGAACGACGCGCCTAGGCCGGGGATCTTGGCGAACACGCCCTGAGGTCCGCGCGTCATCTGGCCAGTCCGGACGTCGTACTTTGCTTGGTGCCACGGGCAGACCAGGCATCCGTCGGCGTCGATGCTGCCTCCGGCCAGGTCTGCGCGCAGGTGTCGGCAGCGGCGGCTGACGGCAAAGTAGTCACCGTTGTTGCCGACCGCATAGTCGCCTGCACCGGTGACGGTGCCGGGCGCGGCATCTGCAGCGGGTATCCGGGTCGAGGTCATGACCTGCTCCTTTTCGGCGTGCTGGATGTGTGCATCGTGGCACAGGTAGGGGACCGTCGGCGCCCCTGCGGAGGTCACCGGCAGCCCGCTGAGCTCGCCGTAGAGCTCGGCGAGC
>JBBRZC010000201.1:0-5717 GCA_038237075.1 Actinomycetales bacterium
AGCGCGCCTCGGGGCGGGCGCCCGGTGACCCGGTCGGCGTGACGGGGCGACGGCCCCCTCGAGACAAGGACCCCCGACCATGACCGACCGACTCGACCCCGGGCGCGGGATCCCCGAGCACGACGTCGAGGCGCACGATCACGGGCACGACCTGGCCTACGACCACGACGAATCCGAGCACCACGACTACGACCGCCACGACTACGACCACCACGACTACGACCACCACGACTACGACCACGACGGCCCGCAGGACGAGGGCTGGTTCCACCAGCAGGACACGGAAGCGGCCCACGCGGGCGCGCCGCGGCGGCGGCCCAGGCGGCGCGGCAGAGGTGCCCGCACTGCCCGGCGGCTGCTGGTCCTGTTCGTCGCCCTGGCGCTCGTGGCAGCGGCCGGGTTCGCCGCGCTCAGCGTCCTGCGGCCCGCGGTCAGCGGTCTGGGGGAGAGCAACGACTACGCCGGCCCCGGGTCGGGATCGGTCCAGGTCGTCGTCAACCCCGGCGATGTGGGACGGGCCATCGGGGCGACCCTCGAGCGGGCCGGCGTCGTCAAGTCGGCCAAGGCCTTCGCGGACGCGGCGGACGAGAACCCTGACGGTGGCAACATCCAGCCGGGGACCTACAGCCTGCCCCGGCAGCTGAAGGCCAGTGACGCGGTGACCTTCCTCCTCGACCCGGCCCACCGCAGTGTCCCGCGGCTGACCCTGCGCGAGGGTCTCTGGATGAGCGAGACGTTCGCCGAGCTCGCTCGCCAGACCGGCACCCCGGTGGCCGACTACCAGGCGGCCGCCAAGGACCCCACGGCCCTCGGGCTTCCGGCCGCGGCCAAGGGCAACGTCGAGGGCTACCTCTTCCCGGCCAGCTACGAGTTCGCCCCGAAGGCCACGGCCACCGACCAGCTGCGCGCCATGGTCCAGAAGTCCGTCGCCGAGCTGACGAGCCTGGGGGTGACGCCCGAGAAGATGGAGCGCACCATCATCATCGCGAGCATCATCGAGGCCGAGGGCCGGCGCGCGGCAGACCGGCCCATGATCGCCCGGGTCATCGAGAACCGGCTCGCTGCGGCGAAGCGTCTCCAGCTGGACTCGACGGTGAGCTACGGCGCCCAGAAGCGGACACTCACGACGACCGACACCCAGCGCGCCGCCGTCAACGGCTACAACACCTACCAGCATGACGGCCTGCCTGTCGGCCCGATCAGCAACCCCGGTGTGTCGGCCATCGAGGCGGCCACGGCTCCCGCGGCCGGTCCCTGGCTCTTCTTCGTCGCCGTGGACCCGTCGACGGGTGAGACGAAGTTCGCGACGACCGACGTCGAGCACGCGAAGAACGTCACGCAGTTCCAGGCCTGGTGCGCGGCACACAAGGGGAAGTGCTGAGCGACGACGTCAGCCCGGGACCGGCCGCCAGATCCGGACCGGGGGGGGAGGCCCGGGTCAGGCACCGCGCCGGCGTCCTGGGCTCGCCGGTCGCCCACTCGCTCTCGCCCGTGCTGCACACCGCGGCATACCGCGCCCTCGGGCTGACCGACTGGCGCTACTCCTCGGCCCGGGTCGACGCCGCCGGCTTCCGGGCCCACCTCGCCGGGCTCGACGACACCTGGCGCGGGCTCTCGCTGACCATGCCGCTCAAGGAGGTCGCGTTCGAGGTCGCCGCCCGCGTCTCGCCGGTCGCCGCGGCGACCGGCGCGGTCAACACCCTGGTGCGCGGCGGGGACGGCTGGTCGGCGGACAACACCGACGTGACGGGCATGGTCCGGGCCCTGGCCGAGGCGGGGGTGGGCACGGCGTCGTCGGCACTCGTCATCGGCTCGGGTGCGACGGCGCGGTCCGCGGTCGCTGCCCTTGCCCGCATGGGAGCGACCCGGGTGACCTTCATGGTGCGTGGCGCGGCTCGGCCGGCGACCCTGCGGCAGGCCCGCTCGGCCGGCCTCGATGCCTCAGAGGTGAGCCTCGGTGACTGGCCGGCCAACCTCGACCTCGTCGTCAGCACCGTCCCTGTCGAGGCGTCGGACCCCTTGGCGGCAGGACTGCCGTCGCGAGGACGCGCGCTGCTCGACGTGGTCTACGGCGGCGGACCGGGTGCGCTCTCGGCCGCCGCCACCCACCGCGGGTATGCCGTGGTGCCCGGGACCGCGATGCTCCTGCACCAGGCAGCGGAGCAGGTTGTGCTCATGACGGGGCTGTCGGCGCCGCTGGAGGCGATGCGGGGCGCTCTGGCCGACGCCCTGGCGGGGAGAGGCGGGCCGTGACGATGGCGTCGGCGGCCCCGGCGCCGTGGTGGGTGGTCGCGCTGGTGACCCTCGCCGGGGTGGCCGTCGGGCGCCTGCTCTCGGTGCGGCTGGTCACCGGCGGCTACCGCCTCGACGACGAGCAGCCGCGGCCGCTGCCGGGGCCGGGGATCCTCGCCACCCTGGCCGTGCCGGTGCTGTGGGGGCTGCTGGCCTGGCGCGTCGGTGCACCGTCCTCGGGAGCCCTCCTCCCGGCATACCTTCTCCTCGCGGCGGTGGGGGTCGCGCTGGTGTGGATCGACCTCGACGTCCACCGGCTGCCCGAGGGGCTCACCCTGCCGGCGGTTCCGGCCCTCGTCGTCCTGCTCGCCATCGCGTCGGCGACGACCGGTGACTGGGGTGCCCTCGGGCGAGGGGTCGTCTGCGCGGCGGCGGGCTGGCTCGGCTACGTCGTCCTCGCCCTGGTGTCACCCGGTGGGCTCGGGCTCGGTGACGCGACCCTCGGCGGTCTCGTCGCGCTGCCGCTCGGCTACCTCGGGTGGTCGCTGCCGGTGATGGGGTTCGTCGTCGCGTTCCTCGTCGCGGGGTTCGTGACCCTCGCGGGGCTCGCGCTGCGCCGGCTGCACCTGCGCAGCGCCATCGCGTTCGGGCCGTTCATCCTCCTCGGCGCCCTCGCCGCGGTGTTCCTCCGGTTCGACATCCTGGCTGGCTGAACGGGGGGTCGCCCGACGCCGTGACAGGATCGGGCCATGCTGCGTTGGTTGACCGCCGGTGAGTCGCACGGCCCCGCGCTGGTCGCGGTCATCGAGGGACTGCCGGCCGGCGTCGAGGTCACCAGCCGCGACGTCGCCGCCGCCCTCGCCCGGCGCCGGCTCGGGTTCGGGCGGGGCGCGCGGATGGCCTTCGAGCAGGACGAGGTCGAGTTCCTCGGCGGTCTGCGACACGGGCTGACGCTGGGCTCGCCGGTCGCCATCCGGATCGGCAACACCGAGTGGCCGAAGTGGGAGACGGTGATGAGCCCCGACCCTGTGGAGGATGCCGAGCTGGCGGCCGCCGACGACGTCAACGCCGAGAAGGAGCTCGCGCGCAACCGGCCCCTGACCAAGCCCCGCCCCGGCCACGCCGACCTCGTCGGGATGCAGAAGTACGGCTTCACCGACGCCAGGCCGGTGCTCGAGCGCGCGTCGGCCCGCGAGACCGCGGCGCGGGTCGCCCTCGGCGCGGTGGCCGCGCACTTCCTCGAGCAGGCCTACGGCATCCGGCTCGTGTCCCACACCGTCGCCATCGGCACGGCGGCGGTCGCCGACGACGCAGATCTGCCGACGCCCGACGACGTCGGGCGGCTCGACGCCGACCCGGTGCGCGCTCTCGAGGCCAGCGGGTCGGCCGCGATGGTCGCCGAGGTCGAGGCAGCGAAGAAGGACGGCGACACCCTCGGGGGTGTCGTCGAGGTCCTCGCCTACGGCCTGCCTCCGGGGCTGGGCTCGCACGTCCACTGGGACCGCCGCCTCGACGCGCAGCTCGCCGCCGGGCTGATGGGGATCCAGGCCATCAAGGGCGTCGAGGTGGGCGACGGGTTCACGACCGCCCGGCGCCGAGGTTCGCAGGCGCACGACGAGATGGAGCGCTCCGACGACGGGACGATCCGGCGCCGCACCGGCCGCGCCGGGGGCACCGAGGGAGGCATGTCGACCGGCGACGTGCTTCGGGTCCGCGCCGCGATGAAGCCGATCTCGACCGTGCCCCGCTCGCTCGACACCGTCGACGTGGCGGGTGACGAGCCGGCCAAGGCCATCCACCAGCGCTCCGACGTGTGCGCCGTGCCGGCGGCGGGGGTAGTGGCCGAGGCGATGGTGGCGCTCGTCCTCGCGCAGGCGTGCGTGGAGAAGTTCGGCGGGGACAGCGTCGTCGAGACTCGGCGCAACCATGACGGCTACCTCGCCGCGGTCCCCGAGCGGCTCCGGACGTGGTGACGGGGACCCGCCCCGTGACCGTCGTCATCGGGCCGCCGGGTGCCGGCAAGACGGTGACCGGGCGCGCCCTGGCGCAGCGGCTCGGCGTGCCCTTCCACGACGTCGACGAGGCCATCGTCGTGGCCCAGGGGCGGTCGGTCTCGGACATCTTCGTCGACGACGGGGAGGCGGCGTTCCGCGCGCTCGAGCGGGCGGCCGTCGCCCAGGCCCTCGAGGTCGAGGCCGGCGTCGTCTCGCTCGGGGGCGGCGCGCCGGTCGACCCGGCCACCGCGCTGCTGCTGGCCGGTCACGTCGTCGTCTTCCTCGACGTCGGCATCGCCGACGCAGCCCGACGCATCGGCTTCGACCGCTCGAGGCCGCTCCTGTCGGTCAACCCCCGGGCGTCGTGGATCGCCATGATGAACGAGCGACGCGCCGTCTACGAGCGGCTCAGCGTCTTCCGGGTCGACACCGCCGGCCGCACGCCGGAGGACGTCGCCGACGAGGTGGCGGGTCTGCTCGCGGGCGCCTCCTGATGGGCGCCGTGACGACCATCCCGGTCGGCTCGGACTACGACGTCGTCGTCGGCCACGGCGTGCTCGACCGCGCCGCGTCGCTGCTCGGCGACGGCGTCGAGCAGGTCCTGCTCGTGCACCCGACGTCGATGGGGCTCGTCGCCGAGCGGGTCGCTGCGGGCATCCAGCGGCACGGCCGCGTCGTGCACCTCGCCGCGGTCCCCGACGCCGAGGACGCCAAGACCGCCGCCGTCGCCGCCGAGCTCTGGGGCGCCCTCGGCGCAGCGGGGTTCACCCGCTCGGACGCGGTCGTCGGGCTCGGCGGGGGCACGGTGACGGACCTCGCCGGCTTCGTCGCCGCGACGTGGCTGCGCGGGGTCGCCGTGGTGCAGGTGCCGACGACGCTGCTCGGGATGGTCGACGCCGCGGTCGGGGGCAAGACCGCGATCAACACCGTCGAGGGCAAGAACCTCGTCGGGGCCTTCCACCCGCCGGCCGGCGTCCTCTGCGACCTCGACGTCCTCGCCACCCTCCCACCGGCCGACGTCACCGCAGGTCTCGCCGAGGTCGTCAAGTGCGGGTTCGTCGCCGACCCCGCGATCCTCGACCTCGTCGAGGCCGACCCGCGCGAGGCCGCCCGCGTCGACGGCGGCGTGCTGCGCGAGCTCGTCGAGCGGGCGATCCGGGTCAAGGCGGACATCGTCGCGGCCGACCTGCGCGAGTCCTCGGTGCGCGAGATCCTCAACTACGGCCACACCTTCGGGCACGCCGTCGAGCAGGTCGAGCACTTCCGCTGGCGCCACGGCGAGGCGGTCAGCGTCGGCATGACGTATGCCGCGGAGCTCGGCCGGCTCTCGGGTCACCTCGCGCCGGACGTCGTCACGCGCCACCGTGACGTGCTGACGAGCCTGGGCCTGCCGGCCGCCTACCGCGGCGACCGCTGGGACGCGCTGCTCGCCGCGATGCGCCGCGACAAGAAGGCCAGGGGGGCGCTGCTGCGCTTCGTCGTCCTCGACGG
>JBBRZC010000202.1:0-5660 GCA_038237075.1 Actinomycetales bacterium
CCGAGGTCGTCGAGGTCTACGACAGCCATGCCACGGCCATCTCGACCCCGCCGGAGCCGAGCCCGTGAGGTACGCCCACGACGGCCTGACCTTCGACGTCAGCGTCAGCGGACCGGACGACGGCACCCCCGTGGTCCTCCTTCACGGCTTCCCCACGGACCGCCACTGCTGGGACGCCGTGGCCACCACGCTCGCCGCCGCCGGCATGCGCACGCTCGCGCCCGACCAGCGCGGCTACAGCCCTGGTGCGCGACCCAATGCCGGCTACCCGGCGGCATACGCGATCAACGCCCTCGTCGGCGACGTGCTCGCCCTCCTCGACGCGCACGGTCTCGAACGGGCCCACCTCGTCGGGCACGACTGGGGCGGCGGGGTGGCCTGGGCGCTGGCCGGCTCGCACCCCGAGAGGGTGGCGACGCTGACGGTCCTGTCCACCCCGCACCCGGCCGCACTGGTCCGCGCCTACCGGGACCCGTGGCAGGCCCTCCACTCCTCCTACGTGGCGCTCTTCCAGGTCCCGGTCCTGCCCGAGGTCGTCCTCGCGAGGATCCTCTCCCGGTCCCTTCGAGGGTCGGGCCTGCCGGCCGACGACGCCCAGCGGTATGCCGCGCGGATGGCCGAGCCGGGCGCCCTCACCGCCGCGCTCGGCTGGTACCGCGCGCTGCGCCAATCCCGGGGCTCGGTCCACCGGGTCCACGTGCCGACCACCTACGTCTGGGGCCGGCACGACGGGTTCCTCGGCCGGCGGGCCGCCGAGGGCACCGCCGCGATGGTGGACGCCGCCTACCGGTTCCTCGAGCTGGACCAGGGTCACTGGCTGCCCGAGCTCGCCGCGCCGGAGTGCGCGGCGGCGATCCTCGACCGGGTCGGAACGGCCGGCGGTTCGTCCCTAGAGTGAGGGCGTGACCGTCCGCGCCTACTACCGGCCCCTTGGGGACGGCGTCTTCGAGCCGACGCCGCACGTGCAGGGGGCGTGGAACGACCACGAGCAGCACATGGGACCGGTCTCGGGCCTGCTCACCCACGCCATCGACGGGCACGAGCCGCGGCTCGGCCTCCAGCTCGCCCGGATCAGCTTCGACATCCTCGGCGTCATCCCCGCCGAGCGCAGCACGGTGTCGGTCCGCACGCTGCGGCCGGGCCGCACCATCGAGCTCGTCGAGGCGACGATGGTCGCCGGTGGGCGTCCCGTGGTGCGGGCCCAGGCCTGGCGCCTGGCCCGCCACGACACCGCCACGGTGGCCGGGGGCGACGACGTCCCGCTGCCCCCGCCGGAGTCCATGCCAGTGTGGGAAGGCACGCGCACCTGGGCCGGCGGCTACATCGCCTCGGTCGAGGGCCGGTCCGCCGCCGACAACCGGCCGGGGCACGGTCGGGTGTGGCTGCGCACCGCCATCACCCTCGTCGAGGGGGTGGCGGTGAGCCCGACGGCGGCCTTCATCGTGCTCACCGACACCGCCAACGGGATCGTCGTGCGCGAGAGCCCGGGTGACTGGACGTTCCCCAACGTCGACCTGTCCGTGCACCTGTTCCGCCAGCCGGTCGCCGGGTGGGTCGGCTTCGACACCCGGGTGACGTTCGGGCCCGACGGGGTCGGCCTCACCTCCTCGACGCTGCACGACGAGCACGGGCCGGTGGGGCGCTGCGAGCAGATCCTCACGGTGCGTCCCGGCCCCGACCGGACATGACTGTCCCTATCGCGCCGGTATGCCGGGCGTGAGCCCGGGTGGGGACGGGAGAGCCAGAAATCTGTGGAGGGTGTCGGACCCTGGACGTACCGTGTGTGGGTGACTTCCTCCAGCCCGCCCCTGAACCCCCTCGCCATCGAGGCGGTCCACCTGGTCAAGCACTTCGGCGACACCGTTGCCGTTGACGACGTCAGCTTCTCGGTGCCGCGTGGCTCGGTGCTCGGCCTGCTCGGGCCCAACGGCGCCGGCAAGACGACCACGGTGCGCATGATGACCACGCTGAGCACACCGACGAGCGGGACTGCCCGCGTCGCCGGCCACGACGTACTCACCGAACCCGACCTCGTGCGCCGCAGCATGGGCCTGACCGGGCAGGCGGCCACTGTCGACGAGCTGCTCACCGGCCGCGAGAACATCCGGCTCATCGGGTCGCTCTACGGTCTGACCCGGTCCTACCTGCGCACCGCGGTCGAGGACCTCCTCGACCGCTTCTCCCTGACCGAGGCCGGCGACCGCATCGTCAAGACCTACTCCGGCGGGATGCGCCGCCGCCTCGACCTCGCAGTGAGCCTCGTGGCCACGCCGCCGGTGCTCTTCCTCGACGAGCCCACGACCGGTCTCGACCCCCGTAGCCGGATCGAGCTGTGGGACGTGCTGCGCGAGCTCGTCAGCGACGGCACGACCCTGCTGCTTACGACTCAGTACCTCGAGGAGGCCGACCAGCTCGCCGACCAGATCGTCGTCATCGACCACGGCCGGGTCATCGCGGCCGGCACGCCCCTCGAGCTCAAGGACCGCTCGGGCCGGGCGAGCCTCGTCCTCACCGTCTCGCACGCCGCGGACCTCCCCGCCGCCGAGGGCCTGCTGAGGTCGCACGTCTCGGAGGTCCACGTCGACGCGCCGGCCCGCCAGCTCACGGCCCCGGCAGACGGGCTGCGTGACATGACCCGGATCGCCGCAGTGTTCGAGGACAGCGCCATCGTCCTCGACGACCTGGGCCTCAAGCGTCCAAGCCTCGACGACGTCTTCCTCCACCTCACCGGCCATCGGGCCGAGGAGCCCCAACAGCAGACCCTCGACCAGGCGGAGGCCTCATGACCACCGAGACGGACACGACGGCGGCCCGCGGTGCTCCTACTCCCGCGCCCGGCGAGGCCCACCCGACTGGCGAGGCCACGCCCGACCACGGCAGCGTGTCAAGGGGTCGGCTTGCGCGGCCCGAGATCCACCCGGGCGGGGTGCTGGCCCAGTCGCTCGTCATCACCCGGCGCAACCTGCTGCACATCCGCCGGATGCCCGAGCTCCTCCTCGACGTGACGATCCAGCCGGTGATGTTCGTCGCGCTGTTCGCCTTCGTCTTCGGCGGCTCGATCTCGACCGACAGCTCGTCCTACCGCGAGTGGCTGCTGCCCGGGATCATGGGCCAGACCATCGCGTTCGCGTCCTTCGTCGTCGCCATCGGGCTCAACAACGACATCGACAGGGGCATCGTCGACCGGTTCCGCTCGCTGCCGATCTCGCGGGCCTCGGTGCTCATCGGGCGGAGCATCTCGAGCCTGATGCACTCGAGCATCGGCATCGTCGTCATGGCGCTCACCGGGCTGCTCATCGGATGGCGGATCCGCGGTGGCCTGGTCGACGCGGTCACTGCCTTCGCCCTGATCCTCCTCTTCGGGTTCGCGATGATCTGGTTCGGCATCCTCGTCGGTTCGATGATGCGCTCGAGCGAGGCGGTCAACGGCTTCATGTTCACGGTGATGTTCCCGGTCACGTTCCTGGCCAACACCTTCGCCCCCACCGACAAGATGCTGCCCTGGCTGAGGACCATCGCAGAGTGGAACCCGATCTCCGCGCTCGTGCAGTCCTTGCGGGAGCTCTGGGGCAACACGCCTCCGGCCCCGGCCGACGCGTCGTGGCCGTTGCACCACCCGGTGCTCATGACCGTCGTGTGGTCGATCGGGCTGACCCTCATGCTCATGCCGCTCGCGCTGCGGGCCTTCCAGCGCCGCACCCAGGACTGACCGCCTCCGGTCACTCGCCCGGGTAGACCACGCCCACCTGTCGTCGCGCCTCGTCCATGACCGCCATCACCGCGCGCGAGGAGTCCCAGGACATCCGCTCGCTCTCAAGCCGGCCCGTCGCCACGCAGCGGGCCACCTCGGCGGCCTCGAACTGGAACCCGTTGGGAGCGCTGCCGTCCCACTCCTGGACCACGGTCCTCGCGGCGTCGGGTCGGCGCAGCCGCACCAGCCCCGGTCCGTAGAAGTCGCCATCGAGCTCGATGCTGCCCTCGGTACCGGAAACCACGGCCGTCGTCGGCGTCTTCGTCCACAGCGTCGTGTCGACCTGGGCGATCGTCCTGGGCCCGTAGCCGAGGACCATGCTCACGTGCCCGTCCACCCCGGTCTCGGTGAGCCGGCCGAGCGCCCGCACCTCGGTCGGTGCCCCCAGCAGGTCGACGGTGAACGACACCGGGTAGACGCCGAGGTCGAGGATCGCGCCACCGGCGAGCTCCGGGTTCTTGAGCCGGTGGCTCGCGGGCAGGTCGAGCGCCTGGCCATGGTCGGCGGTGACGGTGACGATCTCGCCGATCGCCCCGGCGGCGATCTTCTCGCGCACCCAGGCGATGTGGGGCAGGTGGCGCGTCCACATCGCCTCCATGGCGAAGACCCCGCGGCGCTGCGCCGCCGCGAAGATGTCCTCGACCTCGGAGCCGTTGCGGGCGAGTGCCTTCTCGACTAGGAGGTGCTTGCCCGCCTCGATGGCGAGCAGCGCGTGCTCCCGGTGCCCCGAGTGCGGTGAGGCGACGTAGACGGCGTCGACCTCGGCGTCGGCGACGAGCCGCTCGTACCCGGCATACCAGCGGGGTATGCCGTGCTCGGCGGCGAACGCCTCGGCGCGGCCGCCGTCGCGCGAGCCGACGGCCACGACCCGCCCGGCGGTGAAGTCGTGGACGGCGGCGGCGAACTTGTGGGCGATGCCGCCGGGCGCGATGATCCCCCAGCGCAGCGGCGGAGCATCGCGCGGTTCTTGCACGGACACGGGACATCCCCTCGACGAAGGTGGCAGGATCACGGGCATGGTCCGGGTGAAGTATGCCGCGCCCAACGCGACCGCAGCCGCCCGGTGGCTGTCGGGCAACACGTGGGTGCCGGCCGCCCTGCTCGGGGCCGCCGCACTCGGCCCTGGGACCAACCTCTCTGCGCTGATCCGCGCCGTCGCCCCGGACGCGCTCCAGCGCGGGTCCACCGGGGATCTCAGGGCATTCTCAGTGCGAGTTCGCCTCGTCCGGTTCGTCGTCGAAGCGGACTCGCTGTGGAGCGGGATGATGATGGCGCTTCCGCTGCTCGCCCTGTGCATCCTGGCCCGCAACCACGTCCGCGGGATCGGCCCGGTGCCGGCCAGCTTCCGCAAACCGGCGCTGTGGATCGCCCTCGTCACGGCCGGCATCAGTCTCGTGCGAGGTGTCGGCTTCATCGTGTGGACCCTGGGGGGTACCGACGTCATCGAGGCCCAGATCGGCTACGTGCCGGACACCTTCCTCGGGACCGCTCTTGGCGCCCCCTTCCTCGGCGTGCTGTGGACGCTCGTCATGTCGCTCGTCGTCGCGGGACTGGTCTTGACGGCATGGACGGGCTCCGCGGCCGATGACGGCGCCGAGGTTGACGCGGTTGGCGACTCGCGGGTGACGTCGGACGAGGCAGCGTGGGACGTGCCCGTCGACCCGCCCTTCGTCGACGGCACGGCGCCTGCTGCCGGTCCCGACGAAGAGCCAGGGCACCCGGACCAACCGACCGTCGCAGCTGCGCCGATCGTGGTTCTGTCCCCCGGCGAAGCCCCCTACGTCGCCGACCTCTCGGCGTTCCGTCGCCCGGAGTCGTCGCCCCCGGACCGAGAGCCGGTGACCGATGCCGGCGACCCCCACGGTTCCAACGGGTTCGGCGATCCAGAGCGGCTCTTCCGACGCCCCGA
>JBBRZC010000203.1:0-5637 GCA_038237075.1 Actinomycetales bacterium
CCCTCGCCGCAGCTCCGGAGGAGAAGCCCGAGCCAGTCAGTGCCGAACCCGACCCAGCCGAACCCGACCCAGCCGAACCCGACCCAGCCGAGCCGCTGACCGTGCGAGGCTCCGGCGCCGCAGCGGCCACCGCCGCGGCGACCACCGCGGCCGCGGCGACCGGCGCCCCCCCGTCGGGGTCGAGCCCGACGCAGGAGCTCTCGATCCCCCCGCAGCAGCGCCCGACGTCCCAGTCGCCGCCGTACGAGACCGCGCGCTACGAGACGCCGCCGTACCAGGCACCGGCCCAGCAGGCACCGCAGTATCAGCAGGCACCGCAGTACCAGCAGCCGTCGCAGTACCAGCAGCCGTCGCAGTACCAGCCCCCCCAGTACCCGAGCCCGCAGCCGTCTTCGCTGCCACCCGGGGGCCCTTCGCCGATGTCTCCACCCACCCCGCCCCAGCGCCACTGGGGCCGTGTCGCGGCCATCGTCACCGCGCTCATCGTGGCGGTCTTCGGCAGCCTGGCGTGGTACGGCTCGACGCTGCCCCCCGACCCCTCGCCGACCCCGACACCGACGTCCAGCACGTCAGTGAGCGTCGGCCCGCCCAAGCCTTCCCCTGCCGCGGTCACCGTGACCGGGCCACCGGTCACCGCCGTCCACCTCACGACCGCGCCGACGCTGGACGGCGACCCGGGCGACTGGGGGTCGCCGACGACCTTCACGTCCGACCGGGTCATCGCCCCCGCCGGTGCGCCGCTGAAGGTGCAGGCGCTCTGGGCGCTGGGCTGGGACGCGGACAACCTCTACCTCTACGTCGACGTCACCGATCCGACTCTGACCCAGACCCACGCCGACGACGTCTCGCAGCTGTGGCGGGGGGACAGCGTCAGCTTCGAGATCGGCACGGCCAGCCCCGCGGGCGGCAAGCCCACCCTCCAGCCAGACGACCTCCACGTCATGGTCGGCCCCATGCCCGACGGCAGCGTCATCGGTGGCCTCAACGTGCCAGGGGCGTCCCGGCAGACGTTCGAGACCGGCTCGACCATCGACGGCGGACGCGGGGCCACGAAGGTCACCGACCACGGCTACGCCGTCGAGGTGGGCATCCCCTGGTCGAGCCTGCGCGTCCCCGGCGGCACCGCCGGACTAGTCCTCGCCGTCAACCTCAACGTGAGCGACGCCGTTGCGAGTGGCGGGCGCACCGGTGACTTCGCCGAGATGGTCAGCAACAACGCCGAGCGGCATGGCAACGACGCCGCGTTCCGGGACGTCTGGGGAACGCTGACCCTGCAGGGCTGACACCCGGGCCGCGACCTGGCGGCCCAACGGTGGTTGTCGTCGGCGGCTCAGTCTCCCGTGACGCCGTCCGCAAGCTCGCGCAGGATGTCGAGATGACCGTTGTGCCGAGCGTTCTCCTCCACCAGGTGAAGCACGACCCAGCGAAGCGTCGGGCGCTCCCCCGACCTGTGAGGCGTAACCGACCGGTCGTCCAGATCGTGCCCGGCGATGATCCGGTCATTGCGTTCCGCCTGCGCGGCATACTCGTGCAACACGTCATCCAGGGGCATGGTGGCGCCGTCGATGAACTCCTGGTCGGGCGAGTCCTCGGTCCACGGCCCCAGGTCCGGGCCGCCGACGAACCGGTTCTCGACCCACGAATGCTCGTTCCAGCGCATGTGGTTGACCACGCCGCCGACGCTCATCAGCGGTGAGGTCGACAAGGGCGCCGCTGCCGCTCCCGAACCCGACAGGTCTCGACACTTCTGCGCGGCGGAGGCACGGGTGTACTGCAACATCGTCAGGAGGGTCGTCCGCTCATCCCACGCGCCGGGAGTATCAGTCCTCGTCATGTCCCTGAGCCTAGCTAGGCTTGCCGCGTGCGGGCGATGAGACGGGAGATCCTGCGCCTCGCCGTTCCGGCCTTCCTCGCGCTCGTCGCCGAGCCCCTGTTCCTCCTCGCCGACTCCGCCATCGTCGGGCACCTCGGGACCGTGCCCCTCGCCGGCCTCGGCGTCGCCTCGGCGGTGCTGCTCACCGCTGCGGGCGTCTTCGTGTTCCTCGCCTACGGCACGACGAGCGTGGTGGCCCGCCGGCTCGGAGCGGGTGCGGAGCGGGAGGCGATCGGCGCCGGCATCGACGGGCTGTGGCTCTCGGTCGTCCTCGGAGCGGCGGCGGCGCTCGGCGTCGGGCTGGCCGCGCCTCAGCTCTGTGCCGCGTTCGGCGCCTCACCCCTGGTCCAGGAGCAGGCGGCCACCTACCTGCGGGTGTCCGCGGCCGGCATACCGGGCATGCTCGTCGTCCTCGCCGTGACGGGTGTTCTGCGCGGCCTCCAGGACACCCGCACCCCGCTCGTCGTCGCGGTGTGCGGCTTCGGCGCCAACATCCTGCTGAACCTCGTTCTCGTCTACGGGTTCGGGCTCGGCATCGCCGGGTCGGCCCTGGGCACCGTCGTGGCCCAGACCGGCATGGCGACGGCCCTCGTCGCCGTCGTGCTTCGCAAGGCCGTCGCGGTGGGGGCCGCGCTGCGCCCCCACCCTGGGCGCGTCCTGCGGGCGGCGCTCGGCGGGGTGCCGCTGCTCGTGCGCACCCTCGCGCTGCGCGCGGTCATCCTCGTCACCACCGCGGTCGCCGCCCGTTACGGAGACGCGACCCTCGCCGGGCACCAGGTCGTGTCGACGGTGTGGAGCTTCCTCGCCTTCGCCCTCGACGCGCTGGCCATCGCCGCCCAGTCGATCACCGGCAAGGCGCTCGGTGCCGGCGACGCCGCTGCGGCGCGGGAGGCGGCCCGGACGATGACCCGGTGGGGCCTCGGCAGCGGGCTCGCCGCCGGCGTGGTCCTGCTCCCACTCAGCCCGCTCATCGGGCGTGCGTTCACCACGGACGAGAGCGTGCTCCGCGCGAGCACCTGGGCGTTCGTCGTCGTGGCTCTCGTGCAGTGGCTTGCCGGCTACGTCTTCGTCGTCGACGGGGTGCTCATGGGAGCCGGCGACACCGTCTGGCTCGCCGCCGCCATGGTCGTGGCGGTGCTGCTGTGGGCTCCGGTCGTGCTCACCGTCACGCGGGGCGGGCAGCCGCTCCCGGGCGGCCTCGGGCAGCCGCTGGCCGGCCTATGGGTCTGGTTCGGCGGCGGGTTCATGGCCCTGCGCGGCGTCGGGCTGTGGTGGCGGTTCCGCAGCGACGCGTGGCTCGTCACCGGCGCGACCCGCTGAGCCGCGCCGGCACGGCATACCCTTCTCGCCGTGGCCCTCGACATCCTCGTGCCCTTCTGGGGGGACCCGGCCCTGCTACGCGAGACCGTCGAGAGCGTGCGTGCCCAGCGCAACCCGGACTGGCTCCTCACCGTCGTCGACGACGCCTACCCCGACCCGGGCGTGGCCGCCTGGTTCGCGACGCTCGACGACCCGCGGGTGCGCTACCTGCAGCACGAGACCAACCGGGGCATCACGGCCAGCTACCGGCACTGCATCGCCCTGGCGACCCAGGAGGTCATGGTCGTCCTCGGCTGCGACGACGTGCTTCTGCCCGGCTACGTCGACGTCGTCCTCGAGGCGCACCGGCGTCATCCCGACGCGGCGATGATCCAGCCCGGGGTCGACGTCATCGACGAGGCGGGCACCGTGGTGCGCCCAATCGCCGACACGGTCAAGGGCCTCGTCCGCCCGCGGGCCACCGCGCCCCGGCTGTTGCGCGGCGAGCCGCTGGCCACCTCGCTCCTGCACGGCGACTGGCTCTACTGGCCGTCCCTCGCCTTCCGGGTGGACCGGATCCGCGAGGTCGAGCTGCGCGAGGGGCTGCCGGTCATCCAGGACCTCGCGCTCGTTCTCGACCTGGTATGCCGTGGGGCCAGCCTGCTGCTCGTCCCCACCGTCTGCTTCCACTACCGCCGGCACGCGCGGAGCGCGTCATCGACGAGGCTGCTCGACGGGAGCCGGTTCGCCGACGAGCGAACCTACTTCGCCATCGCCGCCGACCAGGTCGGCGCCCTCGGCTGGCGCCGCGCCCGGCGAGCGGCCCGGGCCCGGCTCACCTCGCGCGCCCACGCGCTGACCCTGCTGCCCGGAGCGATGCTCGGCCGCCGTTGGCGTGCCGTGCCGGTCCTCGCCCGGCACGCCTTCGGAGGCGCCTGACCCGTCGTCCGTCGGGACCCGCCACCGCCGGGCGCGGCGCATGGTCGGCCGCTCGACGAGCCGCCAGCTGAGGGTGGCCAGGACCGCGGTCGCCAGTGCGCCGACGACGTCGTAGGCCAGGACCCCGAGCCGGTGCACCCCGGCATAGGCGAGCAGCTGCTGGACGGGGAAGGCGTAGATGTAGGCGCCGTAGGAGATGTCGTGCCGGCGGATGACGGCCGGCGACGGCAGCACCGTCGAGAGCCAGAGGATCCCGTAGGTGAAGAGGGGAGCCGCAGCCTGGGCTCCCCAGCGGTCGACGAGGAGGACCGCCGACACGGCGCCGGCCGCGGCCAGCAGCGCGAGCGGGGCCCGGAGCGGGACCCGCCGGATCGCCGTCTGGACGAGCGCACCGCCGAGGAACGGCGGCAGGAGCCGGGCCATCAGCTCGATCTCGGGGTGCTGCGACAGCCCGAGCGCTGGGGCGTTGGCCCACACCGCGACCGAGGCGACGAAGGCGACGCCGACGAGCCACCGGTGCCGGCGCACGGCCGGCAGGAGGATGAGCAGCCCGATGACGAGGTAGCAGGCGAACTCGTAGGCGAGGGTCCACAGCGACCCGTTCCACGCGCCCGGATAGGGCACCGCCGCGGGCGTCCCGGCGACGTCGAAGGCCGTCATCCGCAGCAGCGCGTTGCCGGTGACGTAGGCCAGCGGGGAGGTCGGGGTCGAGATGAACCCGCCGAGCGACCCGTGCTCGGCCCACCACGCCACGGGAGCGAAGACACCCGCCGTGACCACGAGGCAGACGAGGAAGGCGGGGTAGATCCGCGCGGCCCGCAGCAGCAGGTAGCGCAAGAAGCCGTTGGCGAAGCGGCTCGCGGTGATGAGGTAGCCGCTGATGGTGAAGAAGCCGAAGACCGCCCAGCCGCCGAGGTTCTCACCGCGCAGTGTCGGCCCGGTCCCCTCGCCCGAGAGGTAGTAGCCGTGGGCGACGAGGACCAGCAGCGCGAGCACGAGGCGGACGAGGTTGAGTGAGTTGTTCCGCACGTCGAGCTCGACCGCGCGCGAGGTGCGGTGTCGGGTCACGGGCGGAGGCACGTCCACCATTGTCCCGCCGCGCCTTGCCGGGCCGGCCCCATCCCGGTATGCCGTCCTGGTGGCCGGCTCGGCTTCAGCGTCGGTGGGCGTCCCAGCGCAGGAAGCCCGCGGCCTCCGCGGCCGCCTCGCTCTCGAACCACACCTCGGCCCGCATCCGGGTGTACTTCGGCGAGTCCGGCGTGTGGAGGAGCATCGAGTCGAGGTTTCCCTTGACGGCCCAGCCCTCAGGACCAGAGCCGTCCTCCTCGGCCGGCGCGGAGCCCCGCCCGTACCCGGTTGCCCCGTCGTCGGGCGCGCTCCGGGCGGCGGACTCGCCTTCGGGTACGGCGTCGTCGTCGTCGGACACGACGGCCGTAGCGCTCCAGTCCCCCGTGGCCGCGGCCTCGGTCGACTCCGCGGCCGGGGCCGCGTCGGGAGCCGGCGCGGCGTCGGCTGCCGCGGAGTCG
>JBBRZC010000204.1:0-5588 GCA_038237075.1 Actinomycetales bacterium
CAGGGCCTCCGTCGACGCGGTGACCCGGCGCTCGGCGACGAACGGCAGCACCGGGACGAACCCGGTGAGCAGGTTGAGCACGATCCGCTGGAGCGGCCAGCCCGACTTGAACCCGAGGTTGGCGATCGAGATCGCGTAGCCCAGGTAGATGAGTCCGTGGATCGGGCTCCACCGCGAAGAGAACGTCGGGTTGGCGGCCGGGCCGTACTTGACCACCATCGCCGCGATGAGGACGAAGAGGGCCAACCCCGCGACGACCGCAAGGACGCGGTAGGCGCGCAGGGCCGAGCGGATCTGCTGCGGCGTGGCCACGGACGTCGAGGGCGTGCTCACGGCTGGGTCGCTCCTGCGGGGTGGGGTCGGGGCTCGGCTCGGCCCAGCGCGTCGCGGCGGTGGTCCTCGCGCACCATCTTCCACCACATCCAGGCGGCGAAGAGACCGAAGACCCACCACTGCACCGCGTATGCCGCGTTGCGCAGGGTCAGCCCGGACGGCACCGGCGGCGGGGGGACCCGCTCCAGGCCACCGCCCGCGGAGCTGCCTGCCGGGCCTGCCGCGCTGGCGTCCGGGGTCTCGGAGACGGCGAAGACGAAGGCGTTGTAGATCGGCCCGTCCCAGACGTTGACGAGGTGGCCGAGGTCGACCGAGGGCAGCTGACCCGGCGGCAGCGGCTGCGACGACGAGACCGGCGACTCTCCCGGGGCCAGTGTGCCGAGGACGGTGACGTCGGCGTCGGTCACCGGTGCCGGCGCCGGCGCGGCCCGCACGAACCCCCGGAGCACCGCGACCCGGGCGCCCGTGTCGGCGACGACGAGCGGGGTGACGACCCAGAAGCCGGGCGCCCCGTCGAGCCGGCGGTCGGCGACGAGCACCTGTCCCGCGGCGTCGTAGCGACCGACCGCCTCGACCCGTCGCCCGGACGCGGTGGCAGGGAACTCGCCGTGCGGCGTCAGCACCGACGCCAGCGCCGCGACCGGCTGGCGGGGGGCCGCCTCCACGGCCTCCTTGCGGGCGTCGTCCCTGGCCACGCTGAGCTGCCAGAGCCCGAGGAAGGTGAAGGCGACGAGGATGACCAGCAGCAGACCGAGCAGGCCGAGCCAGCGTGGCTTGAGCATGGTCCGGAGCACCCACCAAGGCTAGGCGACGGATGCCGCCGCCCCGTGCGCGTGTGGCAGTGTGGGCCGGGTGAGGACCTCCGCCCGATCCGCCCCGCTCGCCGCCATCCTCGTGCCGGTCACGGCCTTCCTGGTTTCCGGGTGCGGCGGCGGCACCCCGCAGACGCCACGCACCACCACGGTCACCGTCACCCCCACCGAGGCGGCGCCCTCTCCGACCACCTCAGCGACGACGGGTCCGGGGGGCGTCCCGACGACGTTCGCGCAGGCCCAGGCCCGAGTCGCCGCCGGCACGGTCGACGCGGCGGCGGGCGGCGCCTTCACCAGCCCCACCGGCAACATCTTCTGCACCATCGTCGCCGGGACGACTCCCGGCTGCGAGCTCAAGACCGGCCGGCTCCGCCCCGCGGCCGGCACCTGCACCGGCGGCCAGGCCAAGGACGTCGGGCGGATCGAGCTGACGCCGCAGGGAGCGCGCCCGGTCTGCAACACGGACTCGATCGTCAAGCCCGGCGTGCCCGCCCTGAAGTACGGGTCGGTCGCCACGGTCGGCGGCAGCGCCGTGAGCTGCCTCAGCGAGGAGGTCGGCATGACCTGCGTGGACGCGTCGAGCAAGAAGGGGTTCTTCCTCTCCCGGACGGCCTTCCGGCTCCTTTGAGGCAACCCGAAAACCAGTGTGAGGTCGCCTCTGGCAGCGCGTAGCGTTGACCGACGTGCGACCCCTCCCCTACGACCATCCGGGCACCCCGGACCTGCGCAGCCCCCTTTATCTGCTGGGCTGGGTGGGCCGGGGACAGTGGCGTACCCTCGCCATCGCCATCGGCTTCGGCGTCGTCTGGATGGTCTGCCAGGCACTGTTCCCGGCGGCGATGAGCCGCGCCATCGACGACGGCATCATCGCCCGCGACGGGGGCGTGCTCCTGCGCTGGTGCCTCGTGCTCCTCGGCCTCGGGATCGTCAGCGCCCTCGCCGGGGTGATGCGGCACCGGTTCGCGGTGACCAACTGGCTGGGCGCGGCGTTCCGGGCCGTCCAGCTCGTCGGCTGGCACAGCGCCGACGTCGGCGAGGCCCTGCCGCGCACCACCCCGACCGGTGCCGTCGTCGCCGTCGTCGCCTCCGACGCGATGCGCCTGGGTGGTCTCTACGACGTGGTGGCCCGCTTCGTCGGCGCGATCGTCAGCTATGTCGTCGTCGCCGTGATCCTCCTGAACGCCTCGCGGCCGCTCGGTCTCGTCGTCCTCGTCGGGGTGCCGGTCCTCGTGGCCTGCCTCACCTTCATCGTCCGGCCCCTGCAGCGGCGCCAGGCCGAGCAGCGCGAGGAGTCCGGCCGGCTCATCGGCCTCGGCGCCGACACCGTGGCGGGCCTGCGGGTGCTGCGCGGCATCGGCGGCGAGCAGACCTACCTGAGCCGGTATGCCGCGCAGTCCCAGCAGGTGCGTCAGGTCGGCTACCGGGTGGCCGGCGTCCAGGCGGCCCTCGATGCGTCGCAGGTGCTGCTCCCCGGCTTCTTCGTCCTCATCGTCACCTGGCTCGGCGCCCGGTTCGCCTTCGACGGCCGGATCACGCCCGGACAGCTCGTCGCGTTCTACGGGTACTCGGCGTTCCTCGTCATGCCCCTGCGCACGGCGACCGAGTTCGTCGACCGCTTCACCCGGGCCTACATCGGAGCAGGCAAGCTGATCCGGGTGCTCGAGGTGCTCCCGGACCACGTCGACCACCCGCACGTCGACCACGCGGCCGAGCCGCCGCCCGACGCGGCGCTGGTCGACGAGCGCAGCGGCATCACCATCGAGCCGCACCTGCTCACCGCGGTCGTCTCGGGGCGTCCCGAGGAGTCGGCCGCGGTGGCCGACCGGCTCGGCCGCTTCGGCACCGACGTCGCGGGCGTGACCCTGGGCGGCACCGCCCTGCTCGACCTGCCGCTGGCCACGGTGCGCCGGCGAATCGTCGTGAGCGAGACCGACCCCCGCCTCTTCACCGGGACCCTGCGCGACGAGCTGGACCCCTGGGGCCGGCACGACGACGGCGAGATCCTCGACGCCCTCGCCGTCGCCAGCGGCGAAGACGTGCTCGAGGCGCTCGCCGACGGCCTCGACAGCGAGGTCGAGGAACGCGGACGCTCCTTCTCGGGCGGCCAGCGGCAGCGCCTCACGCTGGTCCGGGCCCTGCTCACCGACGCCGAGACCCTCGTCCTCGTCGAGCCGACCAGCGCCGTCGACGCGCACACCGAGGCCCGCGTCGCCGCCCGCCTCGCCGCCGCCCGACACGGCCGCACCACGGTCGTCATGAGCGCCAGCCCGCTGGTGCTCGACCAGGCCGACCGCGTCCTGTTCCTGCGCGACGGCGTCGTCGAGGCGCGGGGAACCCACCACGAGCTCATGCAGCACCACCCGGCATACCGGGCGGTCGTCGTCCGCGGAGAGGAGGACTGATGGCTCTCACCGTCGAACCCACGCATCGCGCGCTGCCCGTGGCCGAGATGTCCTCGGTGCGGGCGCACACCGCCGCCCTGATGCGCCAGCACCGCCGCAACCTCCTCGTCGTGATCGGGCTGCACGCGCTCGCCGCAGTCGCCGGGCTCGCCGCCCCGCGGATCGTCGGCCTCCTCGTCGACGGCGTCACCGGGGGCACGACTCTGGCCGCGATCGACCGGCTCGCCCTCGGCCTCGCCAGCGCCGTCGTCATCCAGACGGTGCTCACGTGGTGGGCCCGCCGAGCGTCGTTCCGGATGGGCGAGGACGTCTTCGCCCAGCTGCGCGAAGAGTTCATGGACCGGGTCGTGTCGCTCCCCCTCTCGACGGTGGAGCGCGCCGGCACCGGCGACCTCGTCTCCCGCACGACCAACGACGTCGAGGCCCTCTCCTACGTCGTGCGCTACGGCATCCCGTCGATCTTCGTGGCCGTCGTCACGGTGAGCATCACCGTGGTGGCCGCGCTGCTCACCGGGTGGCTGGTCGCGCTGCCCCTCTTCGTCGGGATCCCGCTGATCTGGGTCTCGACCCGGTGGTACCTGCGCTACGCGCCGGCGGGCTACCTGCGCGAGCGGGCATCGTATGCCGTGATGAACGGCGTCGTCACCGAGACGGTCGACGGGGCGCGCACCGTCGACGCGCTGCGGCTCAGCGGCCGGCGGCGTCGGCGCATCGACGAGGCGCTGCGAGCGTGCTTCGACGCGGAGATGTACACCCTCCGGCTGCGGATGTGGTGGTTCCCGTGGGTCGAGGTCGCCTACCTCCTGCCCGTCGCGGCCACCCTCCTCTGGGGCGGCTGGCTCGTCGCGAACGGCCAGGCGAGCGTCGGGACCGTGACGGCCGTGGCGCTCTACGTGCAGGCGCTGGCCGAACCGCTCGACAACCTCCTCATGTGGCTCGACGAGATCCAGGTCGGCGCCACCTCGCTGGCCCGCGTCATCGGCATCGCCGACGTGCCCCCGGACCGCGTCGCGACGGGTGAGGTCCCCCGTGACGCCACCCTCGACGTCGATGACGTCCACTACTCCTACCGGGCCGGCCGGGACGTGCTCAAGGGCGTCAGCCTCGACCTCGCGCCCGGCGAGCGCCTCGCGATCGTCGGCCCCTCCGGCGCTGGCAAGTCGACGCTCGGCCGACTCATGGCCGGCATCGACGGCCCCCGGACCGGGCGGGTCACCGTCGGCGGCGTGCCGCTCGTGGACCTCGAGCTGCCGCGGCTGCGCGGCGAGGTGGCCCTGGTGACCCAGGAGCACCACGTCTTCGTCGGCACCCTGGCGGACAACCTCCAGCTGGCCCGGCCCGGGTCGAGCCCCGAGACCCTCCTCGAGGCCCTCGACGCGGTCGACGCCCGGCCGTGGGCGCTGGCCCTGCCCGAGGGGCTCGACACCCGCGTCGGCAGCGGCGGCCACGCGCTCACCGAGGCCCAGTCGCAGCAGCTCGCGCTGGCCCGGCTCGTGCTCGCGGACCCGCACACTCTGGTCCTCGACGAGGCCACGTCGCTCCTCGACCCCCGCGCCGCCCGGCACCTCGAGCGTTCGCTCGCCGCCGTCGTCGAGGGACGCACGGTGGTCGCCATCGCGCACCGGCTCCACACCGCCCACGACGCCGACCGCGTCGCCGTCGTCGACGGCGGGGTCGTGACCGAGATCGGCACCCACGACGAGCTCATCGCGGCCGACGGTGCGTATGCCGCGCTGTGGCGCTCGTGGCGCGACGAGCCCAGCCCCGCGAGCGCCCGCCCCTGAGAGGGCGCCTTCGAGAAGGTCCGCGCCTGAGAAGGTCCGCCCCTGAGAAGATCCCCGCTCAGAAGGTCCGCCGCTGAGAAAGTCGCCTGGCAGCCGTAACCCCGCCGGCCGGGTGCCGTTTCCCACGATGGTGTGGCTGCACATCCCCCTCCGGCCGATGTGCGGCCACACCGCTGGGTTCGATGTCCGCGCTTGGGGGAGCGTCGGGCATCCGGCGCCGTCCTGGACAGGGGCCAGGACGGCGCCAGCCGCCCCGC
>JBBRZC010000205.1:0-5565 GCA_038237075.1 Actinomycetales bacterium
ACCGTCCCGGACCACCAACGCAAGCGCGTCGAAGAGCTGCGCGCCAGCCGCGTCGTACTTGGCCCGCACCTCAGGCCCTGGCTCCAGTCGGTACTTGCGCCCCAGGGACTCCTCAGCCGCGACCGCGGTGGCCGCCTCCGTGTAGTGGTAGGCCAAGGTGTTCGCGACATGGGCCGCATCGGCGGCCTCCGCCGTAGCGTGTGAAGACCACACGACGAAGTTGCTGACCCCGAAGAGGATCACCAACAGCCCGATGCTGGCCAGGCGACTGAGCAGCGCGATCCGACCACCGAAGCGTCTCCCGACCCGGACTGGGACCGGGTCAGGCGCACTCTCCGTCGGGCCGTCCATGTCTCGGTCGTCCATGGTCCGGCGCGACGGCAGGACCGGGCGCGACCCGGCACGACCCGAGATGACGCCGTCCGGCTCGGTGGTCCCGGACGGAAGGAGGGGGTGGTCGTCCCCGTGTTTGTGGTCCGCTCGGAGCCGGAGGTACGTGATGAGCATGAGAGCCCTTGGGTCGGTCGGGGTGACGTTGAGTGCCGGAGCGGGTGGAGGTCGTCCAGCGCGAGGGGTCCGCGCCGGCCTCCTGCCGTCGGGCGCAAGCGGCGCTCGCGCACCCCTTTCGATGCGGAGTCTCCCCAAGGTTCGTTCATCGCGCCTGCCGTCCACAGAGCCGTAGGTCCCCAAGACCACCCGTTCGCCACCCGCGTCCGGGCGTGGTCCGACGATGGCGCCTTACAGGGTCACGACGAGGTGCTCGCCGTCTCCCTTGGCCGGCAGGACGGCCGCGAGGCGGTGGTCTGGGGCCACCTTGAGCAGGACGGTGCTGGGCAGCGTCACCGGCTGGCGGAACCACACCGTCGACGTCCCCGAGGACGGCACCGCTGCCCCGAGCGCGCCGAGCACCCGTGCGTAGGTGAACATCCCGTGCGCGATGGCCCGGTCGAACCCCAAGGCCCTGGCGGTGAGCGCGTGCAGGTGGATCGGGTTGACGTCACCCGACACCGCGGCATACCGCCGCCCCGCCCCCTCGTCGATGCGCCAGCGGACACCGCCGCCGATGCGGCGCAGCGCCTCGACGCTCGGTGGTGGTGCCTCCACGGCGTGCTCGTCGCCGGCCCCGCGGGCAAGGTAGGTGCTCACGCCGCGCCAGACCGGCGGCCCGCCGGTCACCCCGGACGCGAACCCTTCGGTCACCAGGTCGACGAGCCGGCCACGCCGGTGACCTCTCAGCCCTGTCGCGTGGACGCGCAGGTCGAGGCGGTCGCCGACCCGCAGCGGACCGCTCCACCTGAGCGAGTTGACGAGGTGGACGAGCCCGACGAGCGGGAGGGGAAAGTCCGGGCGCGACATCAGCGCCGCCTGAAGGGGGAAGCCAAGCACGTGCGGGTAGGTCACCGGGACGGCGTTGCCCACGCTGAAGCCGCAGACGTGCGAGTAGTCGACGACCGGGTCCGGCCCCAGCTGCACGCCGAGCCGCTCGGCGGTGACGTCGGGGAGCTCCCGACGGCGCTCCTGACCGCGGGCCCGTCCCCCTAGGACTGCCCGCGCGAAGATGCCCGCGAGGCCCGGCGCCCGGTCGAACCTCAGCGTCTCACCCATGTCACGCCCCCAACAGGCTCTGGCCGCACACGCGCACGACGTTGCCGGTGACGCCGGCGTTGGCGTCCTGCGCGAGCCAGGCGATGGTTTCAGCGACGTCGACGGGCAGCCCGCCCTGGGCGAGCGAGCTGAGCCGCCGGCCGACCTCGCGGGTGGCGAGCGGGATCCGCGCGGTCATCTCCGTCTCGATGAAGCCCGGAGCGACGGCGTTGACGGTGATCCGCCGGCGGCGCAGGTCGGGCGACCCGGCGAGCGAGCCGACGAGCCCGATGATCCCGGCCTTCGACGCCGCATAGCTGCTCTGCCCCCGGTTGCCAGCGATGCCGGCGAGTGACGAGACGCAGACGACGTGGCCACCGTCGCCGATCCCTCCCTCGGCCAGGATCGCCTCGTTCATCCGCAGCACCGACATGAGGTTGAGGTCGAGCACCGCGTGCCAGCGGTCGGCATCGGTGTTGGCGAGCAGCCTGTCGCGGGTGATCCCGGCGTTGTGCACGACGACGTCGAGTCGCCCGTGCCGGGTGCGGGCGTGCTCGACGATGCGACCGCCGGCGTCGGCAGCGGTGACGTCGAGCTGCAGGGCGGTGCCCCCGACGCGGTTGGCGACCCTCGCGAGGGACTCCCCAGCCGCGGGGAGGTCGGCGCAGACCACGGTCGCCCCGTCGCGGGCGAGGACGTCGGCGACCGCGGCCCCGATCCCGCGGGCGGCACCGGTGACGACAGCCACCTTGCCCGCCAGCGGCACCGCCCAGTCGGCCGGCTCGTCGACAGGACGGCCGCCCGTGGCGCCCACTCGCACCACCTGCCCGTCGACGTATGCCGCGCGGCCGGACAGCAGGAACCGCACGGTCGCGCCGATGTTGGCCTCACCGCCGTCGGCGACGAGGACGAGGTTCGCCGTCGCACCGGCGCGCAGCTCCTTGGCGACCGAGCGGGTGATCCCCTCGAGGGCGCGGCGGGCGGCGGCGCGCGCGACGTCGGCGCCGGTGAGCACGGTGCCAGGCAGATCGGCGCCGGGGAGGTCAGGGTCCCGGCCCAGCATGACGACGCGTCCGTTCGGTGCGAGCCGTCGCAGCGCCGGGGCGAGGAGCGCGCGAAGCGACTCGAGGTCTGCTGGTGAGTCGATCGTCGACAGGTCGGCGACGACGGCGGTGACCGTGCCCTCGGCGGGCAGCAGCGAGAGCGCCTCGATGCCCTCGCCGCCGAGGAGGGCGGCGACGCGGTCGGCCAGGGGCGCGCTCCCGTGGCCGCCCAGCAGGACCGGACCGGCGACGAGCGGCGCGCCGGGGGTGTGACGACGCAGCCGAGCCGGGCGCGGCATCCCAAGGCGGGAGGCGACCTGGCGCCCGAGCCTGCTGTTGACGAGGTCTGCATAGGTGTCGGCCATGGGGTCTCCTGCGTCGGGTCTGTGGTGTCGGCTCAGCGCGGCCGGGGCAGCCGGGGGTCAGCTGGCGGTTAGGCGGCGGCTTCGAGGACGACCATGACGCCCTGGCCGCCGGCCGCGCAGATCGAGACGAGCCCGCGTGCGCCACTTCCCTTGTCGTGGAGCAGCTTCGCCAGGGTCGCGACGATGCGAGCGCCGGTCGCCGCGAAGGGGTGGCCGGTCGCGAGCGACGACCCGTTGACGTTGAGCCGCTCCCGGTCGACCGGACCGATCGGGCTCTCGAGCCCCAGCCGGGAGCGGCAGAACTCCGCCGACTCCCAGGCATGGAGCGTGGTGAGCACCGTCGCGGCGAACGCCTCGTGGATCTCGAGGAGCTCGAAGTCCTGGAGCGACATCCCGGTCCGCTCCAGCAGGCGGGGCAGCGCGTATGCCGGAGCCATGAGCATGCCCTCAGCGCCGTGGACGTAGTCGACCGCAGCAGTCTCGGCGTCGAGGAGGTAGGCGAGGGGTGCGAGCCCGTGCTCCGCGGCCCATGCGTCACTCCCCAGCAGCACGAAGGACGCCCCGTCGGTGAGCGGCGTCGAGTTGCCCGCCGTGAGCGTCGCGTCCTCGCCGGTGCCGAAGACGGGCCGAAGAGCGGCGAGCTTCGCGACGCTGGTGTCGGGCCGCAGGGGGGTGTCGCGGCTGACCCCGAGGTAGGACGTCACGAGGTCGTCGAAGAAGCCCCGGTCGTATGCCGCGGCGAGACGGTGGTGGCTGCGCGCGGCGAGCTCGTCCTGGGCCTCGCGAGCGATCCCCCACTCTCGGGCGGTGACCGCCATGTGCTCGCCCATCGAGAGGCCGGTGCGCGGCTCGACGTTGCGTGGGATCTGGGGCACGAGGTCGCCCGGACGCAGCCCCGCGAAGGCCCGGGCCCGCTGACCGGGGGTGCGGGCTCGGTTGGCTTGGAGCAGGGTTCGGCGCAGACCCTCGCTCACGGCGATGGGGGCGTCGGAGGCGGAGTCGACCCCGCCCGCGGCGGCCGACTCGACCTGACCCAGGGCGATCTTGTTGGCTACGAGAATGGTCGCCTCGAGACCGGTGCCGCAGGCCTGCTGCACGTCGTAGGCGGGCGTCGTCGCGCTGAGCGCCGAGCCCAGGACCGACTCACGGGTGAGGTTGAAGTCGCGGCTGTGCTTGAGGACCGCTCCCCCGGCAACCTCGCCGAGCCGCTCCCCGGCCAGGCCGTGTCGGGCGACGAGCCCGTCGAGGGCCGCAGTGAGCATGTCCTGGTTCGAGGCCTTGGCGTAGGGGCCGTTCGAGCGCGCGAAGGGGATCCGGTTGCCGCCGAGGACGGCGGCGCGGCGCGGGCTGGGGGTAGGGGCCACGGGTGCTCCTCCTCGATGAGGGTGATGGGCGCCGGTTCAACGCGACGGTGCGGCTTCGGACAGTATCGGCTCGCCGTTCCCGACGCGACGGACGGCCCGGCGACCCACGGGGGGCCCACGTGAGCGTGACCCAGGCCGGCCGTCGACAGTCAGCACCATATCTCCGGGACGAGACGGTAACAAACATCCTTGCGAGACAGACGGATTCGCTCGTTCATGTGTTGCTTGGAGAGCGTCCGTGAGATAGACTCGAACACGTGATCGAGGACCGCCCAGCGTTGACGACCGGGGACCTGACGGCCCTCGTCGCGTTGCTGTCCCGTCTCGATGTGCAGGTTGGGGATGCGGAGCGGGTCGACCAGCTGACGGTGTTGGAGCGGGTCAAGTCGGCGGCGGCGGCGGCGCAGGTGCGGGTGACGGCGGCGTTCGTGGCCTCGCAGGCGCAGGTCGCGAAGGCGTGGACCGCGCAGGCGAGGGAGTGCTCGGACGGCAGTGACTTCGAGGGGTGGCGGACCGCTCGGGAGCAGGCGAAGGCGGCGTCGCTCCAGCTGCCCGACCAGTCCGGGGATGGCGACCAGTCCGGCCAGTCCGGGGATGGCGGCCAGTCCGGTCAGCCCGGCACGGGCGCTCACGGCCGTCGGCGCGGGTCTGCGGGTCGGGGCGGGTTGTCGGGGGTGGTGGGGCAGGTGGCGTTGGCGCGGCGGGAGTCCCCGAGCCTCGGCGCCGGACACGTGCGGCTCGCGGTGGCGTTGACGGCGCAGATGCCGCACACGTACGCCGCGCTCGCGTCCGGGGTCCTGACGGAGTGGCGGGCCGCCCTGATCGTGCGCGAGACCGCGGTCCTGACCTCGCAGCAGCGGACCGCGGTGGACGCGCAGATCGCCGCCGCTGCCACCGACGGCGGGCTCGGGGATGAGCTGGGGATGCTCGGAGACCAGGAGCTGGTCCGGCGGGTCAAGGCCATCGCGTACCGGATCGACCCGACATCGGTCCTGGCCCGCAACGCCCACGCCCAGGGGCAGCGGCGGGTCTCCCTCCGCCCCGCCCCCGACACGATGGCGTACCTGAGCGCGCTGCTGCCGGTGGCGCAGGCCGTCGCCGCGTACGCGTGCCTGACCGGGGCCGCGGAGCGCGCCCGCGCCGCCGGCGACCCCCGCAGCAAGGGGCAGGTGATGGCCGACACCCTCACCACCCGGGTCACCGGGCAGG
>JBBRZC010000206.1:0-5555 GCA_038237075.1 Actinomycetales bacterium
GGCGCCCCGGAATCCTCATACCGCTGACGCCGACCGGCGTCTGTGCGGCACCTGGGGCATGCGCCTCTCGGGCGGCACATCGTCATCCCGGAAGGTGAGCACCCATGTCCGACCTCAACCCACAGCCGTTGCCGCCCCGCTACATCAGCGTCCAGCTTCCGTCGGCCGTCTTCAACGACCTCGACTCGTTCCAGAAGGTCCACGCCAGCGTCCTCGACCTCGCCGGGTGCCGGGGCTGCACGTCGGGGATCCAGGTCAAGTGGCAGCAGTACGAGAACTACGTCGTCGGGCTCGACGGCAACGTGAGCCCCGTGCCCGGCTTCGGCAACGCCTCGCTCGGCGGCCACTGACATGACCGTGTGGTCCCGCCTCGATCTCGGTGTCGGCCTCATCGCGGCCGGCGGAGTCGACCTGCTCTGGCCCGACCTCGGCGACCTCGTCGATGTCGTCGAGGTCGAACCGCAGACGTTGTGGGACCACACGCTCGGCGACGGCCGACAGCTCGAGCCTCGCGCCCTCGGCTGGCTCCGCTCGCTCGAGCGACCGCTGCTCAGCCACGGCGTCGGCTTCCCTGTCGGCGGGATCGTGCCGCCCGACACCGAGGGCGTCCGGGCGTCGGCACGGTCGGCAGCCGAGCTCGACGCGGTGCACTGGAGCGAGCACCTCTCCTTCAACCGCACCGGAGCCGGCGGCGACCACGCCGGTTACCTGCTGCCACCCATGCCGACGGAGGCCACCGTCGCGGCGGCGGTCTCCCACATCGGGCTCTACCGGAGCCAGGACGAGCGGCCCTTCCTCGTCGAGACGCCGACGAGCTATCTGCGTCCCGTCCCGGGAGATCTCAGCGACGGTGAGCTCGTCGCCCGCATCGCCATCGAGGCCGACTGCGGCATCCTGCTCGACCTGCACAACATCTGGGCCAACGAGCTGAACGGCCGCCAGAGCGTCGAGGACTTCCTGCGCGACATCCCCCTCGAGCGGGTCTGGGAGGTCCACCTCGCCGGCGGGTTCGCGTTCGAGGGATTCCACCTCGACGCGCACGTCGGTGCCGTCGCCCAGCCGCTCCTGGAGATCGCCGCAGCCGTCATCCCCCGGCTGCCCCACGTGCGCGCCCTGCTCTTCGAGGCGGTCCCCGAGTCGGTCGTCGACCTCGGCGTGCCGGGCCTGCGCGGGGTCCTGGAGCAGCTGCACCTGATGGCCGACCTGCCCGCCGCACCGTTCGGCATACCTGCTCCTGCCACGCCGTCAGAGGCCATGGCCGTGCCGTCGACAGCCGTGGCCGTGCCGTCGACAGCCGTGGCCGTGCCGTCGGCGGGGACGCGGTCGAGCGGGGAGCGGGAGTCGCAGCTCCTCGCCTACACGACGCGGGCCACCGACACCTTGCCCGGGGCCGACCCGGGGGCGGCCGTCCTGCGGCTGCTCACCGACGAGGCCCGGCTGTCGCTGCTCGTCGACGGCCACGCCGACGACCTGCGCGGGCTGCTGACCCGGTACGGGCGAACCGGGACGCGGGAGCTTCTGAACCGCTTCCTCGCCGAGACGAGGGCCAGCTCCTGGCCGACCGAGCAGAGCGCCGCATTCTCGGCTTGGCTGAGCGAGCACCACGAGCTGGCGAACCACCGCTGAGAACACCGCACCGCGCCACGTGCGCCCCCCTAACCCCACCCGCCACCATCGATCCACCGGTGAGCGCAGAGTCCATGGGATCCCATGGACTGCGCGCTCACCGCTGACATGCGGCGGCCGCATCGGCGGCGCAGCAGCTCGGCGATCCTCCGCCGCCAGATGGGCATCTACTCTGATCGCTGCTGCCGAGGGTTGTCAGTAGGTGATCTCGATGTCAAGGACCCAGGTGACGCCGAGCTGGTCGGTGAGCATCCCGTGCAGGGGCGCGCCCACGGTGCGGGGCCGAGCGGGCTGCCGCGCCAGGTCAGCCTGCTCTCCAGCGCGTCGCGGTCCTTGCGGGGTGCCGCGACGTGGTTGGAGGCAAACCCCACCCAATCCGGCGCCACTTGCGCCCCCCTGACCGCTCCAGCACCATCGCTCCACTCATGAGCGCGGAATCCATGGGATCCCAGGGACTCGGCGCTCGCTGGCGACATGCGCCTGGGCCACCTCCTCAGGGACGCTTCGATCGACGAGAACGCCGGTCGATGACCACGTTGCTGCTCTCGGAGGTCAAGGCCCGCCTCTCCGAAATCTCCGAGGAGGTCGCCGCGACTCATGAGCGCGTCCAGATCACCAGGAACGGACGCGACTGTGTGTCCTTGTTGCGGCGGAGACCTGGAAGCCATGGAAGCGACTTGGACCGCCTTCATCTTCGGCCCGCTCGCGGACAAACCCGCGCGTGGGGGCGCGGGTCTTCGTGCGCAGCTCGCGGGTCAGTGACGGTCACGTCGGGGGCGCGGTCACTCGCCGGGCGGGCATGCCGGGCCCGTCGGGCGCCCGGCCTCGGTGCGCTCCCGGTAGACCATCGCCTGGCACAGGCCCAGCAGCCCGAGGTTGACGAAGACCGTGAGGTAGCCGGCGAACTGGTCGGACAGGAGCCGGAAGAACTGGACCACGAGCAGCTCGAGGGTCAGCGACGTGTCGAAGGCCTGCAGCGCGCCGAGCCGCTCGTCGCGTCGCCACCGGCGCACTCCCACGACGGCGACGACAGCAGCGGCCAGCGCCGACCCGGCATACAGGAGCGAGCGTGGTGCCGGGGCGTCGGCGAGCTGCTTCGCGGGGCCCGCGAGCGAGAGCAGGGCGAAGGCCGTGAAGATCAGCACCGCTCGACGCTGGAGCCGCTCGGCGCGGGTCAGCGCGAGGATGGCGGCGCGGGAGCGGGTGTAGGCGCGGTCGGCCCAGGAGGCCGTGTCGGGCTCCACGGGCAGCGTGTCCAGGAGCTCGAGCAGCGGTGCCCGCAGCAGCTCGTCCGTCGCGGACTGCTCGAGCAGGGCTCGGGCGCGGGCGCGCTCGGTGACGTCGAGGTCATGGGCCGCCGACTCCTTGAGCATCTCGACGGCGTTGACGACCAGCTCGCGGTCGGTGAGCGGGTGCCGGTTGACGACGTACGCGACCGCGACGTAGGTGGCGACGAAGGTCATGTAGATGATCGCGGCCACAGGTTCGAAGAAGTAGTCGTTGTCGCCGGTGACGAACTTGCCCACCTCGTCGATGAACAGCCCGAAGCCGATGCCGGCCAGGACCGTCGCGACCTTCCGGGCGCGACGGCCGAGGAAGAGGATGAAGAGAAGCAGCGCCACGAGCATGCCGAGACCGCCGAAGAGCACGTGGGCGACGTGCAGCCCCCCGCCGCCGAGCTGCGGGTAGCCGGTCAGCTGGAGGAAGAGCCGGGTGGCGGCGATGGAGAGGATCGCCGCGACGACGAAGAGCTCGAAGCGGTCGGCCCCCTCTGCATCGCGGATCGGCAGGCGCCGATGGGTCCGTCCCGTCGCCGCCCGGGCGCTCCGAGGACCCGACGGCTCGGTGGCTGGCACCCGACCATCGTGGCACGCCGACGCCGCCCGCACCCGCCCGCGGGCCGCGGCGAGGCACCCCGGGCCGCTCGGGGTCGCGCGGACGGTCCCGCACGCTTCCGGTAGCCTCACGCCATGACCGAGCAGAGCCAGTCCGCCGACGCTGACGCCGACGACACCAGCCCGGCTGCCGGCGGCCTCCGGATCGTGGTCGCCGAGGACGAGGCGCTGATCCGGCTCGACCTCGCCGAGATGCTCGGTGAGGCGGGCTATGTCGTCGTGGGGCAGGCGAGCAACGGTGAGCAGGCCGTCGACCTGGTTCGGGAGCACCGCCCGGACGTAGTGATCATGGACGTCAAGATGCCGGTCCTCGACGGGATCAGCGCGGCGGAGGCGATCGGCAAGGAGCGCATCGCGCCGGTCATCATGCTCACCGCCTTCAGCCAGAAGGAGCTCGTCGAGCGGGCCCGTGACGCCGGGGTCATGGCCTACATCGTCAAGCCCTTCACCCAGGCCGACCTGACGCCGGCCATCGACATCGCCAGGTCACGCTGGACGGAGCTGACCGCCCTGGAGAGCGAGGTCGCCGACCTTGGCGAGCGGCTCGAGACACGCAAGGCGGTCGACCGCGCCAAGGGCGTGCTCATGCAGAAGCTCAAGCTCACCGAGGCCGAGGCGTTCCGCTGGATCCAGAAGACGGCGATGGACCGCCGGCTCGGCATGCGCGAGGTCGCCGACGCCGTGATCGCGGGGCTCCCCAGCAAGAAGTAGGCAACCCGCCGCCAAGGGCGCCGCGCCCGACCGCCACCCGACCGCCGGCCGGTCAGCGTTGGCCAGTCAGCGTTGGCCGGACCGCGCGACCCCGTGGCGGCTGTCCGGGATCTCCAGCACGAGCAGGGCGCCTCCCTCGGGGGCCCGGTCGGCGTAGAGCCGCCCGCCCCGGGCGGTGGCCACGCTGCGCACCAGACCGAGCCCGAGACCCGTCTGGGAGAGCTCGTCGCGGTTGGTCGGGTCGGCGAACCCCTCGAGGCTGCCGGTGCGGTTGAGCAGCTCCAGCTGCGCCTCCTTCAGGCCCGGGCCGGAGTCCGCGACGCCGAGCCGGATGCCGGATGCCGTGCGCACGCCGAAGATGCGGATGGTGTCACCGGGTGCGGTGTAGCGCACCGAGTTCTCCACGAGCGTGTCGAGGCACACCCGCAGGCGCTCGCTGAAGCCCTGCACGATGCCCACCGACTCCTCGACGACCCAGGTGCGGTCGGCGACGGTCGCCCAGCGCTGCGCGGTCTGACGGAGCACGGCGTCGACGTCGACGAGCTCGGGGGCACTCGACGTCTCGAGGAGGATGACGCGCAGCAGCCGTTCCGCGACCCGGGTCAGCCGCACGAGCTCGTCGTCGACGACCTCGAGGTCGCGCAGCAGATCGTCGTCGGTGGTCCGGTCCCGCAGGCTCTCGACGTAGCCACGGGCGATGGTCAGGGGGGTTCGCATCTCGTGGGACGTCAGCCGGGTGAGCCGTTCACGCTCCGCCGCCTGCTTGCGCTCGCGTTCGGCGAACGCCGTGACCGTCGCCAACGAGGCGGTGCCCCGGCGGATGCTCCAGACAAGAAGGGCGACGAGCATGAACATCAGCGGGATCTCGGCGGTCTCGTCCCAGGGCAGCACGTCCTGCGTGGCGCGAACGACGATGATCCCGCCGGTGAGCAGGGTGAACAGCGCGAGCCCGAGCACCGTCCGCGCCGTCGACCACACCGTCGTCCCGTAGGCGAGGGCGAAGGCCGCCCAACCGATGTGGTAAGGAACGGTCTCCTCGCCGGGCACGAGCCACATCGCACCGACGCACGCCGACGCGAGGACGAGCCAGAGGACGAAGAACCGATCGGGCCGCGCAGCCGGGGCGACGGCCTCCCTCGAAGCCGGGTCCGGCGACGACCCACCCGGGCGGAGACCGGAGCCACGGGTGACCCGCGTCGAAGCGGAGCTGCCCACGGTCGTCCTGACAGACACCCGCGGTCACGCGCCCGCGACGCAGTAGCCGACGCCGCGGACCGTCTCGATGAAGTCGGGCACCGAGAGCTTGGTGCGCAGCCGCCGCAC
>JBBRZC010000207.1:0-5548 GCA_038237075.1 Actinomycetales bacterium
GGTCTCGGGGTCCACGGGTCCCGTGCTGGAGACGCCGGCCCCGACCGCGAGGAGGACCAAGCCGGGCAGGACGAACAGCTCGTCGAGCAGGGAGGCGCCGACGCGCTCCCCCCAGCTCGCGAGGGCACCCGGCGAGCCCATGGCGTAGGGGCTGCCGAGCTGCGAAGCGTGGCCGTATGCCGGGGGTTGACCGTAGGCGGGCTGGCCGTACCCGGGTGCGGGAGGCTGCCCGTACGTCGGCTGCTGGGCGTACCCCGGTGCGGGCGGCTGCCCGTAGGACGGCTGCTGCCCGTAGGGGGCCTGCCCGTAGGGGGCCTGTCCGTAGCCGGGTGCCGGAGGTCGGCCGTACGACGGCTGGCCGTACGGCTGTTGGCCATAGCTGGGCTGTTGGCCGTAGGGCGGCTGCCCCGGCCCAGGGGCGTCCTGCGGCGGTCCGGAAGTGGTGGACATAGGGCCCCTTGGTTGCGTGGGTGGGTCGGCGCCAGCCACGCTACCCTCTCCATCGGGCGAGGTCGTCACCGTCGGGGAACATCGAGATGACCGGCATCTCGACGGTGTCGACGCCCAGCACCGACCGCTCGTCGGGCTTGGCGGGCAGCACGTTGTCGACGTAGTCGCGGACCGCGTCGCCGATGGGGATGTCGGTGCCGGCCCGCTCCGACATGTACCACCGATGCTCGAGAACCTCGTGGAAGATCTCGGCCGGCTCGAGCTTGCCGGCGAAGTTGCGGGGCACGGCCCACACCGTCGGCTCGTAGACGTGGACCAGCCAGTCGTGGGCGATGAGCTCCTCGTCCTCGTTCTGGCGGTCGGTGGCCGCCCGGTAGGAGTCGAGGTCGTTGAGCAACCGGCGCGCCTGGTTCTCCTCGACGTCGAGCCCGGTCAGCCGCAGCAGCCGGCGCGAGTGGTGGCCGGCGTCGACGACCTTGGGCTGGATCTGGATGCTCGTGCCGCCGATGTCCGTCGACATGGCCAGCTCGTCGATGTCGAAGCCGAGGTCGTTGAGCCGGCGGATCCGCTCGTCGACCCGCCACCGGTCCCCGGTCTCGAAGCGCTCCTCCTGGGTCAGCTCCTCCCAGAGCGACTGATAGCGCTCGACGATCCGGTTCGAGATCGCGATGGGGTCGGCCACCTCCTCGAGCAGGCCGCCCGCCTCGAGGTCCATGAGCTCGCCGGCGATGTTGACCCGGGCGATGTCGAGGTCGTGCTCGCGCTGGCCGTCGGTGAGGTGGGCGTGCAGCTCGCCGGTCTCGGCGTCGACGAGGTATGCCGCGAAAGCGCCGGCGTCGCGTCGGAAGAGGGTGTTCGACAACGACACGTCACCCCACCAGAACCCGGAGAGGTGGAGGCGGACGAGGAGCACGGCCAGCGCGTCGATGAGCCGCTGGGCCGTGTCGGGCCGCAGGTTCTGGCTGTAGAGGGCGCGGTAGGGCAGCGAGTACTGCAGGTGGCGGGTGAGCAGACACGCGTCGAGCGGCACGCCCTCGACGTCCTGGCGCCCGCTGACCACGCCGAACGCCTCGACGCAGGGCAGGTCGAGTCGGGCGAGGTTGCGCAGCATGTCGTACTCCCGGCGGGCGAGATCGGCCTTGATCTCCTTGACCGCGAGCACCCGCCCGGAGAGCCGGACGAACCGGACGATGTGACGCGAGATCCCGCGGGGCAGCGCGGCCAGCCGCTCCGCGGGCCACTCCTCGAGCGGGACCGGCCAGGGCAGGTCGAGCAGTGCGGGGTCGGGCCTGGCGGTGGTGAGCTGGAGGGCCACGGGGGTCATCGTCCCATACGCGTCTGCTCGCGACGCAGCGCGGTCAGGACGTCCCAGTCGCCGCCCCAGCCGCACCCACGGCATACGCGAGTCCTGTTGCGGGACAAGGGAAGGGCGGCACCCTGAGGTGCCGCGCTTCACGCTCTGCCGGGGCGTTGCCCAGCGAACCGTCAGTCGCCGATGCGCTCGCCGGTCTCCGTGTTGAAGACGTGCAGGTTGCCCGCCGTCGGGGTGAGGTGGATGACGGAGCCCTTCTCCGGGGGGCGCCGGCCGTCGACGCGGGCGATGAAGGGCTTGGCCACCTCGTTGTCGCCGCCGGCGTCGACGAGGTGCGCCTGGGTCGAGCCGTAGATGTAGGCGTCCGCGCCGAGCTCCTCGACGACGTCCACCGTCACCGGCAGCCCGGTCCCGGAGTCGCTGAGGGTCAGGTCCTCGGGCCGGACCCCGACGGTGACCATCTGGCCGGCCTTGGCGAGGTCCTCGCGCGCGATGGGCAGGATCGCGTCGCCGAACTTGACGCCGCCGTCGGTGACCGGCAGCTCGAGGAGGTTCATCGCCGGGGAGCCGATGAAGCCGGCCACGAAGACGTTGACCGGGTGGTCGTACATGTGGCGCGGGGTGTCGCACTGCTGGAGCAGGCCGTCCTTGAGGACCGCCACACGGTCGCCCATCGTCATGGCCTCGACCTGGTCGTGGGTGACGTAGACGGTCGTGACGCCGAGGCGGCGCTGGAGCGAGGCGATCTGGGTGCGGGTCTGGACGCGGAGCTTGGCGTCGAGGTTCGACAGCGGCTCGTCCATGAGGAAGACCTGGGGGCTACGGACGATGGCCCGGCCCATGGCGACCCGCTGGCGCTGGCCACCGGAGAGGGCCTTCGGCTTGCGGTCGAGGTAGGGGTCGAGGTCGAGGATCTTGGCCGCCTCCTTGACCCGCTTGAGGATCTCGTCCTTGGAGACCCCAGCGATCTTGAGCGCGAAGCCCATGTTGTCGGCGACGGTCATGTGGGGGTAGAGCGCGTAGTTCTGGAAGACCATGGCGACGTCGCGGTCCTTGGGCGAGAGGTTGGTGACGTCGCGGTCACCGATGAGGATGCGGCCGCCGTTGACCTCCTCGAGGCCGGCGAGCATGCGCAGGGAGGTGGACTTGCCACACCCAGAGGGGCCGACGAGGACGAGGAACTCGCCGTCGGCGATGTCGATGTTGAGCTTGTCGACGCTGGGCGTGGGGTTGCCCGGGTACTGCCGGGTGGCGTCCTCGAAGGTCACGGTAGCCATGTCTGATACTCCTTCACCGGCAGGAACGTGCCGGACGATCCGTCGTAAAGGTGGGTGCCGGGAGGCCCCCGGTGAGCGCATCATGGCCCAGATTCGGCCACCACGCCAGACATGAGCGGGATTCAGGTCACGACTTCGCTGCAATTTCTTGCACAGATTCGCCAACGCATGCAACTTCTTGCTAGGTTCTGCCGCCACCTGAGAGCGACCGCCCGGTCGCCTGGCTTCAAAGGAGAACCCATGCACCAGCGCGCCTTCGGCGCCGCGGCCCTCACGGGTGCCGCCGCCTTGCTCATGAGCGCCTGTGGCGGCTCGTCGCCCTCGACCGGCGCCGCCACGGCCGGCACGGGGAGCGCGTCCTCCACGACCACCACGGCCGCAGCGTCCCCGACCACGACTGCTGCGCCGGTCCGTGACGCCAATGTCGACCTCGTCATCTGGTGCGACAACGACCGCAAGAAGATCCTCGACAAGTATGCGGCCCAGTTCGGCCAGGAGCAGGGCATCAAGGTGGCCGTGCAGGTGTCGAACGACACCCGCAAGGACTTCAAGGACGCGACGAACGTTGGCAAGGGCCCGGACGTCATCGTCGGCGCGCATGACTGGCTGGGCGAGCTCGTCCAGAACGGCGCCGTCGCGCCGGTGAACCTCGCCGCCGACGAGCAGGCGAAGTTCTCGCCGTCGTCCATCCAGGCGGCCAAGTTCAACGGCCAGCTCTACGGCGTGCCCTACGCGACGGAGAACCTGGGGCTGATGCGCAACACGGCGCTGGCGCCCGACGCTCCCACCTCCTACGAGGACATGCTCGCCAAGGGCAAGGCTCTCGTGGCGTCCGGCAAGGCGACCAACGCGGTCCTCCAGCAGGTGGGCAAGACCGGTGACGCCTACTACTCCTACCCCTACCTCAAGGCGTTCGGTGGCGGCATCTTCGGCCAGAAGGCCAACGGCGACTACGACCCGACCAAGGTGCTCGTGGGCAGCGAGGGCTCGGTCAAGGGCGCGGCCTTCATGGGCCAGCTCGGCAAGGACGGCATCCTGACGACCAACATCGACTTCGACACCGCGCAGCAGCTGTTCTCGACCGGCAAGGTGCCCTACTACGTCACCGGCCCGTGGGCCGTGGACAAGGCCAAGTCGGCCGGCATCAAGTACGGCATCTCACCGCTGCCGACGATCCAGGGCAACAAGATGTCGCCCTTCCTCGGCGTCCAGATGTTCTACGTCTCGGCCAAGGCCAAGAACGACGCCTTCGCCCAGGAGTTCGTCGCCAAGTACGTGACGAAGCCTGAGCTGCAGGTCGACATGTTTAACATCGGTCACCGGCCGCCGGCCCTCACCGCCGCCTACCAGCAGGTGCAGGGGAGCGACCCGGACGTCAAGGCGTGGTTCGAGGCCGGTCAGGGCGCGCTCCCGATGCCGAACATCCCTGCGATGAACTCGGTGTGGGGCCCGCTGGGCCAGGCGACGGCTGACGTCGTCGCGCAGAAGGCGACCGCGCAGGCTCGGCTGGCCGCGGCCCAGACGGAGATCACGGCGAACATCCAGAAGAAGGGCTGACCCTCACGGTGGGTCCCCCGGGCGTCTTCCGGGGGACCCACCGCCAGCGAGCCTGAGGCTCCCCTTACTGCTGCACTCCTGGATGGAGATTCACCGATGAAACGGTCGCCGTACGTCCTGCTCAAATGGGTCCTCATCGCCGCCGTCGCCGGGGGCCTGCTCGCCCTGGCCGCCAAGCTGGCGTCCGACGGCTACCTCCTCTGGGTGCTGGGAGCCAGCTTCCTCGCCCTGTGCGTCCTCGTCGTCTACGGGCCGCGGCGCGGAGTCCCGATGAAGTACCTCTTCCCGGGCATCGTCTTCATGATCGCCCTCCAGATCTTCCCGATCGTCCTCACGGTGGCGACCTCGTTCACCAACTACGGTGACGGGCACCAGGTGACCAAGGACGAGTCGGTCCAGACCCTCATCGCCCAGTCTGTGGCCGAGGCCAAGGGCTCCCCGCGCTACGCGCTCAGCGTCGCGGTCAAGGAGGGCGCCGACCCGGCCACGGGCGCGCCGACCTACCTCCTCACCGACCCGACGACGAAGAAGAGCTTCACGGGTGACGCCTCCGGGCTTAAGGACCTGCCCGACGCCGACATCACGAAGACCAGTACCGGCAAGATCACCAAGGCCACGGGTTTCCGGATCCTCACCGCCCGCGAGGTCAACTCCCGCAAGGCCCTCAGCACCTTCGCCGTACCGACCGCGGACGGCGGCGGCATCAAGCGGGTCGGCCTCTCCGAGGCTTACGTCGGCAAGCCGACGCTGTCCTACGACGCCTCGGCCGACAGGATCACCGACTCCGTGACGGGCGCCACGTACGTGCCGCAGAACGCCACCTGGGTGCGTGCCGACGGCTCGGGCGGGAGCCTCCCGGTCGGCTGGAAGGAGAACGTCGGCCTCAAGAACTACACCGACGCCCTGACCAACCCGACGCTGCGCAGCGGCTTCGTCAAGATCTTCGTCTGGA
>JBBRZC010000208.1:0-5474 GCA_038237075.1 Actinomycetales bacterium
AGTTCCCGCACCGCGACGAGGTGGAGATCGTCTGGCACAGCTTCGAGCTCGACCCCGGTGCGCGGTCGGCGCCCGCCGGCTCGCTTCCGGACCGGTTGGCCGCGAAGTACGGGATGTCGCGTGAGCAGGCCGTGGCCAGCCAGGAGAGCCTCGCCGCCAACGCGGCCACGGTCGGCCTCGACTTCCAGTGGGACAAGGCCCGGCCGGGCAACACGTTCGACGCCCACCGGGTCATCCACCTCGCGGCGACCCGTGGCCTGGCCCACGTCGCCAAGGAGCGCCTGCTCCACGCCTACTTCACCGAGGGCCGGGACATCGCCGACGGAGACACGCTCGTCGGCCTCGCGACCGAGGTCGGCATCGAGGAGGCCGAGGTCCGCTCCGTGCTCGACTCCGACGCGTATGCCGCGGACGTGCGCGCCGATGAGGCGCAGGCTCGCGCCTACGGCATCACCGGCGTGCCCTTCTTCGTCCTCGACGGCACGTACGGCATCTCCGGGGCGCAGCCGAGCGAGCTCTTCACCCAGGCCCTGAGCCAGGCGTGGACCGCGGCTCACCCGCTGCAGATGGTCACGACCACGCCCGGCGAGGCCTGCGAGGGCGACGCCTGCGCGACCTGAGCGCTCAGCAGCAGGTCCGGCTGCCGCACCTGCAGTCGGAGTGCTCGTCATGGCCGCATCCGCCGTGGCCGCCGCCGCAGTGCCTGCGATGTGAGTGCGGCCGGCACCCCATGCCTGGTTCCAGCACGGCACCGACCCGGGGGGTGGCGTTCTCGCGAGCCATCTCAAGGAGTGCGTCCGCCGCCACACGCGCGCTCTCGCCGCTCCACGACATGCGGGCGGCGATGAGGCCCGAGACGAGCGGGGTGGAGAACGACGTGCCGCTCCAGCTCGCCAGCCCGGTGATGAAGTTCGCGGACTGACCCGCCAGGGGGTCCTCCTGGTAGTGGTACTCGCCCTTCGGGTAGGCGTTGACGACATCCGACCCGCGGGCATAGACATCCACCCAGCTGCCGAAGTTGCTGTACCCCGCCCTCGACCCGTCGACGTCCAGAGCGCCCACCGACACGCTCCATGGGAAGGCGGCGGGCCAGAAGGGCTCCCGGACGCCGTCGTTCCCGGCGGCGCAGACGAGCACGGTCCCCTTCGCGTGCCGGAGCCGCTCCTCCCAGAAGACCTGGAGCCCGAGGAGGGGGAGCCGCTCCCGCGTGGCCGTGCCCGCGGACATGCTGATGATGTCTGGCATGAGGTCCAGGGCCCGACCGAGGCGTGGGACCAGGTCGCTCTCGAGCAGCGACCCCTCGTTGTAGAGCAGCGCCTCGACGTGGATCTGGGTGCGTGGGGCCATGGCGCGGACCACGCCCGCGATGAAGGTGCCGTGACCCCGGTAGTGGCCGACGTTGGCCTGCTCCGGGTCCCCGGTGATGCGGGCCAGCCAGGGATGCTCGTCCCGCACCTGCTCGATGAGCCCCGTGTCGATGACGGACACCAGGACCCCTCCGCCGTCGCAGTCCTCGTCTGCCGAGATCGGCGGGTCGGGCGTTCCCGCCGCTGGAAGGGGCTCGGTGGCGGGACAGCCGCCCGCGAGGCCGGTCAGGTGCACCACGTGATCGGGAACGGCGACACCCTTCCCGAGGGCGCGGTCGAGCCGCTCGAGTGTCCCGATGACATCCTCGTTCCCGGCGAGGGGGACGACGTGAAGCCCGGCTACGGGCGGCGGGAGGTCCTCGCGGTCCTTGCTGACCACGAGGGGGCGCTCGAGGGCACGGTAGACGCGCTCCGCGTCGACGTCGCGGGTGAGGAAGAAGCCCCTGCGGTACATGAACTCCATGTCCTCGGGGTGATCGTCGCTGGGGTAGATCCCCACCGGAGTGCCGGCGGCGTCGAACGCGGCGACGATCATCCGGACCTGCTGGGCCTTCCTCTCGCGCTGCAGGTCCTTCTGGCCGGGGGCCCACCAGAGCGGGAAACCACTCGGTGCCGGGCGGCTCTTGCTGTCATCATCGGTGCTGGACATTTCGATCCTCCGCAGCTCGGGGTGTGACATGGAACGTGATGCGGGGCGCGACGGTTCTGATACACCGCCGGCAGAAGAGACAGGGACGACTCGGACGCCCCTTGGCGCCGCCGCGACGCCCGACGAGGAGAGCCTCCTGCCCCTCGCACTGTCCCAGCCGCCCGTGGCACTTTCAAGGGCTCGTCAGGTGCTGGCCGGGCGGCCGTCGCCGAGGGCGGCATCCTTCGCGCACCAGGCCATGGGAATCGTGCTGCGGGACGCCGGCCGGCTTCCCGAGGCGCTGACCGAGGTGCAAAGAGCCCTGCGACTGGCTCGGCGCTGCGACGCCGACCGGACGGCCGACGTCCTCGCCACGTTGGGCCTGACGTTGGCCTGGGCCGGTCGGACCGCCAAGGGACTGCGCCATCTCGAGGAGGCGCTCCCGTTGACGTCCCGTACCGCCCGGCCCCGACTGCTGCTCAGAAGGGCGCAGGCGCTGTATCTCGCCGGCCGGTATCCCGAAGCTCTGCGCGACCTGCAGTCCTCGATCCAGGGGAGCCACCGGCTCGGGGACCGCCTTTGGGAGGCCCGCGGGCTCAACAACAGGTCCGTCGTCCACCTCGCCATGGGCGCACACACCCTGGCCGATGCCGATGCCCGCCGGGCCGAACCCATCTTCGTCGAGCTGGGGCAACTCCTCGAGTCGGCCCACTGCCTGCACAACCGAGCACACGCCGCCCACGCTCGCGGCGACCTTCCGGCGGCGCTGGTACTCATGGACGACGTCGCGCAGCGTTACGGGCAGACGCTCGGGCTGCTGCCTGTCGACTTCACCATCGACCACACCAACATGCTGGTCACCGCGGGTCTGGCGACCGAGGCCCGGACCCTCCTCGGGCCGGTCCTGGACGGGGAGGTCCCGCGGGCCAAGGAGGCCGAGCTCTTGCTCACGGCCGCCCGCGCGGCGCTCGCCGACGAAGATACCGACGTGGCCATCAGCCACGCGGTCCACGCAAGCGGGGTCTTCGCCCGACAGCACCGACCTCGCTGGGCCCAGCGGGCGACCCTGCTCGCCCTTCAGGCCGAGTCCCTCGCCGCGGCGGCGAGCGGCACGCCGAGACGCCCGCGAGACCACGGGCCACAAGCACCACCTACGCCGCCCTCGGGACCGGAGCACCGACCGGCCCGGACCACGTCGCTCGCGCGCCGGGCCGCGGACATGGCCGCCTCCCTGAGCGCGCAGGGGTCGGCCGAGGCTCCGACGGCCCTGCTGCTCCACGGCCGGGTCGCCCTCGCCGCCGGGCGGCACGCCGAGGCCGAGGTGAGCCTTGCGTTGGCGGCACGGTCACGGCATACCGGACCGCCGTTGGGGCGCGCCGCCGCATGGCTCGCTGCCGCCCTGCTCGCCCGGCAGCGGCAGGACCGGCGCGGCCTGCTGCTCGCCTGCCGCGGCGGTCTCGACGCCGTCGACGAGCACCGCGGCACCCTGGGCGACCTGGAGCTGCGTGCGCTCGCGACCGGCCACGGGCTCGAGCTCGCCACCCTGGCGGTTGAGGAGTCGCTGCGCGCCGGCACCGCGCGAGACCTGCTGTGGTGGACGGAGCGGTGGCGGGCCACGGCGCTGGTGAGCCCCTCGGCGGGGCGGCCGGACGACCCCGGGCTGGAGCGCGCCGTCGCTGCCCTGCGGGACGTGGCACGGCGGCTCGACGCCACGGCCGGGGGCGACGCCGCGACCGCGACCCTGACGCACGAGCGAGCGCGACGCGAGGCTGACGTGAGGCGCGCCTACCGGCACCTGCGCGGGTCCGGAGGGGCGCGGGGGTTTGACCTCACCGGGGTGCTCGACGCGCTCGGCGGCACCGTGCTCCTCTCCCTCGTCAACGTCGGCGGGACGCTCCACGCCGTGACGGTCGCCCGCGGGCAGGTGCGGCGCCGGGAGGTGGGGCCGCTGGACGCGGCGCTGCGCGAGGCCGAGTTCGCGCGGTTCGCGCTTCGCCGGGCCGCCCACGGCCGCCGGAGCGACCTCGGGTCGACCGCCGGGCGCCTCCAGGCCGCCCTGCTCGGCTGGCCGCTGTCGACGACGGGGCCCGACCGGGTGGTCCTCGTCCCGCCGGCCGACCTCCTCACGGCGCCGTGGGGCCTGCTGCCCGCGTTCGCCGACACCGTCCTCACCGTGAGCCCCTCGGCGACGCTCTGGCTCGCCGCCCGTCAGTCGAGGGCGAGCGGCGGGCACGTCGCCCTCGTCACCGGGCCCGGCCTCAGCACCGGCGAGAGCGAGGTCACCCGCCTCTCCCCCATGTATGCCGCGGCCCGCTCGGTCGGTGGGGCGGAGGCGACCGTGGCCGGCGCGCTGTCGGTGCTCGACGGGGCGCGGCTGGCGCACGTCGCCGCGCACGGAACGTTCCGGGCCGACGCGCCGCTCTTCTCGTCACTGCTCATGGCCGACGGTCCGCTCGCCGTCCACGACCTCGACCAGCTCGCCCGGCCGCCTCGGGCCATGGTGCTGTCCGCGTGCGACTCGGGCGGCGCCGCACCGATCGGTGCCCACGAGGCCCTGGGGCTCGTGTCGAGCCTCCTGGCGATGGGGACCTCGACGGTCCTCGCCAGCGTCGTGCCCGTCAACGACCGGGCGACGCTGACGGTGATGAACCACGTCCACACCGTCGCGGGGGCCGGCGGTTCGCTCGCCGAGGGGCTGCTCGCGGCCCGCCGGGCCGGGCGCGACGACCCGCTCGTCGCCGCGACTACCGCGGCGTTCACGGCCTGGGGTGCGTGAGAAGAGCCGCTGGAGGTCAGCCGGCCTCGAACCACCGGGTGGTCAGCTTGGGGCCGTCGGCCTGCTCAAGCCGCAGCCTGACCATGCCGGGGGGGACCGCGTCGAAGGTGAACCGCCCTTCGGGCTGCACGTCGCAGGTGAACGACGCGGCGGTGGTCTCGAGCGTGACCCCCCGGCCGACCGCTCCGCCGGGGGCGACGACGACCCCGAGGACCCCGCAGAAGGCTCCCTTGCAGGTCAGCTCGACGTCGATGGAGAGCTCGCCGAACTCGAAGAAGTGCAGGCGGCTCGTCGCGCCGCCGCCCCCGCCACCGCCCCCGCGCACGGCGCTGAGCTCGGGGCTGTCGGCGGCGACCGTCTCCATGAGCTCGGCGTCGGGGTCGCGGAAGGTGAACAGGGCGCGGCTCAGCTCGAGCACGTCATGGGGCACCGGGTCGATCACGCCGACGATCGCGCCGAGGCGCTCGAGCAGCTCGACGTCGGTCGGGTGAATCTCGTGCTCGCTCATCGGCCCATCGCCCCCCGAGGCCCGTCGAAGGCGTAGTCGGCCTCGCCGACGAAGGCCCGCAGCCGGGTGAGGCACCGCATCCGGGTCGGGCCGATGGACCCGACGGGCATGTCGAAGGCCGCCGCGACCTCGACGTAGGCGGGCCGGTCGACCGCCATGAGCACCCGGAGCAGCTGCTGGCAGCGTTCCGAGAGC
>JBBRZC010000209.1:0-5456 GCA_038237075.1 Actinomycetales bacterium
ACCTCTCCGAGCGCCGCAAGCCGGCCCAGATCCTCGTGCGCCGCGGGCTGGCGCTGTGCCGCGACGAGCCGCGTCTCGTGGCCCGGATGGAACGGCTCGGGGCCACCTGCACGTCGCCGAGGGCCGCCGAGTCGCTCCTCGTAGGCTGACCGCTCGACTCGGGTCGGGACGTCGGCACGACCGAACCGAGCCAAGGCAAACCTTGTCGGGCGGCCACCAAGCGAACATGATGGCAAGGACTTCGACCCAAGCCCCCGAGACGTTGGCCGACTGCATCGAAGGAACCATGGAGACTCAGATCGCCGAGATCGCGCCCAACATCTACCGTCTGTCGACCTACGTCGCAGAGGCTGACTTCATGTTCAACCAGTTCCTCGTCGTCGACGAGGAACCGCTGCTCTTCCACACCGGCCTACGGACGATGTTCCCCCTCATCGAAAGCGCCGTCGCACGCCTGATGCCTGTCGACCAGCTGCGCTGGATCACCTTCGGCCACGTCGAAGCCGACGAATGCGGGTCGATGAACCTCTGGCTGGCCGCTGCACCCAATGCCCAGGTGGCCCACGGCGAACGGGGTTGCACGGTCTCGGTCAACGACCTGGCCGATCGCTCGCCGCGATCCCTGCAGAACGGGGAGGTCATGAACCTCGGCGACAAGCGCCTGCGGCGCATCGAAACCCCTCACGTCCCACATGGCTGGGACGCGGGGGTGTTCTACGAGGAGGAGACGTCCACCCTCCTATGCGGTGACCTGTTTACTGCGATCGGCAATAGCCCGGCGTTGACCGAGCACGAGATCACCGGTCCTGCCTTGGCGGCCGAGGATGTCTTCTCCGCGACCTGTCTGACCCCAACGACCGGTCCGACGATCCGGTCTCTGGCTGACCTGAGACCCCAGACCCTGGGGCTCATGCATGGACCCTCCTATGCCGGGGACTGTTCGCAGGCCCTATGCGACCTTGCCTCGGCCTACGAGGAGCGTCTCGACGCCGAGGGCACTCGCATCCAGGGCCCGGTTTCGCCTGTCACCTGATCCCGTCTGGGCCGGTGGAGCCCACTTCCGCTGACCGGGCGCGCCAACCTCGGCCTCTCATGGGGGGCCTTGGCGCTGGTCTTGATCGTGCAGCGGAGTCGCGGGGGCGGGGATGCGGGTCGGGGCGGGGTGGAGGGCCGCGTGGCGCTGCGGTGCGGGTCTCCGAGGGCTCCGATGGTGGGCGGTCAGGGTCGAGGTGCGGTGTTCAGGTCCTGGCGGGGATGGCGAGGATCCGGGTGAACGCCTCGGTGATGGCGGCGACCCGTGGCCGGCTCTCAGGGAGGCGTAGCCGTCGTCGGCGGGCGCCTCGGGTCAGCCGGGCCGGGACGGGCAGGATCCGGTAGCGCAGCGCCTTGGGCTCGGCCTTGGCCAGGTTGCCGGTCAGGGCCAGCAGGCGCAGCCGGGCGACCAGGTCGGCGGCGATCGCGGCGATCGCGGTCCATGCCTGGTTGATCTTGAACTCGCGGGAGGGGGACCGGCCGAGGCCGGCGTCCCTGGCGTGCCGGATCCGGTCCTCGTCGCGGGCGTCGGCGCGGTGGCGGGCCTCGAGGAACTCCAGCTGTCCGGTGGCGATGTTGGTGGCGACGGCCTGGTGGCGCCATCCGTCGGTCTGATCGAACAGGGACAGGCTGCGCGCCGGGGTGGGGCCGTTCCCGCCGCACGATGACCCGCATCCCCGCCGGCCACGCCTTCAGGTCGAGCAGACCGGTCAGCTCGGCGACGTCGCCGCCCTGCCGGACCTGCCCTGCGGGAGTCCACACCGTCAGTAGGACCATCGTGATGGCGTGGCGGGCGTGTTCGGTGAGAGGGAACCCGACCTGGGGGTCCCCCTTCGGGGCTGCCCAAGGCCGTGAGGGTGGGCGCGGCCGGCAAGGTCTGTCCGGCGGCGCTGATACCTTGGCCGGAGGTGCATCAGCGGGAAGTCAGGGGTCCAGTCGTGTCCGCACGGTCAGCACGCCCGGGTCGGCCGTGAGTGGCTACGGTCCCCCTCCGGGTGCGCCCGTGGAGGATCCGCGCCGCCGACCGCCCGGCTACCTCCCCCCGGGCGGGCTCGCCTTCCCCTCTGCTGGCTCCCCCCCGTCTGCTGGCGGTATGCCGGGGGGCGACCTCCTGACCGACCTCGCCGCGCCCGGCGCGGACGCCGGCGCCACGGCATACCGGCGCAGCCCGACCGTCGTGCGGGGTCCGGGTCGGTCGCTCATGGCGACGGCCCACAAGCCCGGCATCATCTCGCTGCGGCCGCTCTCGCTCGGGGATGTCCTCGACGGGGCGGTCAAGCACGTGCGCCGCAACCCCGGGCCGGTCCTGGGGCTGACCTTCATCGCCCTGGCCGCGGCCGTCGTGCCCTCGCTCCTCGTCGCGGGGCTGGTCCGCGCGGGGACGTGGTACGGCGACCTCGGCGCCGAGGCGGTCATCGACGCGTCCGGCTTCTCGACGCTGGTCCTCGCCGCCGGCGTCGGCTTCGCCGCGCTGCTCCTGTCCGGGATGCTCTCCTACTCGGTGGCCGAGTCCGTGCTCGGCCGTCGACCGCCGCTCGGTGAGCTCTGGCGGCTGGTGCGCCGCCGGGTTCCGGCGCTCGTGGGGCTCCAGCTGCTGACGCTCGTCGCGGTCGCTGGGCCCGTGGTCCTGCTGTTCCTCGCGGTGGCGGCGGTCGCGGGCCAGCCGGCCGTCGTCGTCGTCGTCGTCGTGCTTGTCGGAGGGCTGGCCGTGGCCGGCTGGTCCGCGTTCGTCGGCATCGGGACGCTGCTCGCGGCGCCGGCGCTCGTCCTCGAGAAGCGCGGCATCCGTGGCGCGATCCGGCGGGCCTGGGGCCTGTCGCGGCACGCGTTCTGGCGCCTGACCGGTACGACCCTCGTCGTGGGAGCGCTGGCGTGGCTGGTCTTCTTCGTCGTCGAGCTGCCGCTGGTGCTGGTCGGCGGCCTGCTGACGCTGCTCGTCGACCTCACCCCGAGCGCCGACGCGGCGCTGACCTCCGTCCTGCTCAACGTGTCGACGCTCCTGGCGGCGGCGCTGGTCGTCCCCTTCGTTGCCGGAGCCACCACGTTGCTCTACGTGGACCAGCGGATGCGCAAGGAGGGCTTCGACCTCGTCCTGCTACGGGCCGCGAGCACGCGGACGGATGCGGCCACCCGAGGTGGCCGGTGACGGGCGCCCGGGCGGGCCAGGCCGTGCGGGCCGTGTTGGCGCCCGTGCTTCCCGCGGACCTTGACCCCTCGGACAGCCAGGCCCAGCAGTGGGTGCGCGACGAGCTGGCCCGCAGCGACTACCACGACACCCGCTCGCTGTTCGAGCGCGTGATGCGGTGGCTCGCCGAGAAGGTCGACGACCTGCGCAACGCGCAGGGAGACGGCACGGCCAGCCTCCCGCCGATCGTCATCGCCCTCGTCGTCGTGGCCGTCGTCGCGGCGATCGCCTACCTGCTGACCAAGGTCCGTGTCGAGCAGAAGACGGTCGCCGAACGGCGCAGCCTGCTCGGAGACTCCGTCGAGAGCGCGGCCACTCTGCGCCGGCTCGGCGCGGCGGCGCTCGCCGCCGGTCGCCACGGCGAGGCGGTGGTGGCCTACACGAGAGCGCTGGCCCGCGACGCCGACGACCGGACCCTGCTCAGCGACGCGCGTGCCCTCACCGCCCACGAGGTGGGCGGCCAGCTCGCGCGGGTCTTCCCGGCCAAGGCGGCCCGGATCCGCCATGCCATGGACCTCTTCGACGCCGTCGCCTACGGCGACCTCGACCCGTCCCGCGAGGACGCCGAGGCGGTGAGGGACACCGACGAGGCCCTTCGGCAGGCGCGGCCCGACCTGCCGCGCACTCCGCGCGCCACTTCGACCCCGCGAGGCGACGACGGCAGCCGTGCTGCCGGGGCCGACCTCTGGAGCTCGGGAGTGAGGTCATGACGACGACTCTCTGGGACCGCAGCGCTGGGGCGGACGCGGGCGGCGCGGGCGGCGCGGGCGCGGGATCGCCCGAGGTCCCGAGCCCGAACCGAAGCCTGCGTGGGCGGCTTCGCGGCCTGTCGCGTCGCCGCTGGGGTATCTGGGTCGTCATCGGCGCCGTCGTCGTGGGCCTGGCGGTCGTCATGGTCTGGCGGGGCCCCGCACCGACGAACAACGCTGCCCTGGACCCGGACAACCCTGCCGCGAACGGCGCGCAGGCGGTGGCCCGCGTCCTCGCCGGCAGGGGGGTCACCGTCACCGTGGCCCGAGGCCAGGCCGAGCTGAGCCGGGCCCGTATCGACGCCGACACGACGGTGCTCGTGGCCCGGACCTCCGAGCTCGCCGAGGCGACCACCACCGCGTTGGCCGACTCGACCGCCGGCGCCGAGCGGCTCGTGGTCGTCGACCCCGAGCCCTGGGTGCTGCGCTACCTCAGCCCGGGCGCCGAGCTCCACGCCCAGCGCAGGAGCGCCGCCGACCTCGTCGCCGCGGAGTGTGGCACCGGCGACATCCGTCCCGGGGAGAGCCTCTCGCACAGCCAGAGCGAGTTCCGGGCCAACGTGGACACGGCGGCGTGCTTCACCCACGACTCACGCTCGGTCTACCTCGCCCTCCCCGGCGGCACCGACCGCGCCCCCATCGTCCTGCTCGGCAGCAGCAGCGCGCTCACCAACCAGGAGGTCGGCGAGGCAAGCAACGCCGCCATCGTCCTGCGAACCCTCGGGCACTCGGCGCACCTGGTCTGGTACGTCCCCTCGCGCTCCGACATCCCCACCACGGACCGGTCGCGCACCGGGCAGCTCGTGCCCCCGTGGCTCGCGCCGTCGCTGCTCCTCGGGCTCTTCGCGGTGCTCGCCCTGCTCCTCTGGCGGGGCCGCCGCCTCGGCCGGCTCGTGCGAGAGCCGCTGCCCGTGGTCATCCGCGCCGTCGAGACGACCGAGAGCCGGGGCCGCCTCTACCGGCACGCCAGGGACGCGACCCGGGCGGCGCTCGTCCTGCAGGACGCCACCCGCACCCGGCTGGCGGGCTACCTCGGGCTCCCGGCCCGGGGCCCGGCCGACCCGCTCGTCCGGGCGGTGGCCGCAGCCACCGGGCGACCCGTGCTCGAGGTCGGCAGCCTCCTCGCCGGACCTCCCCCGTCGACCGACGCCCAGCTGCTCGGCCTCGCCGCCGAGCTCGCCGCCCTCGAGGAAGAGGTACGCAGAACATGACCGACCCCACCGCGCCCCACGACGCGCCCTCCGCGGAGTCGCCCTATCCGGAGTCGCCCTCCGCGGAGTCGCGCTATCCGGAGTCGCCCTCCGCGGAGTCGCGCTATCCGGAGTCGCCCTCCGCGGAGTCGCGCTATCCGGAGTCGCCCTACCCGGAGTCGCCCCAACCCGAGGCGCCAGGTCCCGAGGCGCCGCTTCCCCCGCCGCAGCAGCCTCCCCCGCCACCTCAGCCTGAGGCGACGCAGCCCGTGGGAGGTGCGCACCCGGCATACCCGATGC
>JBBRZC010000210.1:0-5142 GCA_038237075.1 Actinomycetales bacterium
CGTGGCCCCGGTTGCCGGTCCGGTCGACGCCAGGACGGCGGTGGCGAGGGCCAGGGTGACCCGCGTCAGGAGGATGCGCCAGGCAGGGCTGCCGGTGGCGGCACCGGCGCCGGGACGGCGGCTGGGGAGTCGGCGAATGCGGGGCATCCTCCAGCGTCGACCCTCCCCCGACGCCGGGACCAGCCCGGTCGGCGACCCTGTGGATCACGGGACGTGGGCGTCACGCGCTGTGGACAAGGACGCTTACGAGGGAGCCGCCACCAAGCAGACCCGACGCCAAGCAGACCCGCCACCAAGCAGACCCGCCACCAAGCAGACCCGACGCCAAGCAGGAGCCGCCCCCGCGCCGGGGCTCGACCAGCAGAGGTCAACCGGACCGGGCCAGCGTCGCGAGACGCCCGGCGGCCTCGACGAGCACCTCGTCGCGCTTGCAGAACGCGAACCGCACCAGCGTCCTCGCGGCGTCGACGTCGTCGTGGAAGACCGACACCGGCACCCCGACGACGCCGCACCGCCCGGGCAGCTCACGGCAGAAGTCCAGGGCGTCGCGGGCCCCCAACGGCGCGGCGTCGGCGATGACGAAGTACGTCCCCGAAGGCCGCGACACGGTCAGTCCGGCGGCTTCGAGCCCGGCGCACAGGACGTCGCGCTTGTGCTGGAGGGAGCTGGCGAGCGCGGCATACACCTCGTCGGGCAGGGCGAGGGCGACGGCGACGGCCGGCTGGAACGGGCCGGACGCGACGTAGGTGAGGAACTGCTTGACCGTGCGCGCGGCGGCCACCGCCTCCGACGGCCCGCTGACCCAGCCGACCTTCCATCCCGTCGCCGAGAACGTCTTGCCGGCTGAGGAGATCGTGATCGTCCGGTCGGTCATCCCCGGCAGCGTCGCGACGGGCACGTGCTCGCGCCCGTCGAAGGCGAGGTGCTCATAGACCTCGTCGGTGACCACCCAGGCGTCGTGCTCGCGGGCCAGCGCGGCCACCTGCTCGAGCTCCGCGCGGGTGAAGACCTTGCCGGTGGGGTTGTGGGGAGTGTTGAGGAGCACGAGGCGGGTGCGAGCGGAGAAGGCCGCCCGCAGCGAGGCCTCGTCAACCGCGAAGTCAGGGAAGCGCAGCACTGACGTGCGGCGGGTCGCGCCGGCGAGCGCGATCGTCGCCGCGTAGGAGTCGTAGTAGGGCTCGAAGGTCACCACCTCGTCGCCGGGCTCGCACAGAGCGAGGACCACGGCGGCGATGGCCTCGGTCGCCCCCGCCGTCACGAGCACCTCCCGGCGGGGGTCGAGGTCGATGCCGTAGAAGCGGCGCTGGTGGGCGGCGACGGCCTCGAGGAGCTCGGGGACGCCGGGACCGGGCGGGTACTGGTTGCGCCCACCCCGGATCGCGGCGACCGCGGCGTCGAGCATCGGGGCCGGCCCGTCGGTGTCGGGGAAGCCCTGCCCCAGGTTGATCGCGCCTGTCTGGGTCGCCAGCGCGGACATCTGCGCGAAGATCGTCGTCCCGAACCCCTGCATGCGGGTCACCAGCGGGTCAGTCATGACCGCAGCGTATGCCGCCCGCTCACCTCCCAGGGGCCCGGGCAAGGCGCGCTCGACGGGGACGTCCGGAAGGCCGACCCGGTCAGGGCTCGAAGCCGCAGACGGTGATCCGGTAGAGCCGGTACCTCCCCGCCGCGCCGACCTCCTCGAACCCGGGAGTGTGGCCGAGCGCGGCCAGCCCCGACGTCCGCTCGCTGAGGCTGAGCCAGTAGCGGACCGGGCCGGTCACGGCATACTGCACGTTCTTGCGCCGCAGCGCGTCGCACACGTCGGTGCGCGTGGACGCCTCCTTGAGGTGGAGGCCGATGAGCGCGCTGTCGGCGTCGGGGCTCAGCAGCAGCGAGTCGAAGAGCACCGGCTTGCCGTGGAAGGCGTAGAGGAACGACGAGCCGTTCGCGGGGACGCCGGCCGTGACGACCCCGGGCGGGATGAGCGCGGCGAGGCGCCCGAGGTCGGCGCTCTCCGCGGCGGTGACGAGGACGCGGTTCGGCTCCGCGGGACGGTAGTAGCGGCTGACGAGGTCGTCGGTGGCCTGGTGGTCGAGCCCGACCGTGACGACGACGACCAGGGCGAGGGTGCCGGTGAGGACGGCCGCGGGCAGGGCGCCGCGCTGCAGACCAGACGGGGGCGAGAACGTGACGAGCAGCCGCCGCATCAGGGCGGCCAGGCGCCCGATGCCGGCGACCGCGAGCAGCACCCCGGGCACGGCGGCGAACGCGGCCAGCCGAACCGTGTCGTTGTACCAGTACCCCGTGACGAGGGTGACGACGCCGGTGCGCCGGGTGGCGGCGAGCACGTAGAGCAGCACGCAGGCGACCCAGACGACCGCCACCCAGAGCAGCCGGTGCCGGCGCAGGCACACGACGAGCCCGAGCAGCATGAGGAGGAGCAGCCCCCACGGCGCGGCCGACACCTGGAGCTTCAGCAGCACGATCTCGGCCAGGGTGCGCCCGAGCGGCTGCGGCGCCCCCCAGTCGTAGCCGGCCGTGTCGGCGACCGCCCGAGAGACCCGTGGGGCGGCGACGAGGACGGCGACCACCGCCACGACGAGGACGGCCAGCGCCGGCGGCGCGCGACGTCGGCTCGGGCCGGAGGACCCCAAGGCTGAGGACCCCAGCGCTCGTTGTGCCAGCCGGGTGCCCACCGCGAGACCGACGATGACAAGCAGCGAGACCAGCGCATTGGGGTGGGTGAGCGTCAGACCGGGGAGGCAGGCGAGGGTCGTCACCACGGCCAGGGCGCGGGGGAGCGACGGTGGAGCGGGCACCACCCCCGCCGCGACGAGGGTGGGTGCCGCGACCCCGGGGAGAAGGGCGATGGCCAGCAGGTTGGGCCACAGCACCCCCCACCCCATGAGGATGAAGGGGAAGGTCGTGAACGCCGCGCCCGCCAGACCGGCACCGAGTAGGACGACGCCTCCCCGGCCGAACGTCGCGCGGCTCAGCGCGACGACGCCGAGCGGCCACACCACGGCCGCGGCCAGGAGAGCGGTGAGGTTGGCGGCCCGCACGATGTCGAGGTCGGGAAGCAGTTGCATGGCGCTACCGGCCACGTCGTGGAAGCCGCTGGGATAGCTGGGAGCTGTCAGCGAGGAGAAGTTGCGGTGCTCGAGGAACCCGCGGACCCGGTTGAGGTGGACGACCGCGTCGGTGCTGTCGACGAGCTCGTCCGGCCGGCCGACCCCGGGCAGGGCCGCCGCGAGCACGGCGACGGTGCCCAGGGCCACGCCGCCGAGGGCGAGCGCCCGCGAGCGGGGCGGGTCGGCGACGGCGGGGCGCGGCCACCGGGTGCGCAGGAGCATCCCCACCCCTGCCGCGACGAGGACGCCGGCCAGCGCCGAGGCGAGGAGCAGGACCGGGCTCCAGCCCAGCACCATGAACGGCGCCGCCGCGGTGCCGCAGGTCAGGGCGGTCATCCCCAGCGTCGGCGCCACGCCCCACGCGAGCACCCCCCGGCCGCCCACGGCATACGCCATCGCGAGCCCGGGGATCAGGACGATCCCCGTGACGACGACGAACGCGGGCAGCGCCGGCAGCCACTGGCTCATGCGGGCATCAGGACGGGGCCTCCGGGGAGCGGCAAGGGCGGTGGGGCGGTGAGGGTGACGCCAGCACGATATCCGCCGCCGGCTCTCGCGGGATTTCTGTGCCCGGGGCCGCACCGCGTAGCATGGCCCTCACGACCACCGTGTCCTCGTCCCGAAGTCCGAGCCGAGGCCCCAGAGGTCGAATTCGCGCGTCTTCCGCCGTCCGACGTCAGCCCCTCAGGGCCGTCGTCTCCCAGACGGGGCGCACCACAGCAGTCCGGTATGCGTGCAGCACCTGTGCTGCCCGGCCGCCGGTGGGGTGCGTTGCAGGCGCCAGGTCGCGGCAGTGCCACCGAGTGCCCGCCGCGGGACAACTGACAACGACACAAGGAGAACCACGGCATGGCCGTCGTCACCATGCGCCAGCTCCTCGAGAGCGGCGTCCACTTCGGGCACCAGACCCGTCGCTGGAACCCCAAGATGAAGCGCTTCATCATGACCGAGCGCAACGGCATCTACATCATCGACCTCCAGCAGTCGCTGACGTACATCAACAACGCCTACGAGTTCGTCAAGGAGACGGTCGCCCACGGCGGCTCGATCCTCTTCGTCGGCACCAAGAAGCAGGCCCAGGAGCCCATCGCGGACCAGGCGACCCGCGTCGGGATGCCCTACGTCAACCACCGCTGGCTCGGTGGCATGCTCACGAACTTCAACACGATCTCCAAGCGGCTGACCCGGCTCAAGGAGCTCGAGGAGATCAACGCCGAGGACCCCGCCGGCTCCGGCCGCACCAAGAAGGAGCTCCTCATCCTCAGCCGCGAGCGGATCAAGCTCGAGAAGACCCTCGGCGGCATCCGCAACATGGCGCGGGTCCCCTCCGCGGTGTGGATCGTCGACACGAAGAAGGAGCACCTCGCCGTCGACGAGGCCCGCAAGCTCGGCCTCCCGGTCATCGCCATCCTCGACACGAACTGCGACCCCGACGAGGTCGACTACAAGATCCCCGGCAACGACGACGCGATTCGCTCCGTCAGCCTGCTGACCCGGGTCATCGCCGACGCCGTGGCCGAGGGTCTCGTGGCGCGCGCGGGAAGCCGCAGCTCAGGCGACACCGAGGGCGTTGGCGCCGAGGAGCCGCTGGCCGAGTGGGAGCGCGAGCTCTACGCCGAGGCCGCGGCGACCGAGGCTCCCGCTGCCGACCCGGCCCCGGCTGCCGATCCGGCCCCGGCCGACGACGCAGCCCCGGCCGACGACGCGGCCCCGGCCGACGACGCGGCCGCTCCCGAGGAGGCACCGGCCGCTCCGGCCGGCGCCGACGAGACCGCGGCGGCTCCCGTCTCCGAGGCGCCCGCGGCCGAGACGACCGACGCGAACGCCTGAGCGCCGCGCCGGCCGGGTCCTCACGAGGGCCCGGCCGGGGCACGCAAGCAGGCGACACGACCTCGCGGCAGCAACACCGCGGGCAGCACCACCGCGACACCCACCACCGCGACTGAAATGAGCGAAGAAGCACATGGCGAACTACACCGTCGCTGACATCAAGGCGCTTCGCGAGCAGACCGGCTCCGGCATGCTCGAC
>JBBRZC010000211.1:0-5096 GCA_038237075.1 Actinomycetales bacterium
GGGAACTGGTCGTCGACGAGCCGTCGGGCCAGCTCCACGGTCACGTCGACCTGGTCCGCGTGCATCGCCACGGAACCGAGTTGAGCAGACTGCCACGTCGTGCTCAACCCTGTTCGGTCTCGTGCCCACCCGCCTCGACGAACGCGGCGAGGTTGGCCAACGCCATCCGGGCGCCGGTCGCGTTGTCGGCTGCGGGCACCGCGTCCGGGACACCGTCGTGGACGACGACGACATCGGTACCGTAGCCCGACTCGACGAGGGTGGTCGTCATCGTGCCGCGCAGGGCGGGGTTCGCACGCTCGAGCTCGAGCTCCTCGACCACCCTCTCGTTCGGGACGAGCTCGAGGACCCGGCCGTGGTCGGTGTCGGTCCGCCCCGCCGACTTGCCGGCACTGATCGGCGCGTCGTACGTGAGCGAGATCCGGAACGAGCCGCCTTAGCGCGCATCGAGCTCGTGCACGTGGCAGCTCATGCCGGCCGGCACCCGCCACGTCGCGACCGCGTCCGCGTCGACCAGGGCTCCGTAGACCGCCGACCGGGGCGCGCTGACGTGACGAGCGACGCGGGTCGAGTACATCCCGGCACGGTATCGCCGGGTCAGCCAGGTCGGAAGCGCGACGCGTCGTGGTTGGACGGACCTCCAGATCCGGCCCGGGACAAGCGAATGGCGTCCTCCCAGGGGGTGAAGGACGCCATCGCGTGATCATTATGGACACAGCACGGCCTCCAGCGCGATACCTTCGTGAAAATCGAGGCAACGGCACAGCACACTCACAGAGGACACTCGGCCGAGCCCTCCCGCGGCGCGCCCGGGAGGGCCCGAGCCCGCCGAACCGATGGGGCCGACCCGGCCGACCGGAACCTGCACGGCATACCGAATGCCGTGTGTGATGATGTGGTCGGGATACCTCTGGGAGGGGAACGGTGGTGACGTGAAGGGTCGCGTGCTGGTCGTCGACGACGACCTCGCCTTGGCCGAGATGCTCAGCATCGTGCTGCGCCAGGAGGGCCTGGAGGTCTTCCACGTCGCCGACGGCTCCGGAGCGGTCGCCGCGTTCCGCGAGTCGCGCCCCGACCTCGTCCTCCTCGACGTCATGCTGCCGGGCCTGGACGGCATGGAGGTATGCCGTCGGATCCGCGCCGAGTCTGGCATCCCCATCGTCATGCTCACCGCCCGCACCGACACCGTGGACGTCGTCGTCGGGCTCGAGTCCGGCGCCGACGACTACGTCGTCAAGCCGTTCAAGCCGCAGGAGCTCATCGCCCGGGTCCGCGCCCGGCTGCGACGCGGCGACGAGCCCGAGCCGGAGAAGCTCGACATCGGCGACCTGCACATCGACGTCGCCGGGCACTCGGTCAAGCGCGACGGCACCCCGCTGTCGCTGACGCCCCTGGAGTTCGACCTCCTCGTGGCGCTGGCCCGCAAGCCGTGGCAGGTCTTCACCCGCGAGGTCCTCCTCGAGCAGGTCTGGGGTTACCGCCACGCGGGCGACACGCGACTGGTCAACGTCCACGTCCAGCGGCTCCGCAGCAAGATCGAGCACGACCCGGAGCATCCGGAGATCGTCGTCACCGTCCGGGGCGTCGGCTACAAGGCCGGGCCCACCTGAGCCAAGTGAGCGCCCCGACCGTCCCGGATCGCTCGCCCCAGGGACCGGTCGGCCCCTGGGCGCAAGCCGATGTCCTGGCGCGCCGATACCTCACCCGGCTGCGACACCTGCTCCGGACCGGCTTCACCTGGCTGCGCCGGCAGTGGCGCACGTCGCTGCAGTTCCGGGTCGTCACCGTGACATTGACCCTCGGCACCATCGTCCTGACCATCGTCGGCTCCTACCTCTACCAGCAGGTCGCCGGCGGTCTCGTTGAGGAGCGGCGGCTCAACGCCTCCGCCGAGGTCCTCCAGCTGACCCGCAAGGCCCAGCTCCAGTTCGACCTGACCGACAAGGTCCAGAGCAGCGACGCCCTCCTCGAGGCGGCGACGAACACCGTCCAGGACGTCGCCGGCACCGAGGGCACCCGCTTCGTCATCCTCGTGCGCGGCGAGAACAACACCTCCAAGGACGTCGTCCTGCCCCCGGTGCGCTCGGGTGAGGTCGGACTGAACGCGGTGCCGACCGAGCTGCGCCAGCGGGTGGCGGACACCCCCGGTGTGCAGCAGACCCAGATCGTCTCGTTGAAGATCACCGGCGAGGAGGACGTCCTCCCGGCCTGGGTCATCGGCCAGCAGATGATCATCGCCCGGGCCGGCCACTACGGGCTCTACTTCATCTACCCGATGACCCGTGAACGCGACACCCTCGCCCTCGTCGGACGGACCTTCTTCTGGGGCCTGCTCGTCCTCATGCTGCTCATCGGCGGGGTCGCCTACGTCGTGACCCGGCTCGTCGTGGCGCCCGTGCGCCGCGCTGCCGCCGTCGCCGGCCGCTTCGCCTCGGGGGCCCTCGACGAGCGGATGAAGGTCAGGGGCGAGGACGACCTCGCGAGCCTCGCGTCGTCGTTCAACGGCATGGCGGCGAGCCTGCAGCAGCAGATCGTCCAGCTGGAGAACCTCTCGCGCTTCCAGCAGCGCTTCGTCTCCGACGTCTCGCACGAGCTGCGCACCCCGCTGACCACGATCCGCATGGCCGGCGACCTCATCCACGACTCGCGCGCCGACTTCGACCCTGCGGTGTCCCGGTCTGCGGAGCTGCTGCACAACGAGCTCGACCGCTTCGAGGCCCTGCTCTCGGACCTGCTCGAGATCAGCAGGTTCGACGCCGGCGCGGCAGTCCTCGACGTCGAGCCCACCGACGTGCGGATCACCGTGGGCCGGGTCGTCGGCGCCGCCGCCCCCCTCGCGGAGCGCAAGGGCAGCCTGGTCACCATCGAGCAGCCGGATGAGCCGTGCGAGGCCGAGATCGACTCGCGGCGGGTCGAGCGCATCCTGCGCAACCTCCTCGTCAACGCCATCGAGCACGGCGAGGGCCGACCCATCGCAATCCGGATCGCCAGGAACGAGTGCGCGGTCGCCGTGTCCGTGCGCGACCATGGCCTCGGCCTGCGCCCGGGTGAGGGGGCGATGGTGTTCAACCGCTTCTGGCGGGCCGACCCGGCCCGGGCCCGGACCACCGGGGGCACCGGTCTCGGCCTCGCGATCTCGCTCGAGGACGCCAGGCTCCACAACGGCTGGCTCCAGGCCTGGGGCACGTCCGGGGAAGGGTCGTGCTTCCGGCTCACCCTGCCCGTCGAGGCCGGGGTCGACATCGAGTCCTCCCCGCTGCCGCTCAACCCGCTGCCGGCGGCCCGCGCCGAGACGACCGGCGCACCGACGACCGGGACGGTCGTCGGTGCCGGGGGCAGCATCGCCCCGGTCGAGGCTCTGGCGGCATCCGGGGCCGCGACGGTCGACCCGGCATCGGCCGCCGTCCGACCGGGCCGCCCGACGTGACCGCGCGGCCGACGATGGTCCGGCTGCTGGCCGCCCTCGTCAGTGTCGCCGTCCTGGGGGCCTGCGGACTCCCCGCGAGCAGCGACGTCCAGCCCGGGCGGCGGGTGGGCGACAACGTCGCACCACGTGCCCGGGTCGTCGTCAACCCCCCGGCGCCTGGAGCCCCCCCGGAGGTCATCGCCCGCGACTTCATCCGGGCCGGTGCCGCCTTCCAGGAGGTCGACGAGAAGCAGCAGGTCGTCGGGCGGGCCTTCCTCGCGCCCGGCTCCGTCGACCGGTGGCGCCCCACGGCCCTCCCGACGTGGGTCTACGACACCCGCACCCAGATGACCATCGCGCGCCTGCGCGGCAACCAGGTCCGGCTCACGGTCGCCGTCGTGGCGACGATCGACGAGAGCGGCCGCTACAGCGAGCTCGCGCCGGGCACGCTGCGCTCCCTCGACCTCGGCATGACGCAGGTCGAGGGGCAGTGGCGGATCCAGCTGCCCGAGGCCGGCTTCGGGCTGTGGCTCAACACCGACGACTTCGACCAGGTGCTCGCGCCCTACCGGGTCCACTACATCCTCAGCAACCAGCGGCGGCTGGTCGCCGACGTGCGGTGGTTCCCGACCGGCCCCCGCGTCGCCACGGCCCTCGCGCGCGCCCAGCTCGGGGCGGTGCCCAGCTACCTCAACGGCGTCGTCGACTCCGGCGTCCCGGAGGGGACCCGGCTGGCTGTCGACGCCGTGAACGTCGACGCCCTCGGAGTCGCGACGGTGACCCTGACGAACAGCGCCGAGACCATCGACCCGGCCCGGCGTCGCGCCATCTGGGCGCAGTTCTTCGCCACCTTGACCCAGGCTCCGGGAGTCTCCTCCATCTCCGTCGAGGTCCAGGGCATCGGGCGCATCCCCGTCTCCAACGTCCCCAACACCGTGACGTCGCTCGGCGACCTCGGCTACTCGACCGACGCGCCGCCCGCGCCCACCACCGGGCTCAAGCGGGCCAACGACGTCCTCGAGCGGGTCACCCCCGCGGAGCTCGACGAGGGCAGCCCCGCCCCGCCGACGGCGAAGCCCACCAAGGCCGCAGACGGCCTCCCGCAAATCTCCACCGGCTACGTCGACCTCGCCCTGTCGGCCGACGGAGGCGACATCGCCGCGGTCGCGGCCAGCCGGGCCGAGCTGGTGCGCTGGCGGGGCACCGCCCGCATCCCCGAGGCTGCCTTTGGCGAGTCGCTGACGAACCCCTCGTATGCCGTGGACGGTCGCCTGTGGATCGCGGGCACCGCGCAGGCGCACACCCGGGTCTGGACCTTCGACGCCGTGGCGCCGCAACCCGGCCCGCCGACGGTCGTCCGGGCCGACTGGCTCGAGGGGCGCCGCGTCGTCAACCTCGCCGTGTCGCCGGACGGCACCCGCGCCGCCGTGCTGTCTCGGCTGCCGAACGACACCGACTTCCGGATGGACGTGGCCGGCGTCGTCCGGGCCTCGAACGGGCAGGCGACGACGCTGGCCGCGCCCTACCGCCAGGGCGAGCCGCTGACCCGGTTCGTCGACGTGACGTGGCTCGACAGTATGTCGCTCGTGGTCCTGGCTCAGGACAAGCAGGAGGACCCGCTCCGACCGTTCAAGGTGGATCTCGGCCAGGGTGTGGGGCTGCGCCGGGTCGGGCAGCTCGACCTCGACCA
>JBBRZC010000212.1:0-5025 GCA_038237075.1 Actinomycetales bacterium
GCTCCGTACCCGCCTGCTCGGCCTGGTCGGCCGGCCGCACCGACGGCATACCGAGCTCGACGGGCGAGCGGCCCACCCCCGCGCGCTGGCGGCCCAGGGCGCGGGGCTGCTCGACGAAGGCGACGTGGCGCCAGGTGCTGCCACCCAGGGCGCCGGTGTTGTCGTAGGACATGCCGAGGAGGTTGAAGCCGTCGTCGGGGACCTCGTTCCACTCCTTGCACGCCACCTCGCACGCCTTGCAGCCGATGCACACCGAGGTGTCGGTGAGGAACCCCTTGCGCGGCGGCGGGTCAACGTAGCCCGCCTCGGGCGCGGGGTCCAGCGGGCCGAACAGGCTGTGTCGGGCCACTATTCGTCTCCGTCCTCGGGGGGTGCCGGCTCGTCCTTCGCCGTCGGCTCGCCGCCGGCCTGGGGGCCGAGGTGGGCGCCGCGCGGCGAGGTGACGATGGGCACGGTGTGGTCGTCGTGCACGCCCGCACGCCGCTGGTATGCCGCGACGTAGGCGAGCAGGCGGCGTCCGGTCGGGCGTCGGCCCGGCTGGATGTCGCAGGTGCCGACCTTGCTCTCCTGGATGAGGACGTTGGGGTCGAGGGTGATCCCGAGCAGATCGTTGGCCGAGTCACCGGTCACCATGCCGCCGCTTCCCCAGTGGTAGGGCAGCCACACCTGGTGCAGGACGCGGCCGTCGATCCGCAGCGGCTTCAGCCGGTCGGTGACCATGATGCGCCCCTCGACCGCGGAGCGGGCCGTGACGACGTGGCCCCAGCCCATGTGGGTCAGGCCGCGTTCGGCGGCCAGCTCGGGCGAGACCTCGATGAACATCTCGGGCTGCAGCTCGGCGAGGTACTGCAGGTTGCGGCTCATCCCGCCCGCCGTGTGGTGCTCGGTGAGCCGGCTCGTCGTGAAGACGTAGGGGAAGACCTCGGAGTGCGCCTCGGGCGGGCTGGGGTTGAGGCGGTTCTCCGGGCGTTCGTACTCCTTGCGGATGGGGTTGCCCTGCTGCGCGTAGAGCAGGTTGGGGAAGGGTGACTCGACCGGCTCGTAGTGGGTCGGCAAGGGACCGTCGACGAGGCCTTGGGGCACGAACAGCCAGCCCTTGCCGTCCGCCTGCATGATGAACGGGTCGTCACCCTCGATCGCCTCGACCCCGCTGGCGCCCTGGGGCGCATGGTAAGACGGGGGCTTGCCCTTCTCGAAGTCGGGCACGTCGTGGCCGGTCCACTCCTTCGCGTCCTCGTCCCACCAGACGTAGGCCTTGCGCTCACTCCAGGGCCGGCCCTCGGGGTCCGCAGAGGCGCGGTTGTAGAGGATGCGGCGGTTCGCCGGCCAGACCCAGCCCCACTCGGGCGCGACCCACGACTGGTCCCGGCCGGGCTTGCGACGGGCCGCCTGGTTGACGCCGTCCTTGAAGACTCCGGTGTAGATCCAGCACCCGCCGAGCGTCGTGCCGTCGGCCTTCATGTCCGTGAACGTCGCGAGGGGCTTGCCCGTGGAGACCTCGTAGCCGTTGATCTCCTTGAGGACCGCCTCCGCGCTCGGGTCTTCGTGCGGTCCCGACACGGGGTAGTCCCACGCGAGGTCGAGCAGCGGCCGGTCGCGATCGAGAGGGGAGTCGGCCAGCCGTTCACGGATCATGCGGCCCAGGTGGTAGAAGAACCACAGCTCCGAACGGCAGTCGCCGCTCGGTTCCACCGCCTTCTCACGCCACTGGAGCATCCGCTGGGTCTGGGTGAAGCTGCCCTCCTTTTCGACGTGGGACGCCGCGGGCATGAGGAAGACCTCGGTGCGGCACTCCTGCGGCACGATCTCGCCGCTCTCGACCTCTGGCGAGCTTTTCCAGAACGTCGCGCTCTCGATCTCGAAGAGGTCGCGCACCACGAGCCAGTCGAGGTTGGCCATGCCGAGCCGCTGCGCGCGGCCGTTGGCGGAGCCGACCGCGGGGTTCTGGCCGAGGAGGAAGTAGCCCTTGACCTTCCCGTCGATCATGTCGAGGACGGTTTGGTAGGTGCCGTGGTCGCCGGTCATCCGCGGCAGGTAGTCGTAGCAGTAGTCGTTGTCCGCGGTCGCCGCCGCACCCCAGTAGGCCTTGAGCAGGTTGACGCAGTAGGCCTCGGAATGCTCCCAGAAGCCCTTGGCCCCGGGGTGCCTCGTCGCGTCGACCCACGAGGCGAAGTCGGGGTGGTCGTCCGCCTGGGGCATGGGGAGGTAGCCCGGGAGGAGGTCGAAGAGGGTCGGGATGTCGGTCGAGCCCTGGATGCTCGCGTGGCCGCGCAGCGCCATGATCCCGCCGCCCGGCCGGCCCATGTTGCCGAGGAGCAGCTGGAGCATTGCCCCGGCGCGGATATACTGGACGCCGACGCTGTGCTGCGTCCAGCCGACGCTGTAGACGAGGGCGGTGGTCCGCTCCCGCCCGGAGTTGGACGTCCAGGCGTCGCAGACCTCGTCGAAGGCCTCGCGCGTGATGCCGCAGACCTGCTCGACCATCTCGGGCGTGTAGCGTGCGTAGTGGCGCTTGACGACCTGATAGACGCAGTTCGGGTGCTGCAGCGTCTCGTCGCGCTCGGGCTGGCCGTGGACGCTCGCCCCGTGGCTTTCGTGCTGCAGGGCACTGGCGGTCTCGCGCTGCATGTGGTGGTCCTGGCGGTCGCTGCCGAGCTCCTCCTGCCCGGCATACTGCCAGCTCGTCGGGTCGTAGGTGCGGGTCTCGGGGTCGAACCCGGAGAACAGGCCGTCGAGGTCGTCGGTGTCGCGGAAGTCCTGACTGAGGATGGTCGCCGCGTTGGTGTAGGCGACGACATAGTCACGGAAGTCGAGCCCGTTGCGCAGGACGTGGTTGATGATCGCGCCGATGAAGACGATGTCGCTGCCCGCCCGTAGCGGGACGAACGTGTCCGCCACGGCGCTCGTCCGGGTGAACCGGGGGTCGACGTGGATGATCTTCGCGCCCCGGGCCTTGGCCTCCATGACCCACTGGAACCCCACCGGGTGCGCCTCGGCCATGTTGGAGCCCTGGATGACGATGCAGTCCGCGTTGGCGAGGTCCTGCTGGAAGCCGGTGGCGCCACCGCGACCGAAGCTGGTCCCCAGACCGGGGACGGTTGACGAGTGTCAAATACGGGCCTGGTTCTCGATCTGCAGAGCACCCGCCGCGGTGAAGAGCTTCTTGATGAGGTAGTTCTCCTCGTTGTCGAGGGTCGCTCCTCCGAGGCTGGCGATGCCGAGGGTCCGGCGGACCTTGCGGCCCTGCTCGTCGATGTCCTGCCAGGTGTCGGCCCGGGCCTTGACCACCCGGTCGGCGATCATGTTCATCGCGGTGCCGAGGTCGAGGTCCTGCCACTGCGTGGCGTAGGGCGCCCGGTAACGCACGGTCGTCACGCGCAACGGGCTGGTCACCAGGTTCTTGCTCGCCGATCCCTTGGGGCAGAGGCGTCCCCGCGAGATGGGGCTGTCGGGGTCGCCCTCGATCTGGATGACCTTCTCGTCCTTGACGAAGACGCGCTGACCGCACCCGACGGCGCAGTAGGGGCAGACGCTCTTGGCAACCCGGTCGGCGTCCTCGGTGCGGGCTCGCAGGTTGTCGGTGCGTTCGGAGCGGACCGCGACACCCCGGCCCAGCCGGTCCGGGCCGCGCGCCTGGCGCAGCACCGGCCATGAGAGAAACCTGCGCTCGCCCACGGCTACCTCCCCAAGACCCTGAACGAAAGACCGCTGGATGGCTGACCGGGCGGCGGGCCTGCCCCGACCATACCCAGACTCGCACACCCATGCGCTGCAACACCCTGGGCGTTTGCTGGGTGTTCCTTCCGGACCCTCAGGGGCCGCTCACGTCCCGCGTCGGGCGCTCGCCTCGTCGAGCTCGCGGCGCTCCTCGTCGCTGAGCTTTTGGGTGTCGCGCGGCTCGGCGAACGGCTCGACCTCCGGCGGCAGGCCCTCGGCGATGGCCCGGGTGTGGTCCAGCTCGGCGTTGACCTCGGCCCCGAGGAGGATCGCGACGTTGGTGAGCCAGAGCCAGACGAGGAAGATCACCACGCCGGCCATGGAGCCGTAGGTCTTGTTGTAGGAGGAGAAGTGGGTGACGTAGACGGCGAAGAGCGCCGAGATCCCCACCCAGATGAGCACGGCGATGACCCCGCCGGGGCTGACCCACTTGATACCCGGCTGCTTGGCGTTGGGGCTGGCCCAGAAGAGCACTGCGAGGAGCACCGACACGAGGACGAGGAGCACCGGCCACTTGACGATGTTCCAGACCAGCACCGCTGCGCCACCGACACCGGCGACGTTGCCGACCTGCTCGGCGACGGGCCCGCTGACGACGACGATGACGACGCTCACGACCATGACGAGCACGGCCAGGACGGTCACGCCGAGCCGGATGGGCAGCGTCTTCCAGATCGGGCGGCCCTCGCCGATGTCGTAGACGACGTTGGAGGCACGCATGAAGGCGGCGACGTAGCCGGACGCCGACCACAGCGACACGAGGATGCCGAGGACCGCACCGAAGCCCGCGCTGCCCTTGTTGGACTGGGCCTGGGTGATGAGGCCGCGCACGAGGTCGGCGCTGGACCCGGGCGCGATGGCCTGCACCTGGTTGATGACCTGGTCAGTGGTGTCGCGCCCGAGGAGCCCCAGGAGCGAGACGAGCACCACCAGCGCCGGGACGACGGCGAGTATGCCGTAGTAGGTGAGTCCGGCGGCGAGGTCGGTGAGGTGGTCGTTGCGAAACTCGGCGCGGGCCCTCTTGAAGACGGCGGCGAGGGAGGACGAGGGCAACTCGGTCGGGCTGTCCGGCGCGCCCCTGCCCTGGATCTCTCGGTCGCCCTCGAGCCGGCCATCCTCGCCCTGGCGATCCCTGCGCACGTCTCCGGTTCGGGGACTGGCGCTGCCGGCGTCGCCGTCAGCACGGCGCTCCTTCTCGGCATCCTGGCGCTTTCGCTTCCCAAACATGCGAACTCCCCTGGGCCGGTGGATTCTCGGACGTCAGGTTGGCGCCGCGGGTGCTCGCCGCTCACCTGCTCCACGACGGCA
>JBBRZC010000213.1:0-4913 GCA_038237075.1 Actinomycetales bacterium
CATCACCGAGATGGGCGGCATCACGCTGCCGAGCTGGAAGCCGAGCGCGGCGCTGCTGGACTGGGCCTTCGCCAACGCCGGCACGCTGCGGCCCGTCGGGCAGCTCGTGGCGCCGGGGGCTCCGCAGCCTCCCGAGTGGCGCGGTGAGCGGGTCGCTGCGTCGACGACGACCCACCCGCCCAGCACCTCGTCGACCACCTCGCCCGCGACCGCGAGCAGCTCCGCATCGACGACGACGGCGGCACGGGGCTCCACGAGCACGCCCGCGGTCGTCGCCGCGCCCGCGCCCGGCAGCGGCCCGAACTCGGCCGCCGGGAGCCCTGCGCTCGCCTCCCTGCTCACCGCAGCGGTCACGGCGGCCCGACACCCCGCGACGTATGCCGTGCTCGCGGTGCTGCTGGCCGCGCTCGCCGGGTGGTCCCTGGCCCGTCGGCGACGCCGGGCCCCCACGACCTGACCAGACCCGAGCAGACCTGAGCGATAGCTCAGCGGCGCCAGACCACGGCGCGCACCGTGCGTCCGAGCGTGCCGAGCGCGAAGGCCGCCGTGGCCCCGAGGACGGCGCCGGCGGCCAGGGTGGTCCGGTCCTGGGTGCGGGCCCCGAAGGTGGGGATCCCGGCCACCGCCCGAGCCCGCTCGTCGGTGAGATCGCCCTCCCGAGCCTCGGACACCACCGCCTCCTCGGTCGACCCGCCCTTGCCGCCGGTCGACGACTCCAGAGCCGCCAATGTGAGGTCGATGTCGTTCGCGGCCCAGGACGCCGAGAGGAGGACGAGCTTGGCGACGAGGTTGAGCCAGAAGAGCAGCCCCACGACGAGCACGAGCGAGCCGAAGACCGGGTTCTTTGTCGCGTTGCCGATCAGGGCCACGCCGAAGAGCTTGACGATGCCGAAGCCCAGAGCTCCGACGAGCGCGGCCTGACGCACGTCGCGCCACGGCAGGGGCACCCCCGACAGCACGCGGAGGAGGACGACGAGGATGCCGGCGTCCACGGCATACCCCACGAGGAAGCCGACGGCCTGGACGACCACCGGGTGGTCACCGATGCCGACGTGCTCGGAGATCCAGCTCGCAGCCGAGCCGAGCACGCTCGTGAGGACGGCGGAGACGAGCACGGCCGCGCCGAGGGTAACCAGCGTGCCGAGGTCGCGCAGCTTGTCGGTGAGGAGGTTGCCGGGCGAGCCCTGGGCGCCGAAGATCGTCCGGATTCCGTCCCGCAGCGCCCCGATCCAGCCGATGCCAGACAGGAGCAGGCTGACGAGCGCGACCACCCCGCCGAGGGTGAGGGCCGACACCGCAGGCGGCTTCAGCTCGACGAGCCCCTGGGGGTTGCTCGCGGTCTTGATGAAGCCGGGCAGCGTCGTGTTGAGGGAGTCGCCGACGGCCGCGAGGAGCTCGGGACGACCGTTGAGGACGAGCCCGAAGACGATCGCCGCGATGGCTACGGCGGGGAAGATCGAGAAGAAGCCGTAGAACCCGATGCCGGCCGAGAGGAGGTTGCCGCGCGAGTCACCGAACCGCTTCCAGGCGCGGTAGGGCCGCATCTGCTGGAAGCGGGCCCACCATTCCTTCACCGTCGTCACCCGACGTCTCCGTGTCCGTCGTGTCCGTCGTGTCCGTCGTGTCCGTCGGCGAGGTAGAACTCCCGCACGGGGACCCACGTCCCCGCCCCGTCCTGCGCGAAGAGGTGGAAGCTGGGCACCTCGAACTCCGCGGCATACCCGGCGAGGTCGTCGAACGCCACGTCGAGCGCATCCTCGGGCACGTCGTGGGCGACCGTGACGTGCGGGTGGTAGGGGAAGCCGAGGTCGCGGAACCACGGGCCGGAGCGGATGACCCGCTCGAGCTCCTCGCACGCGGCGATGCCCCGGGCCACCTGGACGAAGACGACATCGGACAGTGGCCGGAACGTCCCGGTGCCGCGCAGCACCATGGTGAACGCGGGCACCCGCGTCGCGGCCTGGTCGAGGTGGTCCAGGAGACCCGGCATCTCGCCGGCACTGACGGGAGTCGGACCGAGCAGCGTCACGTGCGCCGGGATGGCCTGCGCGCGCAGGTCACCGTAGGAGGCCCGTTTGCCCTGCAGCTCGTCACCGAACGGTGCGGGAACGGAGATGGAGACGCCGATCACGGTCGCGTCCTCGAGCCCCGTTTCTGGCGCGTGAGACATGCCCGCCATCATGACAGGTGCGGCTCGCCCCCCCGCCACGGCGGCTACGGTGAGCATGTGCCCGCCGTAGCCGCCCACGTCGCCGACCAGTTCGCCCGCGTCTTCGGCGCCCGCCCCGCCGGAGTGTGGTCGGCACCCGGCCGGGTCAACCTCATCGGCGAGCACACCGACTACAACGGGGGGCTCGCCCTGCCGATCGCCCTCCCCCAGCGCACGTATGCCGCGGTGCGGCTTCGCGACGACGGCCGCCTGCGCCTCAGCAGCAGCCTCACCCCCGGCGAGCTCGTCGACGTCGATGTGGCTGACGTCGCTCCGGGAGTTCCCAGTGGTTGGGGCGCCTACGTCGCCGGCGTCGCCTGGGCCCTGCGGCGGGCCGGGCGCGACGTGCCCGGGGCCGAGGTCCACGTCGTCAGCGACGTCCCAGTCGGAGCCGGCCTGTCGAGCTCGGCGGCGCTCGAGTGCGCTGTGGCAGCGGCCCTCAGCGACCTCCTCGGCCTCGGGCTGCTGGCCGACGACGGGGGCCGGGCCCGGCTGGCGGCCCTCTGCCAGCGCGCCGAGAACGACATCGCCGGGGCACCCACCGGCGGCATGGACCAGGCCATCTCCATGCGCGCCACGGAGGCGCACGCGACCCTGCTCGACTGCCGCAGCGGCGAGACCGAGCAGGTGCCGTTCGACCTCGCCGCGCGGGGTCTCGCGCTCCTCGTCGTCGACACCCGGGCCGAGCACGCCCTCGTCGACGGCCAGTACGCCGAGCGCCGGGCGACCTGCGAGGCCGCCGCCGCGACGCTCGGGGTGCGGACGTTGCGCGAGATCCCGGTCGACGCCTTGGAGTCAGCGCTCGGGCGGCTCGACGACGACGTCTCGCGGGCCCGGGTGCGGCACGTCGTCACCGAGATCGACCGCGTCACGTGGTGCGTGGACGCGCTCCGGCGCAACGACTTCCTCCAGGTCGGCCGGCTCTTCATGGCCTCGCACGCCTCGCTGCGCGACGACTACGAGGTCTCCTGCCGCGAGCTCGACCTCGCCGTCCGCACCACCCGCGCCCACGGCGCGCTGGGGGCCCGGATGACGGGCGGTGGCTTCGGCGGCTCGGCGATCGCGCTCGTCGACGCGGGAGTCGTCCACGGCATGGCACGCGCCCTCTATGAGGCGTTCCGCGACGCGGACCTGCGCCGTCCCCACCTCTTCGCGGTCGCGGCCGGCCCCGCGGCCGCCCGCGACCTCTGGCTCACGGAGTGAACCAGCCCGCCAGGTCCGCGACGACGTCGACGCTGCCCGCATCGTTGTAGAGCCGCACCCCGTTCGTGGGACCGAGCCGAGCCCGCCCCCGACCCCGCTCGCGGGACGCGGAGCTCTCCGCACCACGTCCAGACCCGCCCACATCTAGAGTGACTCCCGTGGCTGACGAGACCAGAGACACGTCCAAGGACAAAGGGGCCAAGGACACCGCGGCCAAGGACACCGCGGCCAAGGACACCGCGGCCAAGGGCTCGGTGACGACGGCGGAGAGCGTCACGGAGGTGGCGAAGAAGCCGGCCGAGCCGAGCGACGACCTGGTGACGACACGGCATACCGTCAAGGTCGGGCGGCGCACCTTGCGCTACACCGCGACGGCCGGCCGCGTCGTCCTGCGCGACGAGGTCTACGAGGAGGGCACCTTCAAGGGGCACACCGCCAAGGCGGAGATGTCGCTGACCTCCTACGTCCTCGACGGCGCCGACCCGCACACCCGGCCGGTGACCTTCGCGTTCAACGGCGGCCCCGGCTCGTCGAGCGTGTGGCTGCACCTCGGGCTGCTCGGGCCGCGCCGTGTCGTCATGGGCGATGCCGGCGCGCTGCTGCCGCCGCCCTACGCCCTCGCCGACAACGCCGAGACGCTGCTCGCGGTGAGCGACCTCGTCTTCGTCGACCCGGTGTCGACCGGCTACTCGCGGGCGGTCGCCGACACCAAACCCGAGCCCTACCACGGCTACCAGGGCGACATCGAGTCCGTCGGCGAGCTGGTCCGGCTCTGGACCGGCCGCAACGGCCGGTGGATGTCGCCGAAGTTCCTCGCCGGGGAGTCCTACGGCACGCTGCGCGCCGCCGCCCTCGCCGAGCATCTCCAGACCCGGTTCGGGATGTACCTCAACGGCATCATCCTCGTCTCCAGCGTCCTCGACCTCGGCTCCATCGACTTCGAGAAGCAGCGCAACGACCGCGCCCATGCCCTCTACCTGCCGACCTACGCGGCGGTCTCGCACTACCACGGCAGGCAGGGGCGCCGCTCGCTGCGGACCGTGCTCGCCGAGGCCGAGGCGTATGCCGTGCGCGACTACCCGTGGGTCCTCTCGCGCGGCGACCGGCTCACCGCCGCCGAACGGGCCGAGGCCGTGACCACGCTCGCCCGCCTCACCGGCCTCAGCGAGGACTACGTCGACCGGGCGGACCTGAGGATCGAGCACTGGCGCTACTTCGGCGAGCTGCTGCGCGAGCAGCGGCGCACCGTGGGCCGGCTGGACGCCCGGTTCACGGGGCCGATGGGCAGCGCGATCGCCGAGGCGATGGACGCCGACCCGTCGCACGACGCCATCACGGGTCCCTACGCGGCGGCGTTCAACCACTACGTGCGCGACGAGCTGGGATACGCGAACGACCTTCACTACGAGCAGATCTCGAGCCGGGTGCACCCGTGGTCGTTCAAGGACTTCGAGGGCCGGCCGGTCGACGTCACGCCCAAGCTCGAGCGCGCGATGCGCCA
>JBBRZC010000214.1:0-4857 GCA_038237075.1 Actinomycetales bacterium
AGGACGTTGTTGAGGGTCTCGCCGAGACCGTTGGTGTCGGCGGGGATCCCGGCCGCGACGGCGGCGTCGTGCGTGGACTTCGGGGTGACCTGCTCGTTGAGCCCGAGGAAGACGGTGTTGATCGACTTGGCCGTGGCCCGGCGCAGGTCGACGAGCCCGAAGTCTTGGTTGCCCTCGTTGGGGACCTTGGTGCCGTCCGGGAGGGTGATGGGGCTGTCACCGTTGAACCGGGTCCTCGTGCTGATCCCCTTCTGGAGGGCGGCGACGAGCGCGAACGGCTTGAACGAGGAGCCGGCCTGCATCGTCGCGTCGGTCGCGGCACTGAACTGGCGGGCCTGGAAGTCGGGGCCGCCGTAGAGCGCCATCACGGCGCCGTCGCCCGGGCGGACCGCCGCCAACCCGGCATACACGTCCTTGGCGTCCTTGGGGAAGTCCTTGGCCATCGCGGCGATCGCCGCGTCCTGGGCCTGCTTCTGGATCGTCGTCGTGATCCGCAGGCCGCCCCGGTCGATGTCGCTGGTCGAGAGCTTGAGGGTGCTGCCGAGCTCCCTGCGCACCGCGTCGACGACGTAGCCGTTCGGGCCCGAGAGTGCCCGGTTGGGTTGCGGCGCAATGGTCTTCGGCACCGACGTGACCTTGTCGCGGTCGGTCTTCGAGAGCCACCCCTCAGTGACCATGCCGTCGAGAACGTAGCCCATCCGGTTCTTGAGGTTCTCCTGCTGCTTCGTGCCGAGCGCCGGGTCGTAGAGTGACGGCGCGTTGATCACCGAGGCGAGGACGGCCCCCTCGGCGACGGTGAGCTGGCCGACGTCCTTGCCCAAGTAGGCCTTCGAGGCGGTCTGGATGCCGTAGGCGCCGCGGCCGTAGTAGATGGTGTTGAGGTAGTTCTGGAGGATCTCGTCCTTGGACTGCTGCTGGTCGATCTTGACGGAGATGATGATCTCCTTGCCCTTGCGGGCCAGCGTCCGGTCCTGGGTGAGGAAGTAGTTCTTGACGTACTGCTGGGTGATCGTCGAGCCGCCGCCCTGGGTGTCGCTGCCGCGCAGGCCCTGCCAGATGGCGCGGGCGATGCCGGTCGGCGAGACGCCGTTGTTGGAGTAGAAGGAGCGGTCCTCGGCGGCGAGGATCGCCTTCCTCGCGAGGTCGGGCACCTTGGCGAGGTCGACCGACTCGCGGTTGCCGTTGACGTCGCTGATCCGGGCGAGCTCGGTCTTGCCGTCGTCGTAGTAGATGATCGACGCCTGGGCGTTGGCGAGCTCGTTGGGCTTGGGCGGCTGGATCGTCGCGTAGGCGATGGCGATGCCGACGCAGCCGAGCGCGAAGAGGCTGAGCAGGACGAAGAGGACCCGCTTGACCCAAGTGCGACGGCGCGAAGGCCGCTTCTTGCCGTCTGTGTTGGCGCGGGTCGGCTGGGCGCCGCGCGGCGTCGGCGCGCCCGGTCGGTTCTGGCTCACGGATCCACTTTCGTCATCGTTCGGCGGGGTCGGACCGGCTCCCCAGCAGGGCGGACCGACGCTCCAGTATGCGGTCCGGTCGGGTCGCCGCCGAACTCGCGGGGCCCTTGGCAGTCCGCGTGATATATCGCTCCGATATATCTACGCTATAGTCCGAGTGTGACAAAGCCCCACTATGTCACCTCCCACTCTCCTCGTGCGTCCGGGAGAACGGTGGCCCGGACCACCGACACCTCGGACGCGACGGGCACCCGGCAGCGAAGGAGGACCCGTCATGGCGAGCCGCACCGAGCTCCTCGAGTTCGCCGTCCTCGGCCTCCTCCACGAGTCCCCGATGCACGGCTACGAGCTGCGCAAGCGGCTCAACACGGCCCTCGGGTCCTTCCGGGCGCTGTCCTACGGCTCCCTCTACCCCTGCCTTCGCGCAGTGATGGGCAAGGGCTGGATCAGCGAGGTCCCCCGCAGCGTCGGCGCCTCCGGCAGCCGGCGGGCCCGCATCGTCTACCAGCTCACCGCCGACGGCAAGGAACATTTCCAGAACCTCACCGGCGCCGCCGGGCCGAGCGCGTGGGACGACGACGAGTTCGACGTCCACTTCGCCTTCTTCGCCCGGGCCACCGCCGAGGTGCGCCTGCGCATCCTCGAGGGCCGCCGCTCGCGGCTCGAGGAGCGCCTCGCCAACGTCCGTGAGGCCTCGGCCCGCGGCCGGGAGCGGATGGACACCTACACCGCCGCCCTCCAGCGGCACGGCGAGGAGTCGGCCGAGCGCGAGGTGCGCTGGCTCGAGGAGCTCATCACGGCCGAGCGCCGCTCCACCACCGAGCGCTCCACCACCGCAACCGACCTACCAGCATCACCCGGCTCACCGGCATACCCGTCCGGTGACCTTCCCTCACACAAGGAGTAACTCATGGGATCCGTGCGCGTCGCCATCGTCGGCGTCGGCAACTGCGCCAGCTCGCTGGTCCAGGGAGTCGAGTACTACAAGGACGCCCCGACCGAGGGCGTCGTGCCCGGTCTGATGCACGTCAAGTTCGGCGAGTACCACGTGAACGACGTCGAGTTCGTCGCCGCCTTCGACGTCGACGCCAAGAAGGTCGGCTTCGACCTCGCCGAGGCGATCGCCGCGTCAGAGAACAACACCATCAAGATCGCCGACGTGCCGCCGACCGGTGTCATGGTCCAGCGCGGCGTCACCAACGACGGGCTCGGCAAGTACTACCGCGAGACGATCGAGGAGTCCGACGCCGAGCCGGTGGACATCGTGCAGGCGCTGCGCGACGCCAAGGTCGACGTGCTCGTCTCCTACCTGCCCGTCGGGTCCGAGGTGGCCGACAAGTACTACGCCCAGTGCGCCATCGACGCGGGCGTGGCCTTCGTCAACGCCCTGCCGGTCTTCATCGCCAGCGACCCCGAGTGGGCGGCCAAGTTCGAGGCGGCCGGCGTGCCGATCATCGGCGACGACATCAAGAGCCAGGTCGGCGCGACGATCACGCACCGGGTCATGGCCAAGCTCTTCGAGGACCGCGGGGTCGTGCTCGACCGCACCTACCAGCTCAACGTCGGCGGCAACATGGACTTCAAGAACATGCTGGAGCGCGACCGGCTCGAGTCCAAGAAGATCTCCAAGACGCAGGCCGTGACGTCGAACCTCGCGCACGACCTCGGCGCCCGCAACGTGCACATCGGCCCGTCGGACTACGTTCAGTGGCTCGACGACCGCAAGTGGGCCTACGTGCGCCTCGAGGGGCGCGCGTTCGGCGACGTGCCGCTCAACCTCGAGTACAAGCTCGAGGTGTGGGACTCCCCGAACTCGGCCGGCATCATCATCGACGCGATCCGCGCCGCGAAGATCGCCCTGGACCGCGGCATCGGCGGCGCCCTCATCTCGGCGTCGTCCTACCTCATGAAGTCCCCGCCGGTCCAGCGCGAGGACACCGAGGGCCGGGCCCGGCTGGAGGCCTACATCGCGGGCACCGAGGAGCGCTGACCCCAGCGGGCGGCATACCGGCTGTCCGTGCTCGTCCAAACAGGCAAAGGGGCCGGGGGTGCCCCGAAATGGCCCGGTATGCCGAGTGGCTGGCGGCCGTCTGCCTGTTTGGACGAGCGGGGCTCACCCTCTTGATGGCGCAGGTGGCACCGCCCGACCGGCGCGGCCCTCCAGCCAGGCGCGGATCGCCCAGCGCACCCAGTCGGGGTGGAGCATGACGTCCTCCCACGCGAAGCGGAGGACGGCCCAGCCCCAGACCGTCAGCTCCGTGTAGCGGCGGGCGTCCCGGTGCAGGTCCTTGCGTGACCGGTGGTGCTCGAAGCCCTCGGCCTCCAGCACGAGCAGCAGCGTCTCGTCGCCGAGGTCCACCGTCGCCCAGAGCCCGGAGTCCCAGATCCGGAGCTGCGGCTCGAGCTTGAGCTCGGGGAACTCCAGCGCGATCGCCCGCAGGACCGACTCGAAGGGGTTGGCCGCGCGGCGGTCAGCGAGCGCGGCGACCCGTCGCGCCTGCTTCGAGCCAGGTCCTCGGAGGTGGCGGGCAGCGTCGATGAGCTCGGCGTGAGTCAGGTCGCCGTCACGCAGCGACGAGTCGGCGACCGCGAGCGCCTCGTCGAACGGCAGGGCCGCCGCGCAGTCGAGGACGGTCCGCAACGGGGTGGTGATCCCGGCCGCCACCTCCGCCGGGTCGAGGTCGCGCCACCGACAGTGGACCCGGGCCCGGTCGGCGTCGATGAGGTGCCGCTTCCTTGGGACAGTGACCCACGGCAGGACCGGCTGCGTCTTGACCTTCCAACCGTGGGCGATCGCCGCGCTGAGATGGGAGAGCGTGGCGGTCAGCCGATGGGCCACGCGTCGGTGCTCGGCGGCGGTGGGCAGCGCGTAGCGACCGCGGCGGGTGCGGTGGATGACCCCGGCGTCCCGTGCCCGACGGATGCAGCGGGCTGAGGTCTCGCCGACCAGCACCCTCCAGGTGGCGCACCCGCCGTGCCGGGTCAAGGCCTCGAGCACCCTCTGATGAGCCATGCGCTGAGCCTGCCCGGTCCGCCGAGGTGGCTGGGGCGCTCGTCCACAGGCTCGCCGCGCCCGGCGGCATACGCACGATGACCGGCGAGGGTTCGCCCGGACAGGCAACGGACCTCGAGCTGCCCGGAACATCCCGGTATGCCGGGTGCCCAGCGGCCCTCTGCCTGTTCGGTCGAGCGAGGGGCCGCCTCCGGAACAGAACGGGCCCCGGGCGTGGTTGACGCGGGCATGAAGATCGACATCTGGTCCGACGTGGTGTGCCCGTTCTGCTACATCGGCAAGCGCCACCTCGAGGCCGCCCTCGCCGAGTTCCCGCACCGCGACGAGGTGGAGATCGTCTGGCACAGCTTCGAGCTCGACCCCGGTGCGCGGTCGGCGCCCGCCGGCTCG
>JBBRZC010000215.1:0-4821 GCA_038237075.1 Actinomycetales bacterium
AACGTCGTCACCGCATCGGCCGGGGGACCCGCGAGGACCCGACGCAGCGCTCCGGACACTGCCGGATCGTCGAACAGAGGAGCGCGCTCCGCATCGATGAGTCCCAGCGACACCCACCCGGCGGCTCCAGCCGGGTCAGCGAGCCGGGCATCCATCCGCACGGCGCGTCGAACTGGCTTGCCACCCTTCGGCCACGCCGCGAGCACGCCCACGTGCCGGCCTTCCTCGTCGTGCGCAACCGCCGAGGCCACGGCCGTGTGGACGGCCAGCGCATCGGCGTCCACCGACAGGTCCAGCATGGCGACCCAGCTCCAGCTCATGTGGCCCCTGCCAGTCCTGTCGGATCTGCTGCGTCACGGCGCGCAGGTCCTGCCTCAGGTCCTCCAGCGTGGCGCGTCCCCAGAACCAGTAGCCGTTGTCGATGCGATGGATGCTCAAGTCGGGGAACACGGTGAAGGTCGTGGGGACGAACGGGCGGTGCACGGTGTCCGTCGTCTCCAGCAACCACAGCTCCGTCTGGTAGCGCCTCGTCGTGTCAGACAGAAACGTCCAGCGGGCATCCAGTCCCGCCCGGAAGGCCGCACTCACCTCGGGCTCGTCCACACTGACCGTCACGATGCAGGAGTAGGCAACCTCGACCTCCTCCTGCAGCTGGACCAGGCCGCGCATGCAGGTCTGCTCCTTCGGGCACCACCAGCCCCGGATGAACGTCACCGCGACCGGATCCCCCCGGTCAGCTCGCTGAGACGTCGGACGATGCCGGTGTGGTCAGGCAGCTCGAGATCCGGCAGCCGCGCCCCGACGACGAGTGAAGGCTCCATCCCTCCCAGTCACTGCCGCGCACCCGTGCGTTACCACCGGCGCAGGGAGGCGGGACGTGCCGACCCTGCGACGTCACAGGTCGACGACGAGATCGGTCTCCGGCACGGCGCAGCACGACAGCGCGGACCCCTCGGCCGGCAGCTCGATGGGGTCGGGGTCGTAGGCCACCTTTCCGTCGGCCAGACCGACCTCGCAGGTGTGGCAGACGCCGGTGCGGCACGACCAGCGCACCGGCACGTCGCACGCCTCAGCCAGCTCGAGCAGGCTGGTGAAGCGCCTGTGCCAGGCAACGGTGAGGTCGCTACGGGTGAAGGCGACCAGCGGGCCGTCACCCGCTGGGCCGTCGGGCAGGTGCGGTCGAGGCATCGCCCCACTGGCTATACCGGGCGTCAACTGCTCCAGTGGGGTGAACAGCTCGCTTCTCACGCGGCGCGGGTCCAGGCCAACAGACACGAGGGCCGCGGTCAGCCCGGTCACGAACGCCGCAGGCCCGCACAGGTAGGCGTGGGTGGTGGGCGGGAGTCTCAGGGAGGTCAGCAGCGCCTGCGTGGGGCGGCCGTGGTGCCACGTCCCGGTTCGCGGCTCGGAGGGTGCGGGTGCGGTGTAGCAGATCGTGGTGTGGGCAGCGGGCACCCGCGCCAGCAGCGCCGCGGCCTCGTCTGCGAAGGCGTGCTCACGGTGGTCGCGAGCGGCGTGCACCCACCAGACGTCGCGACCCGACGCACCGGCTGCGAGCTCGTGCAGCATGGCAAGCACCGGGGTGACGCCGATGCCGGCCGAGAGCAGCAGCACGGGAGCCTCGCCCGCCGCGAGCGTGAAGGTGCCGCGCGGCGCGGCCACGTCAAGGACGTCGTCGACGCGGACGGTGTCGTGGATCAGCTCGCTCCCCCGGCCAGAGGTCTCCCGCTTGACGCTGACCCGGTATGCCGGGTCGCCGGGCGACCCGGACAGGGAGTAGCTGCGGGTCACGACGCCGTCGGGCGACCGAAGGCGCAGGGTGACGAACTGACCGGGGAGGGCTCTCGGCAGTGCGCTGCCGTCGACGGCGGCGAGTCGCAGGGACATCACCGTCGGCGTCACCGCCTCGCGGGCGACCACCTGCAGCCGCCGGAAGCCCGGCCACGCTGGCGGCGGGGAGGTCGCACTCAGCCCGGCGTTGCCGCTGCGCCCGGGCTGCTGGGGGGCCTCGGCCAGCAGCCGGAACGACTCCTGCCAGCCGGGGCTGAGAGCGGGGATCTGCCGCGCTCGTCTCACCTCGTCCGGGTCATGACCGGGGAGGTAGAGCAGGCGGTCGACGTCCGCGACCGTCACCGCCTGCGGGCCGACACACACCCGCACGAGCTCGTCGCCGGCCTGCACGCTCCCCTCGCGCAGCACCCGCAGGTAGAAGCCGGGGCGGCCATGGGAGACCAGCAGGGCGGGCAGTCGCGGCTCATCGAGGCGCATCCCGACGCGGTAGCAGGTGACCCGCGGCTGGCTCACCTCGAACAGCGCGGTGCCGATCTCGTACCTGTCGCCGATACAGACCTCGTCGTCGGCGAGCCCTTCGACGGTGAAGTTCTCCCCGAAGGCTCCGGGCGCGAGGTCGTCTCGGCCGAGCTCGTGCGTCCAGTGATCATAGGAGCCGGCCTGGTACACGAGCACGGCGCGGTCCGGCCCGCCGTGCCCGACCAGGTCGCCCTGCCCGTCGCCGTCGATGTTCACTGCCCGGACCGTCTGCGGTCCGATCACCGGCCGCTTCCAGATACCGGTGTACACCGTGCGGTCACGCCAGGTCACGTCCCTGGGCAGGCCGACATTCACCGACATGAGCCGGCCCATGGGTGTGGGCGCGTTGCGTTGGAGGCTCGGTGCCCGCTGAGTGTTGCTGATGGTTCAGCCTAGGGCGAGGATCGGGCAGTTGACGATCACGTCGTTGGCGGCCCACGGTGCGCCGCCGGGACCGGTCACCGCACCGGACTTGGCGAGGTCCTCGACGTCAGCGAAGCTCGTGACTCGGGTCGGGGTCTGGCCCTTTGCCCACTGGGTGAGATGCACGTCCCACAGCGAGCTGTAGCGCCCCTGACCGGGGAGCCAGGCCAGCACGTTGAGCGGGTCGCCCTCGCCCAGCAGGGCCGAGTTGAGGCCCTGGCGCTTCGGGTTGCCGACACCGGTCGGGCCGTTCACGAACGCGGCCAGCGAGGCCCGCGCTGAGTGCGTCGAGTCGTCGCCCGCGCGCGGAGCAGCCGCGAGCCGCGGGACGAAGGTCGAGCCCTCGAGTGCGGCGACGTCGGGCGCCGTGGCGTCGGTGGACAGGTAGCGCACCGCGTGGCCCGGGGCGAAGCCGTGGGTGAGGCGTAGCGTGACGGTCCGTGCGCCGGTGTCGAGGCTGACCACCTTGTCGTGCCGCCCGGTCGCGTCGGCGACCACAGGTGCGTTGACGACCGTGCCGTCGGGCAGCTGCACCAGCGGGCTGTAGCGGTCGTCGGCGACGCTGCCGGGTCTCGCGGTCACCGGCGGGAAGCCGGTGCCCGGAGTGCCGGCCACGACGTGCTCGGGACCGAAGTCGACGTACCCGGGAGTGACGAGCACACCCCCAACCAGCTGTCCGTGCTGAACGGCGCCGGTGCCACCGGCGTTCTCGAGCTTGTTGACGACCCGCACACCGAACGTGCTGGCTGAGGAGGAGTCCGAGGCCTCGATCGCGATGTACCAGAACTCGCGGCCGTCGGAGGTGCGGCCCGGCCGCAGCGGGAAGGTGGCGGTCTCGCCGTGGACGACGAAGCCTTGCGCTTCAGTCTGGCCGCCACCGCCGGAGGCCAGGGCGGGTGGCGCAGCCGCGACAGCGGCGGCTGTGGCCGCGACCGCGGCAGCGGCGAGGGTGGTGCGGACGAGAATGCGCATGCGGTCCTCCGGGTCAAGGTGACGTGGGTGGAGGCGGCGGTGCCGCTACACGCCTTGGTCTGCCGAGATCGTTTCGCGTTACGCGCGTGGCGCAGGGTGCTCCTGGTGCGCCCACAAGAGCAAGCTCCTGGTCAAACAGAGCGACGCCGTGGCTCTCGGCCAGGTCTCCCGGCCAGGTCCGCCGTGGCTGTCCGCCGAGCACAACATGCCCCGACCGACCCGACACGGGATCGGCGCGGCTAGCGCGGCGACGAGTACTCGTGGCTACGGCCGTGCTCGTCGACCCATGCGAAGCCGCGCAGCCTCGTGATGTCGTCCTTCGGGGTGGTCACCACCGCGACCGCGAGGTAGTGCTCATGGTTCACCCCGGAGACCGTCACGGTGCCGACCTGGGCGGTCACGTCGGCCTGCGTCACGTCACCGGTGAAGACGGGGCCGATCGAGGTGGAGCCGGACGGGAAGACAGCGAGCGAGAACCGGCAGGGCAGTTGCGACGTACCGGCTCCCACTTCAAAGACCGGCTCGGTCGTGCCGGGCAGTGGGAGCTGGCCCGCCGGCCGCCAGGTCAGGTCCTTCTCGAGGTAGAAGAAGAACGCGTTGACGACGCCCGGGTCATCGGTGAAACCGGCCGGACGGATGAGCGCGATGAACGTCATGTCGGACACGGCGAGCCGCGTCCAGCCATCGGGAGTGGGGACCCCGTTCTGCTCGGCGACCGCCGGAGCTCGCTCCAGCGCGCGGATGCTCACCGTGGTCGCGCCCACCGCGAGGACGAACCCGAGGACCGCAAGCACGGTGACGAGGCCCTGCCGCCGGCGCCGTCGCGGCACAGGACGAGCGAGGGCCGCAGCCCGGTCCGGGTCGAGCAGGTCGGGGCCCACGACCATCTGGTCGCGGCTCATCGCAGGCCGCTGCTGCCGGCCCAGGCGAAGGCGTTGACGACCTTCTCGGGGCCGCGCCAGTCGTCCTTGATGTGCCCGCACCTGGTGCACGGTGGCTCGTGGCGCGCCGGTTCTCGGGGTTGTCGTGGATGGTGACGTATTGGTGCCTGCCCAGCTGACACGACAACGGCTGCTCGGGCTTGACCACACCGGCCAGCGTCAGGCGCAGCACAGG
>JBBRZC010000216.1:0-4820 GCA_038237075.1 Actinomycetales bacterium
AGAAGTTCACCAACCTGCGCTTCGAGCCGGCCGGTCTCACCGACGACCCCGACGTGCGGATGGCGCAGTCGATCATGGACTACGTCTTCCGCCGGCTGGCGCTGGACTACCTCGACTTCGAGACCCGCGGCTACATGGGCATCCACTCCGCCGCCGAGCGGGCCCGCCAGCTGGAGACCGGGTCCTACCTGGCCGAGGAGAACGAGTCGGAGGAAGACCTCGAGGAGGAGCTCGAGTCCTACTCGCAGTCGGCCTCGGTCGCCCGGACCAGGGTGGGCGAGAAGCCGGACGAGCAGCCGGGGGTGGGGCAGCACGCCACAACCCTGTCCGCGAGCCAGGTCACCTCGGGTGCCGGCGCTGCGTCGGCGAGGGCTGTCGGCTCGGACGTCCACTCCTCCATGGAGCTCATGGAGAAGCTGGCGGGCACCTCCGCCGACGCGCCGATCTGCATGACCTGCGGCACCAAGATGCGGCCGGCTGGGTCGTGCTACGTCTGCGAGGGATGCGGCAGCACCAGCGGCTGCAGCTGAGATGGCCTGCCTGTCCTGGCGAGCTGGACTGGCGAGCTGACCCGACGGCCGGGTCAGCTCGCCAGGAAGAGGTCGAACCGTGCGGCGAGCCGCTCTCGGTCGGGCCTCTCGCTGGCTCGAGAGGGAAGCTGGATGGTCGTCCCGTGCATGGCCTGCAGCCCGTGCGTGAGCATCGGCCCGTTCACCTCGTCCAGCAAAGCCTGGTTGATCGCCACCTGGTAGCTCGCGGAGATGCCCAGCAGGTTGCGGTCATAGGCGGCGTGGTGGATCTTGCACAGGCTCAACCCGTTGGTGACGACCGCCAGCCCCGTCTCGTCCGCGTCGGCGGTGATGTGCGCGGCGTCGAGCAGGTCGCCGTGATGGAGGCGGCACACCGCGCACCTGACTTCGTAGGCGCGCACGACCATCCCGCGGAACATCGACTGGTGTAGGCGGCGCCGGGTGACCTGCTCGGCATAGCGTCTCTCCAGCGGGGACATCTCCTCGGGCGGGCCGAGCATTCTCAGCGACTCGTCGACGGCGACGACGAACTGACGTCGACGCACGTCGTCCTGCATGACGTAGACCGGGAAGATTGGCACGTAGAGCCCGCTGGTGAACTTGCGCAGGAGGATGAGCGGCATCTCGAGCTGCCCGGCGCGTCTCAGCTTCGCATTGTCGCCGTCGACCGAACCCGCGCGGTAGTCGTACGCGAAGAGGCCGCCCTCGACCTCGCGGTCGTCGTAGGGGCCGTTGGTTGAGCTGACGATCGACAACGTCGCGTTGAGGTCGCGCGGGTTCCAGATGCCCTTCGACGTGTCGATGAGCCGCCGCCGGCGTCCCTCCCCATAAGGGAAGTCGCTGAGCTCGGCCCGTGACAGGAGCCCGCCCGACTCGGCGACGCGTGTCGAGAGACGGCTGAAGATCTGGCGGCGCAGCGCCAGATCCTCGCCGTGGCTCAGCATGGGTGACATCGTGACAGCTCACGACCGCGTTGTCCCGACCAGCGACGAGATCCGGCTGAGCCAGGTTCAAACGGTATGCCGTCGAAGGGGTTCACCATGAGTGCTCGGGCGGTCCCGGAGTCGCCGGAGTTCGTGACGGCCTCCGAGCGGGAGGTGTGGGAGAGCCTGGTCGCCCAGCTGGACAACGAGGCTGTCGTGCTGGCGAACCTTCGGCTGACGGATAGGAAGAAGGACCATGAGGCGGACCTCGTCGTGCTGATCCCTGGCGCCGGCGCCGTCGTCGTCGAGGTCAAGGGCGGCAGCGTTGGGGGGTGGACGAAGCCACAGGTGTGTGGCGTCAGCGTCGTCTCGGGAAGGAGGTCAAGATCGACCCCGTCGGCCAGGCGCGCACCGCGAAGTACGCGTTGCGCCAGTTCATCGAGCAGGAACCGCGGTGGAAGGAGTCGTCCCGCACGAGGGTGCGGTGGGCTCACTGTGTGGTGGCTCCGTATGCCGTGTTCGACCCTGGCTTCGCGACACCCGACTGCCCTCGGTGGGCCATCCACGACCGAGGCGACCTGGCCAACCTAGCCGGCAGGTTGCGGGACGTCGGGACTCGGCAGGAGTCCGGGCACCGGGTGCTCGCTCCGGACGATGTGGACCTCATCGCCGAGATCCTGCGCGGCCGGATGCTTCCTCACCTTGACGTCGCAGCTGAGGCGGACGACCGCGAGGCTGCCGCCGACCGGTTGTCCGTGGAGCAGGCCCAGCTGCTGCGGGTGACCCGGCTGCTGAACCGCGTCGAGGTCCGTGGGGGCGCGGGCAGCGGCAAGGACGATGCTGGCCTTGACCTAGGCGAAAGAGCTGACCCGCGGACGGGAGGGGACCCCGCCGCAGCGCGTCGCACTCCTGTGCTACTCGCTGGGGCTGGCCGAGTACCTCAAGCGCACCATGGCCGCGGCACCACGGAAACATCGACCGGCCTTCGTGGGTCCGTTCGAGGAGCTGGGCCGTCGATGGGGGATCGACGTCCCGCTCGACCGGAGCGACAGCGACTTCTGGGAGCGACGCCTGCCGATGATGAGGTCGGAGGCGGCCCGCCTCCTGCCCGAGAAGGGGCGCTTCGACGCGGTCGTCGTCGACGAGGCGCAGGACTTCGCCGACGAGTGGTGGCAGCCCTTGATGCTCTCGCTGCGCGACGACGAGACCGGCGGGCTCTTCGTGTACTCCGACGACAACCAGAGCATCTTCGGCCGCAGCGGTCGGCCCCCGGTGCCGCTGGTGCCCCTGGTCCTGGACCACAACCTGCGCAATACCCGGCAGATCGCCGAGTCGTTCGCGTCGCTCGCTCCGACCCGGATGCACGCCGAGGGCGGCGACGGCGTCGTTGTGACGTTCGTGCCGGCGAGCGCCTCAGGAGTAATCGAGGCCGCCGACGAGCAGGTGGACCTGCTTCTCGCGTCGGGTTGGAGCCCCCAGCACGTCGCTCTGCTGACCACCGGCTCGCGGCACCCGGTGCAGACCGATCGGCAGCAGACCCTCGGACAGGCCGGCTACTGGGCCTCCTCTGGGAGGACGACGGCGTCTTCTACGGTCACGTCCTCGGCTGCAAGGGCCTCGAGCGGCGTGCCGTGGTGCTGTGCGTCAACTTCCTCGCAGATGTCGACCGAGCCCGCGAGAAGCTCTACGTGGGGATGGCTCGCGCCACCGACCGGCTCGTCGTCGTGGGTGACCCGCAGGTCGTCCTCGCCGTCGGTGGCCACGACGTCGCGCGACATCTCGGCCTGGCCTGACCGCGGCGACGGAGAGTGCGGCACGGCCTACCGGTCCGTATGCCGTGCCACCCCATGCTGGCCCCGCCGGGCGTGAGTCGCAAGGATGAGCCTTCCGACCCCATTCACCAGGAGCGCAAGTTGATCTTCATCACCGCCAAGTTCCTCGTCAAGCCCGAGCACGCCGACGCGTGGCCGGAGATCTCGCGGGAGTTCACCGAGGCCTGCAACGCCGAGGAGGGCTGCCTCTGGTTCGACTGGTCGCGCAGCCTGACTGACCCCAACGAGTACGTGCTCGTGGAGGCGTTCCGCGACGGTGACGCAGGCGCTGCCCACGTGCAGTCGGAGCATTTCAAGAAGGCGACCGCCCAGTTGCCGGGCCACCTCCAGGCGACCCCGAAGATCGTCAACTTCACGGTCGAGGGGACCGACTGGTCGGAGCTGGGCGAGATGTCGGTCGGTCGCGGCTAGACGTCGACCGACGTCACTCCGACCTGCGCGATGTCGCCAGACCGGCCCGGACGCGGACTGACCGCCGCGCTCTGGGTCGTGGCTGGCTCAGTAGGCGAGCCCGTGACCGAACGGAAACAGGGGGTCGTCGTACCCGGGTACGTCCTCGTGGTGCCGGCGCACCTGCTCCATCGACCTCGGCAGGTCGAACGGCAACCGACCCTCGGGCCGGACCACCCCGCCCAGGACGTCGACCAGAGCGTCATCGCACGTCCCGAAGCTGACGACGACCGCCGAGGCGACTGACAGCAACGGCGTCAGCACCGCCGGCCGGTCCAGCTCGACGTCGAGGACCAGCGGGCAGACCGCTGCGATCCGAGCCAGCCGAACGACGAGACCGGGCGGGAAGTCGAGCGACCCCTGGTGGAACCAGGCCTCGAGGAAGAGGTCGTCGCGCGGCTCGAACGGCGCGGGAAGCCGCACGATGGCGACGTCGGCGTCCTCGGGCTGCTCGACGACCGTCCCGACGCGGGCCACCGCGTCCGGCGCCAGCCCCTCGGCGTAGACCGGCAGCCTGGACGTCAGGGGCAGCACAGCGCCAGATCGGTCGGGTAGGCCAGCACCCGAAGAACGTTGCGCCGCATCGCCGTTGGTGAGCACCGTCACGGACCGGGCCTGCGCGGCATACCCCTGCGCGCGGAAGTCGGCTTGCCCCACCACCGCCGCCGCGACGTCCTCGTCGACGAACGGGTCGTCGAAGAGACCGAGCCGGAACTTCACTGCGAGCAGCCGCCGTGCGGACTCGTCGACCCGCGACGCGCTGACCCGGCCGGACCGAACGAGGTCGAGGAGGATCTCGACGCACTCCTCGCCGCCGAACTGGTCGGCACCGGCGGCGAGCACCTTCTCCATCCGCGCGGCGGGGTCGAGGTGCTCGACACCCCAGGCCCGCGCGGGCAGGACCTGGTCACCGACGTGGTTGTCGTTGAGGAGCTCCCAGTCGGTGACGACGACGCCGTCGTAGCCGAGCTGCTTGCGCAGCAGCCCGTTGACGATCTGCTGGTTGTAGCCGAAGCCGACCTCCTCGACGGCCTCGCCGTCCACCTCGAGACCGACAGGCATTCCGTAGTAGGGCATGATCGCCG
>JBBRZC010000217.1:0-4708 GCA_038237075.1 Actinomycetales bacterium
CCGTCCACCGACACGGTGGGTCCGGTGACGTCCGCGGTCGCCGCCTCGCCCAACCCGGCCACGGGCCAGAGCGACGTGACGGTCACGGCGAACCTCTCCGACCTCAAGACCGGCAACAACGGCGTGGCCGCGGCGGAGTACGTCGTCGACGACGCCCAGACCACCGGCCCCGGCAACGGGACACCCATGACCATGTCGACGGCCGGTGACTCGGCGACCGGAACCCTGTCGGTCGCGACGATGGCCACCCTCGACGCCGGCAAGCACGTCATCTACGTGCGGGCCAAGGACAACGCGAGCAACGGCGCCGCTGGCGGCAACTGGGGCGTCGTCGGGTCGGTCGTCTTCAACCTCCCGAAGACCGGCCCGTCCACGACGGCCGGCGTCGCCACACCGGCGATCTCCAACCTCACCGCCCCAGTCATCATCACGGCGACCGGTGACGACTCGAGCTCGGGCCACGGCAACATCACCAAGGCGGAGTTCTACGTCACCGACACCCACGTCATGCCGACCAACGCGCCGGGAACCGGGACCCCCATGACGAACAACCGGATCGCCCCGGTCGTCTCCGAGACGGGCTCCATCGCAACGGCCATCGAGGGCTACCACTGGGCCTGGGTGCGCAGCATGAACACCCTCAGCCTGTGGGGTCCGTTCGTCGAGATCCCCTTCACCGTGGACAAGACCGGTCCCTCGGCCACGGGCGCCGCCATCGGCCCGAACCCGTCCAACGGCCTCGTCTCCTCCCCGGCCAACCCCGGGTATGCCGTGGTCTCCGGTGTCATCACCGACGCCGGCACGGGCAACTGGGGTAGCAACCTCGTCGACGCCGAAGCCTTCCTCGACACCGTCGGCGCGAACGGCAGCGGCGTCCAGCTGATCCCGAGCGACGGGGCGCTCGACAGCAGCACGGAGTCGGTCTACGGCCTCATCCCGCTGACCGCCATCCGGTCGCTGTCGGACGGGACCCACCCGGTCTTCGTCCACGGCCAGGATGTCGCCGGCAACTGGGGGCCGACCTTCACCGCCTCGTTCCTCGTCGACAAGACGGCGCCGACCCTCGGGGGCCTGACGGTCACGCCCAACCCGACCAACGGCGCTGCGATCATCACGGCCCGTGTCCCCTACACCGACGCCAGCAACACGATCGGGGCAGCGGAGTTCTGGTTCGGCACGACCGACCCGGGCGTCGGTCGGGCCACGCCCATCACCGTCAGCCTCGGCACCGACGGGGTCGCGTCCATCAACATCCCGATGGTTGGGGTCAACGCCGGCACCCAGCCGCTCAACATCCGGATCGCGGACAAGGCCGGCAACTGGAGCGGTATCGCGGCGACCTCGGTCAACGTGGTCCCGCCGCCGGTCCTCGCTGACAGCTTCGACGGGACCCTCAACCCGGCCTGGGCCGTCACGGCCGGACCGGTGGGCACCATCGGGGTCAGCCTGGGCGCCAACCTCCCCGCCGCAGCGGCCGGGAAGTCCGGTCTGCTGGTGACCTACCCGACGACCGCGGGGGCGCGCCAACCGGCATACATCGCGCGGTCGTTCGGGATCGGGCTCACCACCGCCCACGTCGACATCGACGTCAACGCGGCCGGCCTGGTCACCGGGGCGGCGTCGCCCAACATCCTCGCCGTCAAGACCGCCGCCGGGGGCAACGTGTTCGCCGTCCAGCTGCGGACGGTGGGCACGGGGGCCACGGCCACCCGTCAGGTGAGCACTCTGATGTTCCTCACGGGGGGCGGCAACCGGCAGGGGCCCTGGGTGACCATCCCCAACGGGCCGGTGACCCTCTCGCTCGTCTGGAGGTCGGGCCGGGCAGCCGGTGCCACGCCGGGCTCGCTCACGCTCGCCCTGCAGCACGGGGCGGTCGCCTCGAGCACGACGGGCAACACCAGCACCCTGCAGGCTGCCGCGGTCACGATCGGTGTGGGAGCCGGTCAGAACAACCCCGCAGTCCCCGTAGCAGTCCGCGGGACGTTGGCTTTCGACAACCTCAACGTCGCCCGGTGACGGTCTCCTCGACCTGACCCGTCCGACACCCAGCTCGACCCCACCCAGTTCGACCCATCTCCACCCGCAGGGTCCGGCGGCGACCGCGAAGCGTCGCCGGACCCTCGTCCACCTAGGGGCACACATGACCACCCGACTCGCCTCCACCGCCACCGCCCTGCGGAACCCGCGGCGGCTCACCCAGCTCGTCGCCCTGCTGCTCGTGGCCCTGACGCTCGTCGTCCTCGGCCACAACCTCATGAGCCGCAGGGCCTCCGCCGACCCGGTCATGCCGACCAGCACGGCGATGGAAACCGCCCTGGGAGTGCGGTTCTCCCGGATCGCCGTCGTCGGTGACGGTGGCCTCCTCGAGGTCAGCTACCTCGTGCTGGACCCGGACAAGGCGACCCGCTTCCAGTCCGACCGCACGGACATCGCCGTCATCTCCAACGACGAGACGAAGGCCTCGACGAAGCGGATCTCCGTGATGAAGCAGGGTCACACCCTGCGCGCCGGACAGACCTACTACTTCGTCTACAACAACGCCAGGACGCTGCACGGCGGGGACCACGCCTCGATCACGACCCACGGCGCCACCCTCCAGGGCATCCCGGTCCAGTGATGGCCGTGGCACCCGGTGCGGGTCGCCGTCGGGGCTGGCGGGTGCTCCTCACCCTTGGCCTGGTCGTCCTGGCCGCCTCCGTCACCGGGGTCCTCGCGGCCCCCGCGGCGTCGGCGCACGCCTACCTCACCTCGAGCAACCCTGCCGACGGTGCGGTGCTCGAGGAGGCCCCGGGGCAGCTCGTCCTCGACTACAGCGAGTCCGTCGTCCTGCCCGCCATGACCGTCAAGGTCGTCGACGGCGAGGGTCACCCGGTGACCGTCGGTGCGCCGACCCTCGTCGCGGCGGCCTCAGGGAGCGCGGGCGGTGACACCGAGGCACCGGTCAGCGTCCACGTGACCCTGCCGCACCTCGCCAAGGGGTCCTACCGCATCAGCTGGGAGACGGTCTCGAGCGACGACCTGCACCGCGCCGCGGGCGTCCTCGTCTTCGGCGTCCAGACCACCGTGGTGCCGCAGGGATGGGTCGAGTCCGCCCCCGACGCCCTGGAGTCCGCGCTGCGGTGGGTGGTGCTCCTCGCCATCGCCGCCGCGGTCGGCGCACCGGTGGCCCGAGTGCTCCTGCGGCGTGCCGGCCCCGGCGTCGACGCTGCAGTGAGCGTGGCAGTCCTGCGGTGGTCCGTCTCGTTCGGGCTCCTCGCCGCTCTGGCCCTGCTCGCCGACCAGATCGTGGCCTCCGGCGGGACGGCGGGGGGGCTCGTCAGCGGGGGGTATGCCGCGCGCTGGGTCGTGCGGACGGGTGGGCTCGTCCTCTGCCTGCTCGCGACCCTCCCCGTGCTCCCTCGCCCCAAGGCGGCGCTGGACAGCCGCGGGAGGGACGGCGTCCTCGTCCTCGGGGCGGCGTTCGCGGCCCTCGGCACCGCCCTGCTGGGGCACTCCGGGGCCGGTCTCGTCGCGACGCCGACGCGGGTGACCGCCGCCGCCCTGCACGTCTTCGCCACCGGCTGCTGGATGGGGACGCTCGCTGTCCTGCTGCTCGTCGTTCTCCGCCGACGTCCCCCCGCCCAGGTGGCGGTCCGTGTTCTGCGCGCCTTCGGACCCGTTGCCGCCACCGCGGTCGGGGTCATGGTCGTCACCGGGCTCTACCTCGCCAGCGGTGTGGTCGGCTCGGTCGACGCCCTGCTGCTCACGGACTACGGACGCCTCCTCGTGGCCAAGGTCCTCGTCGTCCTCGGCTGCGGGGTGCTGGCGCTGGCCACGCGACGGCGCCTGCACCGCTCCGGAGGGCTCGGGCGGCCCGGCCTACGCCTCGTCGTCGCCGAGGTCGTCCTCGGTGGCCTCGTCCTCGCCCTCACCGGGCTGCTGTCCAGCGGGCAGCCCGCCCTGGAAAGACAGCTGACGACGGACCCCTCGGTGCCCGCCAGCACGACCGTCTACCAGAGGGTCGCCGACCTCGAGCTCTCCATGGCCATCCGCCCCAACCTCCCCGGGCAGAACGTCGCCATCGTCCGGGTCAGCAACTCCCGTCAACCCGCACCGGCACAGGTGACCGGCGTGGGCATCGCGGCAGCCGGGTCTCCAGGAGGGACTACGACCGCGACACCGATCGGGGACGACCAGTGGTCGGTGCCCCTCACCCTCACCGAGTCAGGACCGGGGACCGTTCACGTCACCGTCGTCCGGCCCGGGATGTCAACCACGACGGGCGCCGTCGGTTGGACCACGGGATGGCCTCCGGGGAGAGCGTCCGTCCTCCTCTCGCGGACGCCTCTCCAGCCGGTCCTGGGATGGGCCGCCCTCCTCGCCCTCGTGGCGTTCGGCCTCGGCATCATCCTCGCGGTCCGGGCTGCGGCGACACGACCGCGGAGTCACCGCAGGCGCCTCGATGCCACAGGTCCGATCGCCTCGGTAGTGGCGGAACCGCCTCAGGCGCAAGCGTGCTTGCAAACGTCGCGACCGGCACTTCCACGAAGCGGGTCTCCCTCATGAAGCAGCGCCACTCGCTGCGGCTGGGGGCGACCGACTACCTCGTCTACCGGGACAGCGGGGTCCTGCGCTCACGAGACAAGGCGTCGCTGACGACTCAGGGGAACGCTGACCGGGATGCCGACCCAGGCACCGCTGACCGGGCGGGTCGAGGACGGAGCCGCAC
>JBBRZC010000218.1:0-4598 GCA_038237075.1 Actinomycetales bacterium
GGCGCCACCCCGCCCGCGAGTCAGGACGTCGCAGTGGCCTGCGCGTGGAGGACCTTGACCGCCTTGTCGACAGCGTCCGTGGTGGCGCCGTCGATCTCGTCGGGTGCCGCGCCGACGAAGCTCATCGACAGGATGCTGTCCACCGAGCGTATGCAGATCGTCGCGACAAGGCGGGCGAACTGTGACAGAGGGGAGCAAACTATGACGCATCTGACAGGGCCGAGTGAGGTATGCCGGGCGGCAGGGCAAAGGGAGCAGTTGTCGGCGCCGGCGCCATCGCTCTCCTGAGGTAATAATGTCCTGACAATTGTTTGACACCAAACACCTGAGCCGCCACCATCGGTGTCGACGAGAAGGCGCCACCGTTGTCGTCCCACGCCAGGGTCTCGCCGAAGGAGCAGGGATGCGGATCGGACTTGCGGGTGTCGGGCGTATCGGCGCCTTCCACGCCGAGACCCTGCGCGATCTCCCGGTTGTGGACGACCTCGTGCTCACCGACCTCGATACGGAGGCCGCCCGGACCCTCGCTGACCGCCTGGGGGTGGGCTTCGCGGCATCTGCGGCAGAGCTGCTCGGCTCCGGGGTGGACGGTTTCGTCGTCGCTACGGCGACCCCGGGCCACACCCCGCTGCTGGAGCTCGGCGTCGGGCACGGCATACCGACCTTCTGCGAGAAGCCGGTGGCCGCCACCCTGGATCAGACCCTGGAGCTCTGCAGGACCGTGGCGGCCTCGGACGTCCCCGTCCAGGTCGGCTTCCAGCGACGCTTCGACCGCGGCTACCAGCGCGCCGCGCGGGCCGTAGCAGAAGGGGATCTCGGCGTGGTCCACGCCCTGCGGGTCAACACCCACGACCAGGCGCCGCCGCATGCCGCCTACATCCCCACGAGCGGCGGCCTCTTGCGCGACTGCTCCATCCACGACGTCGACGCCATCCGGTTCGTGACCGGACGCGAGGTCGTCGCCGTCTACGCGACCGGCGCCAACAAGGGCGCCCCCTACTTCGCCGCGGCCGGGGACGTGGACACCGCCGCCGCCGTGCTCACCCTCGACGACGACACCCTCGTGACGCTCACGGCGACCCGCTACAACGGCGCGGGGCACGACGTGCGGATGGAGGTCTTCGGTAGCGCCGACACCCTCGGGGTCGGCTTCGACCACTCCCTCGCGGTGACGTCCGCCGAGGAGGACGCCGGCTACCCGAGCGGCCCGCGGCACTGGTCGTTCATGGACCGGTTCCTGCCCGCCTACCGGGCCGAGCTGACTGCGTTCGTCGGCGTCGCTCGGGGAGAACGTCCGTCACCGTGCACAATGGGCGACGCGCTCGAGGCCTTCCGGGTCGCCGAGGCGTGCGAGATCTCTCGGCACGAGGGCCGCGTCGTGCTCCTCGACGAAGTGGCGTCGCTGTGACGACGCCGACGCCGACGACGCCGACCCCGCCAACCACCACCGCACCCTACGACCTGCTCACCATCGGTCGGACCGGCGTCGACGTCTACCCGCTCGACCACGGCGTCGGGCTCGAGGACGTGCGGACGTTCGAGAAGTTCCTCGGTGGAAGCGCCACCAACGTGGCGGTCGCCGCGGCCCGGCACGGGCGCCGGACCGCGATCATCACGCGCACCGGTCGCGACCCCTTCGGAGTGTTCGTCGCCCGCGAGCTACGGCGTCTCGGGGTCGACGACGCCTTCGTCGAGGCGGTCGACGGGCCGCCGACGCCGGTGACCTTCTGCGAGCTCTTCCCGCCGGACAGCTTCCCGCTCTACTTCTACCGCTACCCCACCGCTCCGGACCTCCTCATCGACCCCGAGACCCTGCCGATCGACGCGATCCGCGAGGCGAGGGTCTACTGGTCCACGGTGACCGGCCTGTCGCAGGAGCCCAGCCGCGCAGCCCACTTCACCGCATGGGAGGCCCGTGGCCGCCGCCGGCACACGATCCTCGACCTCGACTGGCGCCCGATGTTCTGGGCCGACCTCGACGAGGGGCGCAAGCAGGTCGAGGCCGCCGTCGAGCATGTCACCATCGCCGTCGGCAACCGGGAGGAGTGCGAGGTCGCCGTCGGCGAGACCGAGCCCGGCCGCGCCGCCGACGCACTCCTCGAACGAGGCGTCGACCTGGCCATCGTCAAGCAGGGCCCCAAGGGGGTCCTTGCCGCCACCGCCGACGAGCGTGTCGAGGTGCCGACCTTCCCCGTCCAGGTGGTCAACGGGCTCGGTGCCGGTGACGCGTTCGGGGGCGCCCTCGTCCACGGCCTGCTGGCCCAGTGGCCGCTGCGGCACATCCTCGAGTTCGCCAACGTCGCCGGGGCGATCGTCGCCTCCCGGCTCGAGTGCTCGACCGCGATGCCGAGCGAGGCCGACGTCCTGGCCAGCCTGGCCGCCGGCACCATCGTCGACAGCCAGGAGGCTTGATGTCGTTGGAGATCACCGACCGGGAGGCCGCCCGCCGGGAGGCCGCGATCTCGGCGCTCACCGAGACCAGGGTCCGCCAGCCGGGCCGGATCGCCGAGGGATGGGCCGCACGCCGTCGCCGCGACCTCGTCGGCGACGACGGCCGGATGCTCCTCGTGGCAGCCGACCACCCCGCCCGCGGGGCTCTCGGGGTGCGCTCCCACGGGACCGCGATGGCCAGCCGGACGGACCTGCTCGTCCGGCTCCGGACCGCCCTGTCCCGGCCCGGGGTCGACGGTGTGCTCGGGACCCCCGACATCCTCGACGACCTCCTCCTGCTCGGCGCCCTGGAGGGCAAGGTGGCGGTCGGCTCGATGAACCGGGGGGGCCTGCAGGGCGCCAGCTTCGAGCTCGACGACCGCTTCACGGCATACCAGCCCGCCGAGATCGCCGCCTGCGGCCTCGACGGGGGCAAGATGCTCACCCGCATCTGCCTCGACGACCCCGGCACCGCCACCACGCTCGAGGCCAGCGCCGACGCGGTCTCCGCCCTGGCCGGCCTCGGGGTCATGGCCATGGTGGAGCCCTTCCTCTCCGTGCATCGCGACGGCCGGGTCGTCAACCTCCTCGACCCAGACTCGACGATCCTCTCGGTCGCCATCGCCTCCGCGCTCGGCTCGAGCAGCGCCCACACCTGGCTCAAGCTGCCGGTCGTCGACGACCTGGCCCGCGTCATGGACAGCACCACCCTGCCGACCCTGCTCCTCGGCGGCGACCCCCAGGGCGACCCGCACGACACCTACGCCGCCTGGGGTCGCGCGCTCGACCTGCCGGCGGTCCGCGGCCTCGTCGTGGGTAGGGCGCTGCTCTACCCACCCGGCGGCGACGTCGCCGCCGCGGTCGACATCGCCGCGCAGCTCGTCCACGGAGCGGCTCGGTGAGCCCGCGCTGGGTGCTGCCGTTCGGCACCGCCGGAAGCGACGGCTGGGACGTCGTGGTCGACGAACACACCGACGGCTGGGAGCACACCGGCCTGTATGCCGGGCCGCTGCGGGCCGGCGAGCGCCGCACCGTCGCGGTGGGGCCGCGAGAGGTCGTCGTCGTCCCGCTGTCGGGCTCGTTGGGCGTCCACTGCGTCGACGCCTCAGGCACGACCCACGACGTGCGGCTCGCCGGGCGGGAGTCGGTGTTCGCCGGCCCGACCGACGTGGCCTACGTGCCGCGCGGCTCGACGCTGACCCTGGTCGCCGCCGAACACTGCCGCGTGGCCGTCGCCGTCGCACGGGTCGGCGACATGCGGGTCGACAACGCGGGGTCGCCGTCGCCTGCCGGCTTCCGTCACGTGGGCGCCGACGAGGTGCCGGTGGAGCTCCGCGGCGCCGGCAGCGCCTCCCGCGAGGTGCGCAACTTCGCGACCCCCACGGTCCTCGACGCGGAGGCGATCATCGCCTGCGAGGTCGTCACGCCGGCGGGCAACTGGAGCTCCTACCCCCCGCACAAGCACGACGAGCGCCGCGAGGGCGTCGAGTCGCAGCTCGAGGAGATCTACTACTTCGAAGTGCGCGCCGAAGCCGGACACGAGACACCCAGCTCCGCCGGTCCCGTTGCCTACCAACGGGTCTACGGTGCCGGCGACCGCGAGATCGAGGTGCTCGCCGAGGTCCGCACCGGCGATGTCGTCCTCGTCCCCCACGGGTGGCACGGCCCGTCGATGGCGCCGCCGGGCTACGACCTCTACTACCTCAACGTCATGGCCGGCCCGGGTCCGGAACGTGCCTGGCTGATCTGCGACGACCCGGCACACGCGTGGGTCCGCGACACGTGGGCGACCCAGACCGTCGACCCGAGACTGCCCATGGGAGGCCCGCGATGACCGAGCAGTCGACCCCCGAGACGACGAGTGACCAGACCCGGGAGACCGTCCGGCTCACCGTGGCCCAGGCGGTGGTGACCTTCCTGACTCGGCAGTGGAGCGAGCGCGACGGCGAGCGACAGAAGCTCTTCGCCGGCTGCTTCGGCATCTTCGGCCACGGCAACGTCGCCGGCATCGGGCAGGCGCTGCTCCAGAACGAGCTCCTCGCCGAGGGCGACGACCGGCTGCGCTACGTCCTGGCCCGCAACGAGCAGGCGATGGTCCACACGTCGGTGGCCTACGCCCGGCAGAAGGACCGCCTCCAGACCTGGGCGTGCACCGCGTCCGTCGGCCC
>JBBRZC010000219.1:0-4559 GCA_038237075.1 Actinomycetales bacterium
CGCTGGAACCTCGGAGTCGACCAGCTGCCGCGCGGGAAGCTGTTCGGCGGTCAGTGACTGACGGGCCGGTCCGTCCTTGAGCAGTGCGGACAGCGCGGCTGAGGCGTCGATGACGATCACCGCTCGGCGCGCTCACTGTTCAGACTCTCGACGATGGTGGCAACATCGATGTCGAGGTCAGGCAGCCGAGCAAGGCTGGGTTGTCCGCACGGCGTGACACCTCGGCGAGCTCGCGCACCGCGACCGCTCCCACGGAGGTGCCATCCCGTGCCGCGAGACGAACGAGCCGCCGGATCACGTCGTCCGGAACGCTTCTGAGATACAAGGTCCTCTTGTTGCTCAATGCTAGGAATGGGCAAGCAACGGCGCGAACGTCCCGCTACCTGTGCTCGCCGCTGAGTTCAGACCGCGAAGCGGTAGCCGAGCCCCGGCTCGGTCAGGAGGTAGGCGGGGGCGGCGGGGTCGGGCTCGAGCTTGCGGCGCAGCTGGTTGGCGTAGACGCGCAGGTAGTTCAGCTCGCGACCGTAGGCCGGTCCCCAGGCAGCCCTCAGCAGCTCGGCGTGGGTCACGAGGTGGCCGGCTCGCTGGGCGAGGGCCTCGAGAAGGCGCCACTCGGTCGGCGTCAGCCGCACCGGTGACCCGTCGGCGAGCCGGGCCTGACGCTCGCCGAAGTCGAGGGTGAAGGCGTCGGTGGCGACGACGAGCGGTTCGTGGACCTCGACGGTGCCGCGGCGGACCGCCGCACGAACCCGGGCGAGGAGCTCGTCCATGCCGAACGGCTTGGTGACATAGTCGTCGGCTCCGGCATCGAGGGCCTCGACCTTGTCGTCGGAGTCGTGCCGGGCGGAGAGAACGACGACGGGCACCGTCGACGACGACGCTCGGAGCCGGCGCAGCACCTCCACGCCGTCGATGTCGGGCAGGCCGAGGTCGAGGACGACGACGTCGGGGACCCGCTCACCGACGATCTGCAGCGCCGAGCGCCCGTCGGCGGCGGTCTCCACCTCGTAGTCGCGCGCCCGCAGGTTGATGCTCAGCGTGCGGCGGATGTGCGGCTCGTCGTCGACGACGAGGACGAAGGTCACGGGGCGATCCTGTCACGCACGCGCGGGGCTCACGGACCCGCCGGGCCTCGCGCCCCCTCGGCCTCAACCGGCTCGGCGGTCTTGCCGGCGGTCTTCCCGGCCAGGCGAGCCGTCGGCAGGGACAGGGCGATGGTGAGGCCCCCGCCAGGCGTGTCCTCTGGCCACAGCCGGCCGTCCATGAGCTCGGTGAGTCCGCGGGCCACGGCAAGGCCGAGTCCGACTCCCTCCCCACGGGGGGCGTCGCCGCCTCGCTGGAACGGCGCGAAGATGCGCTCCTTGGCGTCGTCGGCGACCCCGCTGCCGCGGTCGACGACGCGGATCTCGACCCGGTCGCCGATCCGTTCGGCCTGGACGACCACCTCGCGCCGGCCGGGCGAGTGGCGCAGCGCGTTCTCCAGGACGTTCGCGAGGACCCGGTCGAGCAGCCCGACATCGGCCTGGACGAGCGGGAGCGAGCCGTCGAAGCGGCTGCGGACCCGGCCCGGGTCGCTCAGCGAGTGGCGCGTCTGCTCGACGACCTCGGACAGCGCGATCTCTTGGAGGTGCGCGGTGATGGTGCCGGTCTGCAGCCGGGACATGTCGAGGAGGTTGCCGATGAGGGAGCCGAGCTGGTCGGTCGACTCCTCGATGGACTCCAGCAGGCTCGCCTCGTCGTCGGGGTCGAAGCGGACGTCGTCCTGGCGCAGGCTGGAGATGGCGGCCTTGATGCTCGCGAGCGGCGTCCGCAGGTCGTGTGACACGGCCGCCAACAGGGCAGTCCGGGCCCGGTTGTCCCGGGCCAGTCCCTTGGCCTCGGACGCCTGAGACACGAGGCGCCCGCGGGTCAGGAGCGCGGCCGCGTGGGAGGCGAACGCGGAGACGAGTCGCTGTTGGTCGGCCTCGAGCACCGGACCGATGAGGACGAGCTCGGTATTGGCGTCGACGGGAGAGCGCACCGACGCCTCGCCCAGGTGCTCGATGTCGAAGAACCCCACCGCGCCGACGACCGTCCACAGGTCGCGGATCGTCGGTCTCGAGACGAGCGCCGCCGCCTGCATCCCAAAGGTCGAGCGGGCCTGCTCCAGCAAGGCCGGGACCGGGTCGGTCTCGCCGAGCAGCGACTGCGCGAGCGAAGCGAGCACGCGCGACTCACGCTGGGCACGCACGGCCTGCTCGCTGCGGCGCGCAGCGAGGTGCACGACCGAGGCCACGGAGGCGGCCACGAGGACGAACACGAGCAGGGCGATCACGTTGCGCGGGTCGCTGATGGTCAACGTGCCCACCGGCTCGGTGAAGAACCAGTTGATGACGAGGGAGGAGGCGACCGCGCAGAAGAGCGCCGGCCACAGGCCGCCCACGATGGCGCACGCGACGGTGAGGGACAGGTAGGCGAGGACCTCGAGCGGGAGGTCGTGGGCCGCTCGCGTCGGCACGAGGAGCAGGCTCGTGAGGGCCACGCCCACCGTGGCGAGCAGCCAGCCGGAGACGACGCGCCGCGTGCTGAGCCCGAGGCGCCCTGTCCAACGCCGGCCGCCTCGTGCCTCGGCGTGCCCGACAAGGTGGACGTCGATGTCTCCGGCTCCGGCGGCCACCACCTCGCCGATCCCGCGGGAGAGGAGCGCCTGGACTGGCCCGCCCCGTCGCGACCCGATGACGATCTGGGTGGCGTTGACACCCCGGGCGAAGTCGAGGAGGGCCTCGCCCACGTCGTCCCCCGCCACCGTGTGGAAGGCACCACCCAGCTCCTGGACGAGCCGGCGCTGGGCCACGACGTCCTCTGCTCCCGGGTCCACGAGGCCGTCGGCGCGGGTGACGTGGCACGCGAGGAGCTCGCTTCCGGCGCCGCGGGAGGCGATCTGGGCGGCACGCCGCAGGAGGGTCTCGCCCTCGGGGCCGCCGGTGAGAGCCACGACGACGCGCTCGCGGGTGGGCCAGGACGTCGAGATGCCGTGCGAGGCGCGGTAGCGCTCCAGCGTCTCGTCGACCCGGTCGGCGACCCAGAGCAGGGCCAGCTCCCGCAGGGCAGACAGGTTGCCGGGGCGGAAGTAGTTCGACAGCGCGGCGTCGATCTTCTCGGGGCCGTAGATGTTGCCGTGCGCCATCCGCCGTCGCAGCGACTCGGGCGACATGTCGACGAGCTCGATCTGATCGGCGGAGCGCACCACGTCGTCGGGCACCGTCTCGCGCTGCTTGACGCCGGTGATCGCCTCGACGACGTCATTGAGGGACTCCAGGTGCTGGATGTTGACCGTGGAGATGACGTCGATTCCCGCGACGAGCAGGTCGTCGATGTCCTCCCAGCGTTTCGCGTGACGCGACCCGGGGGCGTTGGTATGGGCGAGCTCGTCGACGAGGACCACCTCGGGCGAGCGCCGCAGGACGGCCTCGACGTCGAGCTCGAAGAAGGTCGCGCTGCGGTGCTGCACCGCGGTCCGGGTCACGACCTCGAGGCCCTCGCACTGGCTCGCGGTGAACTCGCGGCCGTGGGTCTCGATGAGCCCGACGACGACGTCCGTTCCCCGGGAGAGCCGGCGGTGGGCCTCGGAGAGCATGGCCACCGTCTTGCCGACCCCCGGCGCGGCGCCGAGGTAGATCCGTAGGAGTCCGCGTGCCATGGAGTGATTGTCGCGCTCAGGGGGTCCGGGAGTCGGCCAGGGCCGCGTTCAGCTCGGTGACGTTGACGCGCGGTTCGCCGAGGAAGCCCAGGAGGCGGCCCTTGGTGTGCGCGGCGACGAGGTGACGAACGGTGGTCTCCGAGAGCCCCCGCGCCGCCGCGACGGGCGCCACCTGCAGGTCGGCGTAGGCGGGCGAGATGTCTGGGTCCAGGCCGCTACCGGACGCGGTGAGGGCGTCCGGGGGCAGGGTCGCGCCGACGCCCGGCGCGCTGGCCTTGACCGCGGTGGCGTTGTCCTGCAACGCCTTCTCGAGGTCAGGCTCCGCCGGACCGAGGTTGCTCCCGCCGCTCTTGGACCCGGCATACTCCACCGCGGACGGGCGGCCGTGGAACCAGGTCGGCCCGGTGACCTGCTGGCCGAGGCTGGTCGAGCCGACCACGACGTCGCCGTGGCGCACGAGCGAGCCGTTGGCCTGCCCCCGGGCAACGAGCTGACCGGCGCCGAGGACGGTGAGTGGGTAGAGCACCCCGGCGACGAGGGTGAGGATCAGGAGCGCGCGCAGGGCAGCCGGCATCTGTCGGGTGATCAGGGTCATGTCAGGCCAATCGGGGCAGGAGGGAGACAGTGAGGTCGAGGAGCTTGATGCCGATGAAGGGAGTCACGACGCCGCCGAGCCCGTAGACGAGGAGGTTGCGCCGCAGCATCGCTGCTGCGCCCTCCGGGCGGTAGCGAACTCCCTTCAGCGCCAACGGGATCAGCGCAGCGATGACGAGGGCGTTGAAGATCACCGCGGACAGCATCGCCGACGATGGGCTCGACAGCCGCATGATGTTGAGTGCCGCATGCCCAGGGAAGATCCCCGTGAACATCGCGGGGATGA
>JBBRZC010000220.1:0-4431 GCA_038237075.1 Actinomycetales bacterium
TGATCATTGACAGTGGCACGCCGCAGTGGCTGGTCGACCATCTGGCCACCGACGTTCGCCTTGACGTCACCGCCCAGGATGGCACGGCGGTGTTCGTCGGCGTGGCGGAGACCGCGGCTGTCGACGCCTACCTGACCCGGTCGGCGCGCGACGACGTGGTCACCACCCTGCGCGGGGACACCACCTACCGACACATCACAGGGACGACACCCGTGGGCCGACCAGGCGACCAGGCCATCTGGGTGGCATCAACCGCGGGCACTGGACCGCTGGAGCTGGACTGGAGGGTCACCAACGGCAGCTGGACCATCGTGCTCATGAACGCGGACGCGACCCCGGGAGTGGCGGCTACTGTCACCCCCAGGGTCAGGAGCGCTGCCTTGGCTCCCCTGACGGTCGGTCTGCTCGCTGCCGGACTGGTGGACCTGGCCGGCTCGGTCGCCCTCATCGTCTTCGGCCTGAGACGGCGCGGGCATGGCCCGGGTCTGTCCGACCCGACTCGCCTCCCCGAGCACGATCTTCACGCCACCGCGCGATGACCCGCGTCCAGAGGTTCCTGGCTCCGGTGTGGCGAGATCGCCGCATCGCGACGGCGCTCGCCGTCGCCGTGTCGGTCGGCTGGGGTCTGCTCGCCGGCTGGTGGACACCGCGTGGGCCCGTCACGCCGTCACAGTCACTGGCCGCCATCGCCATCAGCCTCGCCGTCGGCGCTGTCACCGGCATCGCCCTCCGTTCGCGGTGGGCCATGATCGCCGGGCCGGTCCTGTTCGCCGTGGTGTTCGAGCTCGCCCGCATCGGCACGGACGGGCCGACGGTGGACGGTCCCCGCCTGAGCGAGTACGGCATTCTCGCGATGGTCCTGGGCCGCGGCTTCCACGGACTGCTGGCGATCCTGCCGATGGTCCTCGGAGCGAGCTGCGGCGCAGCATGGGCCCGCACAGCTGGCTCCGTCCGCCCCCCGGCCGCCGGTGTCCGCCGCGTGGGTCTCGTCCTGCGGCGGGCCGTGGCGGTCACGACCGTCCTCGGCCTCGTTGCTCTCGTCTGGGGGCTCGCGGCGCCCGGCGTCACCGCACCGATCAACGGTCCCGACGGGAACGCCCGGCCGGGCAGCGTCGCCGAGATCTCGACGGTCCGGATCGGCGACCACGACCTGTCCATGATGATCCGCGGCAACAGCACGGCCAACCCGGTCCTCCTGTTCCTTGCCGGAGGTCCCGGAGGCACCGAGCTCGGGGCGATGCGCAACCACGGGAAGGCCCTCGAAGAGGACTTCGTCGTCGTCACCTGGGACCAGCGCGGCAGCGGAAGGTCGTACGACGCGCTCGACCCCACCTCGACCCTCACCCTTGACCGCGCGGTCTTCGACACCGTCGAGGTGACCAACTACCTGCGGAGCCGCTTCGGTCAGGACAAGATCTACCTCCTGGGTCAGTCGTGGGGCACGCTCCTCGGCGTCCTCGCCGTCAAGCAGCAGCCGCAGCTCTACGCGGCATACATCGGGTCGGGCCAGATGGTCGACCCTCGCGAGACCGACCGCGTCATCTACCAGGACACCCTGGCCTGGGCCCGACGGACCGGAGCAGCCGCCCTCGTGCAGACCCTGACCACGAGCGGTGCTCCGCCCTACGCCAACATCCTCGACTACGAGCCTGCACTGGCCCAGGAGTCCGAGGTCTACCCCTACGACCACAGCGGCAACGCCGAGGGCCGCGGCCAGATGGGTGAGGGCATCTTCGTGCAGGAGTACCGGCTCATCGACAAGGTCCACAACCTCGCCGGCTTCCTCGACACCTTCCCCGTCCTCTACCCGCAGCTGCAGGACCTCGACCTGCGCACCGCCGCCGCCAGCCTCGACGTGCCCGTCTATCTCTTCCAGGGCGCGCACGAGGCCACCGGCCGCAGCGTGTATGCCGACGAGTGGTTCGCCATGTTGCAGGCCCCCCACAAGCAGCTCGAGACGGCCGGCACCTCCGGCCACCGGGCCCTCTGGGAGCAGCCCGACGAGTTCCACACCTTCATGACCACCTCCGTGTTGGCCCAGACCCGTCAACACGGGTGACCTGACCCCCGCTGCTGGCGGGTCTTCGTCTCGACACCGGCGTCCGACCATGCCGGTGACACCAGCCGCTCGTGCGGCGGGGCCGGGCATCAGGCCTGGACCACCGTCACCGGCATCGACGAGTCGGTCGGCAGGCTGAGCTCGGACGGGGCCCGCCCCCGCGCCACGAGCTGAGCCCCGAGGGCGGCCACCATGGCCCCGTTGTCGGTGCACAGGCCGGGTCGAGGCACCCGCAGCCGCACGCCGGCAGCGTCGCACCGCTCCTGCGCCATCGCCCGTAGCCGCGAGTTCGCGGCGACCCCGCCTCCGACCAGCAGGTCGTCGACGCCCTGCTCCCTGCACGCGCGCAGCGCCTTGCCGGTGAGGACGTCGACGACGGCCTCCTGGAAGCTCGCCGCAACGTCGGCCACGGGGACCGGCAGCCCCGCCTGTTCCCGCAGCTGGACCCACCTGGCCACCGCGGTCTTGAGGCCCGAGAAGGAGAAGTCGAAGCGGTGGCGCTGCAGGTCCTTGCCCGCGGTGAGACCGCGCGGGAAGTCGATGGCCACGGCGTTGCCGTCGCGGGCCATGCGGTCGATGTGCGGGCCGCCCGGGAACGGCAGGCCGAGCACCCGGGCGACCTTGTCGAACGCCTCCCCGGCCGCGTCGTCGATCGTCGCACCGAGCGGCCGGACGTCGGCGGTGACGTCGTGGACGAGCAGCAGGCTGGAGTGGCCCCCGGAGACGAGAAGCGCCATCGTCGGCTCGGGCAGCGGCCCGTGCTCGACGATGTCGACCGCGACGTGCGAGGCGAGGTGGTTGACGCCGTAGATCGGGAGGCCGAGCGCCACGGCGAGCGCCTTGGCCGCCGCCACTCCGACGAGCAGCGCACCCGCCAGCCCGGGCCCGCTGGTGACGGCGACCGCGTCGAGGTCGGCGAGCCGGACCCCGGCGTCGCGGCAGGCGCGCTCGATCGTCGGGACCATGGCCTCGAGGTGGGCCCGGCTCGCGACCTCCGGCACCACCCCGCCGAACCGAGCGTGCTCGTCGACGCTGCTGGCCACGGCGTCAGCAAGCAGCGTCTCGCCGCGCACGATGCCGACCCCGGTCTCGTCGCAGGAGGTCTCGATGCCGAGGACGAGGGGGCCGTCGCTCTTGTCTGGGCTCATGTCGTGTCGCTCCGGCCCGGGGTCGCTGGTGCAGCCGCGAGCCGGCGACGCATGACGTGCGCGTCGACGTCGCCGGGCTGGTAGTAGCGCCGGCGGACCGCGACCCGCTCGAAGCCGTGCCGGCCGTAGAGCCGAAGCGCCGCCGCATTGTCGGCGCGCACCTCGAGCATCAGCGCCGTCGCACCCCGGCCCTCGGCCCGCCGCACGAGGTCCTCGAGGAGCACGTCGCCGAGACCTCGCCCCCGCCAGGCGGGCAGCACGGCCACGGTCATGACGTCGGCGACGTCACCCCCGTGGTCGAGACCGGCGTACCCAACCACGCTGCCACTCTCGACGCCGGCGACGCCGGGTGCGACAGCGACGGCGACGACGTAGTCGCGGCGCGGCCGCCCGGCCAGCTCGGCCCACCACGTCGGCTCGGCCCAGGCGTCGTCGCCGAACAGCGCCGCGTCGAGGTCGGCGAGGACCGCGATGTCGCGCCAAGTCATGGCACGCAGCGACGCGCCGACGTCCGCGGGGAGGCCGAGCCGGCGCGGTGACCCTGCGGTGCTCACCCGATCGCCGACTTCGACGTCACCGACGGGGTCGCGTCGGGGCGGCGCAGGTAGAGCGGCTCGTGCCCGTCCACGGCCTCACCCGCGGCCAGCCGGGCGACGACGAGGTCGGCCAGCCACGCCGCCGAGACGTCCAGGGGTATGCCGTGCGCCGCGAACGTCGCGGGGTAGAGCAGGGGCCCGCGCCCGACCGTGGGCAGCGCCGCCACCTGCGGGTCGAGGTCGCCCGGCGCGGTGACCGCCGGCTCGGTGAGCCGCGAGACCCCGCTGGAGGACACGGCATACCGCGCCCAGTAGAGCTCCTTGCGGCGGGCGTCGGTGGCGACGAGGAGCTCGCCAGCGGTCACCGAGCCGGCCTGCCACGCCTCGTGGGCGAGGGCGTCGAGGCTGCAGAGGCCGTGCAGGGCCGCGCCGGTGGCAAGGGCGATCGTGCGTGCGGTGACGACGCCGACGCGCAGGCCGGTGAACGGGCCGGGGCCGAGGCCGACGGCCACGTGGGTGAGGTCCGCGGGGACCGCGCCAGCCTCATCGAGGACCTCGACGACTCCCGGCGCGAGGTGCTCTGCGTGCCCCCGCGCGTCGAGCGTCGTCGCCTCGGCGAGCGCCGTGCGCCCGTCGTGCAGGGCCACGGTGATCGCCGTCGTCGAGGTGTCGATGGCCAGGAGGAGCA
>JBBRZC010000221.1:0-4408 GCA_038237075.1 Actinomycetales bacterium
CGCCGTGCGGCTTCTGGAGGCCGACCCCGGGCGCGAGGAGGCCGGCCGGGGCGTTCCTGGGCGGGACGCTCCGGTCCGGGCCGCGCCCCGTGCCGTCGAACGAGGCGCCGTCGCGCGGGGAGCCGTCGCGCGGGGTGCCCCCGAACGAGGTGCCCCCGAACGAGGTGCCGTCGAACGAGGTGCCGTCGCGCGGGGCGGCGTGGAGCGGGGCGCTGCGCCGCGAGGGGCGGAGGGGCGGCCAGCGCTGCCCGCCGCGGTGCTCGCCGAGCCGCCGGAGCCGGGCTGCGAGGGCTCTCCGGCACCCGGGCGCCCGCCGGAGACCGCTGGCTTGCCTCGGCCCTGTCCCGTCATCCCGCTCCCGTCATCCCTGCCCTGTCACGGTCCCGTCCGCCCTGGCCCACGCGTGCGCTCACTCCTGCGGGGTCCCGGCGGCGGCGGCGTCCGTCGACGCGGCCGCGGCCCCGTCCCCGGACCCACCCGTCGCGGCGCCCTCGTCGGTGGACCGGGACGGTCGCCCCTCGTCCTTGCCGGCGAACCTCGGGAAGGCGCCGGCGCCGGCATACACCGCCGCCTCGTCGAGCTCCTCCTCGATGCGCATCAGCTGGTTGTACTTGGCGACCCGCTCGGAGCGGGCCGGGGCGCCGGTCTTGATCTGCCCGCAGTTCGTCGCGACGGCGAGGTCGGCGATCGTCGTGTCCTCGGTCTCCCCCGAGCGGTGGCTCATCATGCAGGTGTAGCCGTTGCGCTGGGCCAGGGACACCGCGTCGAGCGTCTCGGTGAGGGTGCCGATCTGGTTGACCTTGACGAGCAGGGAGTTCGCCGTGCCGGCCGAGATGCCGCGCTGCAGGCGCTCGGGGTTGGTGACGAAGAGGTCGTCGCCGACGATCTGGATGCGGGCGCCGAGACGGTCGGTCATGGCCTTCCAGCCGTCCCAGTCCTCTTCGTCGAGCGGGTCCTCGATGGAGACGAGCGGGTAGTCGTCGACGAGCTGCTCGTAGTAGTCGATCATCTCGGTGGCCGACTTCCCGCCGCCCTCGAAAGCGTAGGACCCGTCCCGATAAAACTCCGACGCGGCGACGTCGAGCGCGAGGGCGACGTCGCTGCCGGGGGTGTAGCCGGCCTTCTCGATGGCCTCGATGATGAGGTCGAGCGCGGCCCGGTTGGAGTCGAGGTCGGGCGCGAAGCCGCCCTCGTCGCCGAGGCCGGTCGAGAGGCCGCGTTCCTTGAGCACGCCCTTGAGCGAGTGGTAGACCTCGGCGCCCCAGCGCACCGCCTCGCGGAACGAGGGAGCGCCGACCGGCGCGATCATGAACTCCTGGATGTCGACGTTGGAGTCGGCGTGCGACCCGCCGTTGAGGATGTTCATCATCGGCACCGGCAGCAGGTGGGCGTTGGGGCCGCCGACGTAGCGGAAGAGGGGCAGCCCGGCGCAGTCGGCGGCGGCCCGGGCCACCGCGAGGGAGACGCCGAGGATGGCGTTGGCGCCGAGGGTCTCCTTGTTCTTGCTGCCGTCGAGGGCGATCATCTCGGCGTCGATGAGGCGCTGCTCGCTCGCGTCGAAGCCGACGAGCCGCGGGTGGATGTCGTCGAGGACCGCGTCGACCGCGCCCTGGACGCCCTTGCCGCCGTAGCGGGACGCGTCGCCGTCGCGCCGCTCGGAGGCCTCGAAGGCGCCCGTGGAAGCCCCGGACGGGACCGCGGCCCGGGCGATCGTGCCGTCGTCGAGGGCGACCTCGACCTCGACCGTCGGGTTGCCTCGCGAGTCGAGAATCTCGCGGGCTCCTACTGCCTCGATACTGGCCACAGCTGTCTCCTGCTCGGGTCGGGACTCGGCGCCGGGCCCGCTCCGAGTCCGGATGCGGGCCACCCCGAGGGTGGCCCACAGTGCGTGTTCACCCTATCCGTTCGACCCCGTCGCGGCGGGCAGCGACCCGCGTCGGCTGAGGTCCCGCAGTGTCGCGCGCAGGGCGGCGTCCGGGTCGACGCCCGAGCCCTGCAGCTGCACGACAAGGGCGAGCAGCCGGGCCCCTGGGTCGCCGACCGCCGCGGCGGCGTGGACGTCGTCGAGCAGGTCGGCCCGGCCGGCCCGGCCGAGCCGGGAGACCACCTTCGCGGCCCGGGCGAGCGCGGGCATGGTCACCGGTATGCCGTGCAGCACCCCCGCATCCCGCGCACCAGAGCCGTTGCTCCGGGCCGCCCGCTCGCCGGCCTTGATCGTCTCCCAGCTCGCCTCGACCTCGGCCGCCGAGTCCGCCGACTCGTCGGCGAACACGTGCGGGTGGCGGCGCACGAGCTTGCTGACGACCGCCCCCGCCACGTCGTCGATGTCGAAGGGGTCGTCCGGGTCCTCCTCCCCCACCCGGGCGTGGAACGCGACCTGGAGGAGCACGTCGCCGAGCTCCTCGACGATGTGCTCGCGGTCGCCCGACTCGAGCGCCTCGACCGCCTCGTGCGCCTCCTCGATGAGGTAGGGCACCAGCGACTCGTGGGTCTGCTCGGCGTCCCACGGGCACCCGTCCGGCGACCTGAGCCGGTCCATGACGGCCACGAGGTCGAGCAGGCGTGCGCCCTGGACGTCGTGCGACCCGAGGACGACCTCGACCTCCGGCGGCTCGGTGAGCCGCGTCACCTCCGACGCGAGGGCGTCGGTGAGGCCGGGGTCACCGTCGGCGGACCCCACCCAGACCACCCGGGCGCCCGAGCCGTCCGTGGCCCGCGACACCAGCGCTCGGGCGAGGTCGGCGGGAGCCTCCTGCGGGAGGTGCGTCACCGGCATACCGGCCTCGCGGATGCCGTGCACCTGCGGCTCGTCGCCCCGCCCGGCGACGAGGTCGGCGTCCTCGAGGGCCCGCCAGCCGTCCCGGCTGAGGATGCCGGCGGCGACGCGGGGGCTGCTGAGCAGGACGGTGAGCCGACCGGGCACCAGGCTACTGCCCGGTCTGGACTGCGGTGGTCGTCGGCGTGGGGGTCGGCATGATCCAGTTGTTCACGGTCTTGCTGCTGGCACCGGTCGTGGGGTCGAAGGTGCCGTAGCGGGGGTCGAGCACGATCTTCGCCGTCTTGAGCTTCGCGACGATGGCCGTCACGTCGGCCGGGGTGAACGACCGGGCGGCCTGGCTGGTCTTGACGACGTCGACGGTGGCCGGCGACGCGTTGGGGACCTTCGCCATGATGGCGTTGTAGGCGTCGTCGGGCTTCCAGCTGCCGGACGACTGGACCTGCCCGAGGACGAACGGCGCCAGGATGAGCAGGCTGAGCACCTGGTTCTCGGGGATCTTCGGCTGCGGCGACACCACGATGTGGTCGTTGTACTCCTGCGTCGCCTGGGCGACCTCGGCGTCGGAGATCGCCCGCCCGTCCACGATGGCCGCCGAGCTCTGCTTCTGGAGCGCGCTGCACCCCCCCAGGGCCAGAGAGGCCACGACGAGGGCCGCGGCCGGCGCGGCGAGCCGCGTCGCGCGCGAGGGCCGGGTGGTCGACGTCATCGTGGTCATCGGGCGTCGCAGGCGCATCGACGGGGTCCTTTCGCGCGGCGGCCGGGCGCCGTGGGTCGGCAGGCCGGGCGGGTCACTTCGTCGCCCATTGTGCACGGCATCCCAGGGGGTGGCCCAATGAACCCTCGTCACGAGCGCCCGCCTGCCGCCGTGGCGACCCGGGCGGCGTCGGCGACGTCGTCGAGGAGCACGGCCCTGATGAGGTCGCCCGCCCAGCGCAGCACCGCCTGGTCGCGCAGCGGCTGGCCCCCGACCCGCGCCGTCGTGGGCTTGGGCACGAGCATCGTGTGGAGGGCGTCCTTGACCACCGAGCCGGGGTAGATCCGGCGCAGCCGCATCTGCTGGCTCTCGCGCAGCTCGACCGGCCCGAAGCGCACCGTGGTGGCCTGCATCGCGATGTCGCCGATCCCCGCCCGGCGGGCGACCGTGCGCAGCCGCGCGACCTCGAGGAGGTTCTGCACCGGCTCGGGGGGCGCGCCGTAGCGGTCGCGCAGCTCCGCCTCGATCTCGGCGAGCGCGGCCTCGTCCACGACCGACGCGAGCTTCTTGTAGGCCTCCAGGCGCAGCCGCTCGCCGGGGACGTAGGCGTGCGGCAGGTGGGCGTCCACGGGCAGCTCGATCTTGATCTCGGCGGGAGCCGTGTCGGTCTCGCCGCGGAAGTCCGCGACGGCCTCACCGACGAGACGCACATAGAGGTCGAACCCCACGCCCGCGATGTGGCCCGACTGCTCACCCCCGAGCAGGTTCCCGGCACCGCGGATCTCGAGGTCCTTCATGGCCACCTGCATCCCGGCCCCGAGGTCGGTGTGGCTCGCGATGGTCATGAGGCGGTCGTGGGCCAGCTCGGTGAGCGGCTTCTCGGGCGGGTAGAGGAAGTAGGCATAGGCCCGCTCGCGCCCCCGGCCGACCCGGCC
>JBBRZC010000222.1:0-4386 GCA_038237075.1 Actinomycetales bacterium
AAGCGCGACGCCTCCGGTATGCCGTACCGGGACTCTGGGGGCAACCACGCCACGCTCGACGCGGGTCACTCGGAGGGCAGCACCCGCCATGGCCAGGGTGGCAACGCCGGACCGGCGCCGGAACCGGGCTCCAGCGGCTCGGAACCGGGCTCGAGCGGCTCGGAAGCGGGCTTGAGCGGCTCGCAACCGGGCTCGGGCAACGGCCCGAGCGGTGCCCCCAAGGAGCACTACATCGCCGCGGGTCACGGCGCCGGCGCGGTCCAGGACCCCGGGATGCACTCGGGCCAGCCCCCGGCACCCGGAGCCGCCACCGGAACGACGCCGCAGCAGGCTCCCCCCGCCACGCCCCCGGGCAGCCCGGTCGGCGGCTCACCGTCGGGCTCGACCGGCACCGCGCCGGGGCACGGCGGCGGTGGCGGCTCTCCCTCCGGCTCGACCGGCACCTCGCCCACGACCACCGGCGCCACCGCGCCCCCCGCAGGATCGGCCCCCGGGCCGGTGGGTGGCTCAGCCACCCTGCCCACCGGTGGCGCTTCCCCGTTGCCGACAGGCGGCTCCACGACGCCGCCCTCGGGTGCCCCGGCGCCGGCCGCCCCCGGCATACCCCCGGCAAGCGGCACCTCACCCTCACCCTCACCTTCACCCTCACCCTGACCCGCCGCCGACCCCGTGGAGCCGCCCCCGCGGGCTTGCAGCGGTCCAGGCCGGGCCTGTCGGCGGGGTCACCTAGAATCTTGGAGATGAGCACCGGTTCGTCCGACGTCCCCGCGCCCTTCGCCGCCCTCGGGCTCACCTACGACGACGTCCTCCTGATGCCGGGAGAGACCGACGTCATCCCCAGCGAGGTCGACACCACCACCCGGCTGACCCGCGAGATCTCGCTGCGGGTGCCGCTCGTCTCGTCGGCGATGGACACCGTCACCGAGTCGCGGATGGCCATCGCCATGGCCCGGCAGGGCGGCATCGGCGTGCTGCACCGCAACCTCTCCATCGAGGACCAGGCCTACCAGGTCGACCTCGTCAAGCGGACCCAGACCGGGATGATCTCCAACCCCGTGACCATCGGCGCCGACGCCACGCTCGAGGACCTCGACCAGAAGTGCGGGCAGTACCGCGTCTCCGGCCTGCCCGTCGTCGATGGCGACTCCCGCCTGCTGGGCATCATCACCAACCGCGACCTGCGGTTCACCCCCGTCGCGCAGTGGTCGACGACCAAGGTCGACGAGGTCATGACGCCCATGCCGCTGGTCACCGCGCCGGTCGGGATCAGCCGCGAGGACGCGACGACGCTGCTGCGCCAGCACAAGCGCGAGCGGCTCCCCATCGTCGACGACCAGGGACGGCTGGCAGGGCTCATCACCGTCAAGGACTTCGTCAGGTCGGAGCAGTTCCCCAACGCGAGCAACGACGGGCACGGCCGGCTCCTCGTCGCCGCTGCCGTGGGCTACTTCGGTGACGCGTGGGAGCGGGCGACCACGCTCGTCGACGCGGGCGTCGACGTGCTCGTGCCCGACGTCGCCAACGGCCACGCGCGGCTCATGCTCGAGATGATCGCCCGGCTCAAGTCCGACCCGGCCACCCGGCACGTCCAGGTGCTGGGCGGCAACGTCGCGACCCGGGCCGGCGCGCAGGCCCTCGTCGACGCCGGCGTCGACGGGGTCAAGGTCGGCGTCGGGCCTGGCTCGATCTGCACGACCCGCATCGTCGCCGGGGTCGGCGTGCCCCAGGTGACGGCGATCTACGATGCGTCCCTCGCCTGCCGGCCGGCGGGCGTGCCCGTCGTCGGAGACGGGGGCCTCCAGTACTCCGGTGACATCGCCAAGGCGCTCGTCGCCGGGGCCGACACGGTGATGATCGGCTCGCTGCTCGCCGGATGCGAGGAGAGCCCCGGTGAGCTGATCTTCGTCAACGGCAAGCAGTTCAAGGCCTACCGCGGCATGGGATCGCTCGGCGCCATGGCCTCCCGCGGCAAGAAGTCCTTCTCCCGCGACCGCTACTTCCAGGCCGACGTCGAGAGCGACGACAAGATCGTCCCCGAGGGCATCGAGGGCCAGGTCGCCTACCGGGGGCCCGTCTCCGCCGTAGCCCACCAGCTCGTCGGCGGGCTGCACCAGTCGATGTTCTACGTCGGCGCCCGGACCATCCCCGAGCTGCAGGAACGCGGCCAGTTCGTGCGGATCACCACCGCCGGGCTCAAGGAGAGCCATCCGCACGACATCCAGGGGGTCGTCGACGCGCCCAACTACAGCTCACGCTGAGCCGGTGACGGAGCCCGCCGCGGGCGGGCTGTCCGACGAAGGGCTGGGCGCGGCGTCCCGCCTGTTCGGGGTCCCCGCAGGCGACGTGGCGCCCCTGCTCGCCGCCCGCCAGACGGTATGCCGTGAGCCCGGCTCGGCCGCGCAGCCCGGCCCGGTCAGGAGCTGGGTCGACGACGGCGCGGCGCGGCTGGTGGCGGCGATGGGGGAGCCGTCACCCGGCCCGGGGCTGGGTGGCCGGCCGCCCGCGCCACCCGACGTCACGGCATACCTGCCGGTCCTCGTGTTCGCGCAGGTGCTGCCGGCGACGCTGACGTGGCACCGGGAGCGAGGCGTGCCGGCCGCGGTGAGCGCCGCGTCGCTGTCCGACGTGGGCCGTATGCTCGCGCGCAACCGCCGGTGGTTCGGCGAGCCGGGGCTGGGTGATGAGCTCGCCGGCTGGCTCACCCGGCACCTGTATGGGGCGTTGTTCGAGCTCGGCCGGCTCCAGTACGAGCGGGTGCTGCTCGGCGAGGGCGCCGGCGTCGAGCTGCGTGCGGCCGGGTTCCCTTGCGGGCCGGGCGATCTCGTCCTCAACGTGCACATCCCCGAGGTCGGTGGCCCGCTGGCTCCCGGAGCCGTGGACGCGTCGCTGGCGACCGCGCGGGCGTTCTTCCGGCGCCGGTTCCCTGCCGAGCGCTACGCCGTGGCCGTCTGCCACTCGTGGCTGCTCGACCCACAGCTCAGCGAGTACCGGCCGGCGGACGGCAACCTCATGTCGTTCCAACGCCGCTTCACGGTGGGCGCCGCCGGCTCGGTCGGCTCCGAGGACGGCGACCAGTCGGTGCGTCGGTTCGTCTTCGGCGACGCCGTGACGCCGCTGGCCGACCTGCCCCGGGCCACGAGCCTGCAGCGGGCCGTGCTCCGGCACCTCCGCGCCGGGCGGCACTGGCAGGTGCGCAGCGGCTGGCTGCCCTGGCCCTGACCGGAACGATCGTGGGAGCACGTCTGCAGGGCCGGCGCCCGTCTCGGACGGCCGAGAGACTCCCGAGCTGGCGGTGACGCTGCATCAGGAGCACGACACGACGGTGTTGGAGATCGAGGGCGGCGACGAGCCCCCCGCGATCAAGCTCGGCCGCAGCCCGTGGCGGGTCGAACAGAACTGCCAGGGATCGGTGGCGGTGCTGTCACCTGCCCTGCCGCAACCGGGCATTGGCGGCCACTGGGCGTCGCAGGATTGTGGCCGAGGGCCGAGGAAGCACCGGAATCGAGCCGTCTGGCATGGCTGCAGGGGCCGGCATGTCCTCAGGGTCGCACCGACCGGGTATGCCGTGCCGCTGCGGTCCGTGGACCCGTCAGGGGGCGACGGGCTGAGGGACTGCCGCGCCGGTGCGCAGGAAGTGGTCCTCGAAGGTGGTGGGGTCCAGCGGCCGGGCGAGGAGGAACCCCTGGACGTCGGTGATGCCGTGCTCGCGGACGTGGTCGAGCTGCTCGGTGCTCTCGACCCCTTCGGCGACGGTGGTCAGGCCGAGGTCCTTGCCGAGCTGGACCAGGGTGCGGATGATGGCGTCGGCGTCGCGGGAGTGGCCGATGGCCTCGATGAAACTGCGGTCGATCTTGAGGGTGTCGATGGGGAAGTGCTGCAGGTAGGCGAGGCTGGAGTAGCCGGTGCCGAAGTCGTCGAGCGCGATCCGGACCTCGAGGGTCTTCAGCTCCCGCAACCGGCTCGAGACGGCGTCGAGGTCGCGCAGGATCGCGGTCTCGGTGACCTCCAGGGTGAGCGCCGTCGGAGCCAGGCCGCTGACACGCAGGGCGTCGCGGACGTCCTCGATGACGCTGTCGTGGTCGAGCTGGCGGGCGGAGACGTTGACCGAGACGCCCAGCTCGTGTCCGGCCCGGTGCCACTGCGCCATCTGGGTGCAGGCCTCCAGGAGGACCCACCGGCCGACCTCGATGATCTGGCCACTGTGCTCGAGTGCGGGGATGAACTCACCGGGCAGCACGTCGCCGCGGGTCGGGTGGTGCCAGCGGATGAGTGCCTCGACACCGACCATGGTGAGGTGGCCGAGGTCGTAGATCGGCTGGTAGACGAGGTGGAACTGGTGTTCGCTGACGGCGGCCTCCAGCTGGGTGGTGAGCTCCTCACCGGCGG
>JBBRZC010000223.1:0-4358 GCA_038237075.1 Actinomycetales bacterium
CGAGCACTCCTTCGCCTGCGCGGTCCACGCCTTCGCGACCTGAGCCTGCGAGGCCACGAACGCCGCCGTCACCCGCACCTGCGCCGCCGCCGCCGCGGACTTGACCCGCTCCAACACCGTCAGCTGGTCGACCCGCTCCGCATCCCCAACCCGCACATCGAGACGGGACAGCACCGCGACGAGGGCCGTCAAGTCACCGGTCGTCAACGCTGAGCGGTCCTCGATCACGTGTTCGAGTCTACCGGACGGGTACCGTGCGAGCAACACCTGAACGATACGAGCTCGTGTGTCCCACAAGGCAATCACTCCCTCCGCGAGCCCAGCCATAGCCCCGAAAGTGTCACGGCATACCGGGCAGGTGCAGGTGTCGGGACCTTGGTCTTACGCGTGCTTGTCAGGCCGTGCATACGGTCGGAGGTGGGGTGTTGAGACGCGCCACATCCGGCGGCGTGACCCCACCACCCAACACCGGGGCCAACCACGGGGCTGGTCCGCTCAGGGGGAGTTCTTGTGACCACATCCAGCACCATGACCGCCACCACGCCGTCGTTGCCCGACCAGAACACACAGCCCGGACCGGTTGCCGCAGCCATGGCGCTGTGCAAGGTCTATGGCAGCGGCGACGCGTCGGTGACAGCCCTGGACCACGTCGACGTCGCCTTCGCGCGTGGCCACCTCACCGCGATCATGGGCCCCTCTGGCTCCGGCAAGTCCACCCTGATGCACTGCATGGCTGCGCTGGATACTCCCACCTCGGGAAAGATCTTCATCGACGGCGTCGACATCAGCGCCCTGAAGGACCGCGCGCTGACGACGTTGCGCCGAGACCGCCTGGGGTTCGTCTTCCAGGCCTACAACCTCATCCCCACCCTCACCGCCCGGGAGAACATCACCCTCCCGGTGGAGATCGCCGGGTCCAAGCTCGACCAGGGCTGGTTCGACACCGTGGTCGACACCCTCGGCCTGCGGGACCGGCTGTCCCACCGCCCCAGCGAGCTGTCCGGTGGTCAGCAGCAGCGCGTCGCCTGTGCCCGAGCGCTGGTGAACCGGCCCGCGATCATCTTCGCGGACGAGCCGACCGGCAACCTCGACTCGCGTGCGAGCGCGAGCATCCTGGCGTTCCTGCGGACCTGCGTCGACACCCTTGCTCAGAGCATCGTGATGGTCACCCACGACCCTGCGGCCGCGTCCTATGCCGACCGGGTCCTTTTCCTTGCCGATGGTCGCATCGTCGACGAGATCATTCAGCCCACCAGCGACCAGGTCCTGGACCGGATGCGCGTCTTCGAGCTGGCGCGCACCTGAGATGCTCCGCGTCACCCTCCGGGGACTTCAAGGCCACTTCCTCCGCTTCCTGCTGACCGCCACCGCCGTGATGCTCGGCGTCTCCTTCGTCACGGGCACGTTCGTGCTGCGCGACAGCATCGACAACACTCTCGGCAGCCTCTTCTCCCAAGCATTCCTCGGCACCGACGTCTCCGTGCGCGGCGCCGACGTCGCCACACCGGGAGCCGACGGCGTCGTCGTCGACCCGACCGGCGCCAGCAGCACCTCCCGCCCCGCCGTCCCGCTGAGCCTGGAGAAGACCCTCGCCGGCGTCCCCGGCGTCGCCCGGGTGGCCCCGAACATCCAGGGCACCGCGATCATCGCCGGCAAGGACGGCATCGCTGTCCGCAGCGGCGGCGCACCCGGGCTGGGCTTCGCGTTCCACCCGAACGACCCGTCCTTCACGTTGGTAGCGGGGCGCGGGCCGACCGGGCCCCACGAGGTCGCCGTCGAGTCCGCCACGCTCGCCAGGGCCGGTCTCGCCGTTGGGGACTCGACGACAGCCGTCGTCGGCAGCCACACCCGACAGGTCACCATCACCGGCAAGGTCGAGTTCGGCGCACTCTTCGGGGCCACCGCGGTGCTCCTGGACGATGCCACGGCCAGGAGCGAGTTCGCCCGGGACGGAGTCGTCTCGTCCATCTCGGTGGCCGCTGCACCGGGGGTCAGCCAGGAGGCGCTGCGCGCCCGAGTCGCCACCGTTCTTCCGGCCACCGCAGAGGCTGTCACCGGTGACACTCTGCAGCTGGAGAGCCAGAAGTCGCTCGCGAACGGCCTGGGTTTCTTCACCACCTTCCTGCTCGTCTTCGCAGGCGTGGCCCTGTTCGTCGGGTCGTTCATCATCGTCAACACGTTCTCGATGGTCGTGGCCCAACGCACCCGCGAGCTCGCTCTCCTGCGGGCCATCGGAGCCTCGCGGGCCCAGGTGCTGCGGGTGGTTCTCGGCGAGGCAGCCCTGGTCGGCGTCGTCGGTTCCGGCCTCGGCGTCGGCCTCGGCATGCTCGTCGCCGCCGGAGCCAAGGCAGCGATGAAGTCCTTCCTCGGCACCGACATCGGCACCGGGCTGCCACTGACCGCGGCAACGGTGCTGTGGAGCCTCGTGGTCGGAACACTCGTCACCGTGGTCTCCGCGACCCTGCCCGCCCTGCGCGCCTCGCGCACCGCACCGGTCGCGGCCATGCGCGCCGACGCCACCCCTGCGGCGAAGGGACTTCGGCTCCGCGGCATCAGCGGACTCGCCCTGCTCGCCATCGGTGGGCTCACGCTGGGCCTGAGCGTCACCCGAGCCTCCGTCCCCTGGACACTCGCCGCCCTCGGTGCGCTCCTGGCCGTCCTCGGCCTGCTCGTCGCGGCACCCCTCGTGACCCGGCCAGTCGTGCGGGTCATCGCCTGGCCGTTCGTCGTGACCTCCGGCGTCGTCGGCAAGCTCGCGCGCGAGAACGCCCTGCGCGTCCCGCGCCGGACCGCAACCACCGCTAGTGCGCTGATGATCGGGCTGGCCCTCATCTCCGGCATCTCCGTCCTCGCCGACAGCGTCAAGGCCAGCGTCACGCACGGGGTCGCCCAAGAGCTCACCGCCGACTTCGTCCTCAGTGGCGGTGGGACCCCCGTCCCTGCCGCCGTCTCCGGCGCTGCCGCCGCCGCGCCCCAGGTGAAGTCTGTCGCGACCCTGAGCATGGTCGGTGTCCGGGTCGGCACCTTCGCCACCTCTGCCACCGCGACCTCCGCGGCCGGGGTGGCCGACAGCTTCATCGTCTCGATGACCTCGGGCCGGCTCGACGCCATGACCGCCAACACCGTCCTGGTCGACCAGAGCACCGCCACCGCCAACTCATGGAAGGTCGGATCGGTCCTCGACGCGACCGTCGGGACGCTCACCCACCAGCGTCTGACTGTCGGCGGCGTCTACGCCGACAGCCAGGCATTCGGCTCGCACCTCATCCTCGACCGCAGTCTCTACCTCCTCGCCGTCCCCGCGAGCGGCCAGGTGGACATGGCTCTCTTCGTCCGGGCCAATGAAGGGGCAGACCTCACCGCTCTGCGGACCGACCTCGTCGGCCTCGTCAAGCCCTACCTCGTCGTCTCGGTCCAAGATGGGCAGGAGTATGCCGCCGCCCAAGGTGCCTCCATCGACACCATCCTGAACCTGCTCTACGTGCTGCTGCTCTTCAGCGTCATCGTCGCCGTCCTCGGCATCATCAACACCCTCGCCCTGTCCGTATTCGAACGCACCCGCGAGATCGGCCTGCTCCGCGCGATCGGCCTGCGACGCCGACAGCTCAGCGGGATGATCACCATCGAGGCCATCACGACCGCCGTCTTCGGCGCCGTCCTGGGCACGCTGCTCGGACTCGGACTCGGCGTCGCTCTGCAACACGGGCTCGTCTCCCAAGGACTGACCGTGCTCGGGATCCCGTGGAGCATCATCATCACCACCCTGGTGGCCTCGGCCTTCGTCGGAGTCCTCGCCGCAGCCCTTCCCTCGCTGCGAGCCGTCCGCCTCAACATCCTCGACGCCATCGCCAGCGGGTGAGCGTGAAGGCTCACCGCGTAGCGAACCCTCCTCGGGAACGGGGAGGGTTCGGTGTGCCGGGCCGCAGCCTCGTGGTCTCGGTGCCCGTCACAGCCATCGGACGCCAGGCTCAACGCTGGTCGGCGACCTTCTGCCGTGGCGCGCCGCTGGCCGCGTGGCCGTCGTTGTAGCTGATCTCGTCCAGGTTGAGCTCTAGGTAGGCGAACTCACCTTCCGGCGCCGGCGCATGCCAACGGGCGTCGCCCTTGGTGGCGAGGCGGGCAGCGCCGGTGTTGCGGAAGTCGCGAAGCGGGGTCGACCACCGCTGAGGAGTGAAGACCTTCCCGTCCGACGAGGCGCGCAGCCGGTCGTCCGAGACGAAGTCCACGAGGTCGCCGTCCTGGTTGAAGACGAGCTCCGCGGTGACGGCATCTGCGCTGCCCACGAACGTGCCGCGCACCCGCCGCTCGTCCAGGACCTGCCAGGAGATGGGCGCGTCGACGAGGGCGCCGGGAGCGAG
>JBBRZC010000224.1:0-4329 GCA_038237075.1 Actinomycetales bacterium
CCCGGCCGCACCGGGACGGTGACCGCCTCGCCCCCGAGGATCGTGCGGCGCCGCCGCCCGCGGGGTGGCTTCCTGGCCCTGCTGCTCACCGCGGGCCTGGCGGTCGCGGCATACGGTGCCGGTGCCCAGGCGGCCACCGCGAAGCACCTCGGCGACCGTCCCGAGCTCTTCGGCCTCGGGTGCGCCGTCGGCGCGGCCGGGTTCGCCCTCGTCGTCATCGGGCTGCTCGGCCGGCGTGCCGGGTTCATCGGGTTCCTCGCTCTGCTGCTCGCCGCGACCGCGGCGCTGGGGACGGCGACGCCAGCCGGTTTCGCCAGGGGCGGTGTCGGAGAACGGGTCTGGTCGGCTGCGAGCGCGCCGCCCGGCGGGTTCCGGCTCGGTGTGGGAGACGCGAAGCTCTCCCTCGACGGGGCCAAGAGCGGGCAGCGCATCGTGGCCTCGGTCGGCGTCGGCGACCTGAGGATCACCGTCCCGCGCGGGATGACGGTCACGACGACTGCCCGGGTCGGCGCCGGCGACCTCAACATCCGGCACGCCGACGGACGCGACGAGAACATCAGCGGCGTGGGTAACGAGGGCACCACCCAACAGGTCCTCGGCAACGGAACGACCCTCGTGACCCTGGACGCGACGGTCGATCTCGGCGACATCAGCATTGAGGAGAAGTGACGTGAGCGACGAGACGCAGCAGCCCCAGACCCAGCAGGTCCCGCAGGACGCGCCGGCCGCCCCTCCGGCGTGGGCACCTCCCGTGGCCGCTCCCCCACTCGCGCCCCCCCCGCGTCCGGTGGAGTACGTCCCCGCGCCCACTGGCCCCAACTGGTCGCTCGTCATCGTCGGCGTCGTCCTCATGGCCGTCGCGGCGGGGGTGGTGGCCAACCAGGTCTCGGGCTTCCAGGTCGCCCAGCTCCAGACGGTCGGGCCCGGCGCCCTCATCGGGATCGGCCTGCTCTGCGCACTGATCGGGATCCTCGGGATGGCCCGGCGGCGCCACCGCAGCTGAGTCCCTGAACTCAGCGCCAATGGTGGACTCGCTTTCACCAGAGTGACCAGAGTGACTCAGGTGACCTTGGCACTGCCCGCCGTGCGTTCGGTGCGCCAACCGGACACCGATGCGCGCTCAGTCCATGGGATCCCATGGAGTCAGCGCTCAACGGTGGACTCGCTGCCACCAGAGTGACCGGAGTGACGCCCGTGACCCTGACGATGCCGACCGGGCGACGCTGGGCCCCACCTGTGCGCTCAGTCCCGTGGACCCAGCGCTCAACGGTGGACTCGCTGCTACCAGAGTGACCAGAGTGACCGGAGTGACGCAGGGCAACCCTGCCATCGCCCCCGGGCGCCCCTGCAGCCCGCCTGGACACCCATGCGCGCCGAGTCCATGGGATCCCATGGACTCAGCGCTCATCCTTGGACTCGATGCGTTCAGAGTGACCCGTGTGCCTCCTGTGACTCCTGACGTCGTCAAGCTGCGACTCACGCAGGCCCTCAGGGCGTCTCGCGCACCCAGGGCAGCACGACGTCTCGCCACCCCGGGGTCAGGGGCAGCTGGAGCACGGCGTCGTCAGTCACCCAGGCCGCGGCTGCGGTCGTGCCGTCCGCGTCGTGGACCACGGGGTCGGTCGGCTCGGCACACCTCGCGTGGTAGACGACCCGAACGGCGTGGAAGTCCTCGAGCCGCCCCGAGGGGGCCCGGCCGACCCAGTGCCGGGTGTGCACCGCGGCGAGCCCGGTCAGCTCGACCCGTTGACCGGTCTCCTCCCAGACCTCCCGGTGCAGGGCCTGCTCGGGCAGCTCGCCGGGGTCCACGCCGCCCCCGCACAACCCCCAGGTCCCGGGGGCGTTGGTCCGCGCGGACGCCTGGCTGAGGAGGATGCCCCGCGAGCTGCGGACCACGGCATACGCCGCCACCCGCTGGTAGGGGACGGGCTGCTCGCCCGGGGCGACGACGAGCCGCTCGTCCACCGCAGGCCTCACCGGCACCCGAGGCGGTATGCCGTCCGCTCTCCGCACGGCGTAGACGAGAGTGAGCTCATGCGGGTTCGCCTGACCCCACACGTCGTTCGCCTTCAGCGCCGTGAATCCCCTTGCGGCGAGGGCGTCCTCGGGTCGTTCGCCGTGACCGAGACGCCCCCGCACGACCTCGGCGCCGCTCTCGTCCACGCCCACGACCCACAGGGCTGCCTGCTCCACCGTGCGCCGAACGCTCACGCCGGCCCCGTGGCCCCGATGGCTCGCGCGTACTCCGACTCGGCGAGGGCGACGACCGACGACCAGTCCTGCGCCGGGCGGTGGTCGAGGTTATGCGCGCGCATCGAGGTCCGCAGCCCGGCGTCACAGACGAGCCGGGTCAGGGCCACCGCCATCTCGTCGTCGTCCGCGGCAAGGAACCCGTTGACCCCGTCGGTCACGAACTCGCTGACGCCAGAACCGGTTCGGGCGACCACCGGCAGGCCGGCCGTGCGCGCCTCGAGCGCCGCGATGCCGAACGACTCGAGCTCGCCCGGCGAGACGTAGAGGTCCGACGCGGCATACCGCGCCGCGAGCTCGCCGCGGGGCACCCGGCCGGGCAGGCCCACCCACCCCGTCATGCCGTGGTCCGCGAGGTAGCGCTCGACCTTGGCCCGGTCGGGGCCGTCGCCGAGGATCTCGAGCCGCACGTCGACGTCGTCGGGGACGAGCTCACGGACCCGCCGCATGACGCGCAGCAGCGGCACCGGGCGCTTGCGCGTCGCGAGGCGCATGGCGGTGACGACCCGGAGGGTCCGGTCTGTCCGGGCGGCCGGGCCCTGCGGGCGCCATGCGTCGACGTCGATCCCGTTGGGCAGGACGTTCACCTCGGCCACACCGGCGAGGATGCGACGCAACGGGGCGGCAGCCACGCCCGACACCGCGCTCATCGCCATGCCGCGGGCCGCCCAGCGGCGCACGACCCCGAGAGCCGACACGACAAGAGCGAAGCGGTCGAGCATGCAGTGCCACGTCATCGCGGTGGGCAGCCCGAGCCGGGTCGTGAGGAACGCCGCGTCGACGGCGAACGGGCTCACCACGCCCATGTGCACGTGGGCGACGTCGAACGCCCGCAGCCGCGAGCGCATGGCGAGGGGGGCGACGGGGTTGACCGGCAGGTTCCACGGCAGCCGCAGCGCCATCCGGTGAACGCGGATGCCGTCGACGACCTGGATCGCGCCGTAGCGCTCGCCGTGCTCGCCGGGGCTCGCCGTGAAGACCTCGACGTCGTGCCCGCGGTCGACGAGCCGGGCGGCGAGGTCGTGGACCTGCACCTCGATGCCCCCGAGGCGGGGCAGGTAGCAGTCGGAGAGCAGGGCGACCTTCACGCTTCCGAGCATGTCATGGGCCACAATGACGGCCGATGGGACACACACTGCTCGCCTTCCACGCGCACCCGGACGACGAGGCCCTGCTCACCGCGGGGACGATGGCGCGCGCCGCCGCCGAGGGCCACCGCGTCGTGCTCGTCGTCGCCACCGACGGCGAGCTCGGACTCGCGGCGGAGGAGTTCACCGCGGCCGGTGACCTCGGCAGGCGCCGGATGGCCGAGCTGCACGAGAGCGCCCGGGCCCTCGGGGTGGCGCGGGTCGAGCACCTAGGCTACGCCGACAGCGGGCTCGGCCCGGACCTGCCCCCCGACCCCCCCGGGCAGGTCCGGTTCGTGCGCGCCGACCCCGAGGAGGCGGCCGGCCGGCTGGCGGCGATCCTGCGCGAGGAGCGGGTCGACGTGCTGCTGACCTATGACGCCAACGGCGGCTACGGGCACCGGGACCACGTCAAGGTCCACGACGTCGGCGCCCGGGCGGCCGAGCTCGCCGGCACGCCGACGGTGCTCCAGGCCACCGTCCCGCGCGACGCGATCGTGCGAGCCATCGCGCTGGTCGGGCACATCTACCGGTTCCCGCCAGAGTTCGACCCGACCTCCTTCCAGCGGGCCTACAGCCCGCGCTCGACGATCACCCACCGCATCTCCGTGCGTCGGTATGCCGCGCAGAAGCGGGCCGCCATGCGCGCCCACGCGTCGCAGGCCAGTGTCGACGGCGACGCCGACCGGACCCTGGCGGCCTTCCTGCGGATCCCCCGGCCGCTCTTCGACCTCGTCTTCGGACGGGAGTGGTTCGTGGACCCGGCCCGGGCGCCGCGTTCACCCATCGCTCGCGACATCTTCGGCAAATGAGGCTCCAGCCGCCACACTGGTGCCGCAGACTGACGCCGGGACCGCGGCAGGGCGGTGGCACAGCCGTGGTGCATCCATGCCGGACCGGGGACGACGATGATCGAGGGTGAGACCGTGGCCGATGTGTCGGTGACCCCCGC
>JBBRZC010000225.1:0-4209 GCA_038237075.1 Actinomycetales bacterium
CAGCGGTTCCTCGCCGAGCAGGGCTACGCCTACCGCATCGTCGACGCCGACGACCTCCCGGTCTGAAGAACCGGTATGCCGTGCTCGCCGCCGCGACCTCGTCCGCGGTGACGAAGTGCGACCCGCCGTCCGACGTCGATGGCACGATGAGCCCATGAAAACCGGCTCGCTGCTCGATCGCGCGATCTACTCCTATGCGGACGTGGATCGCCTCACCGGGCTGACCCCAGGCACCGCGCGGCGCTGGCTCGAGGGTCACGAGCGAGCTGGCGTCTTCTATGAGCCTGTGCTTCGCCTTGATCCCACTGGGCAGGATTCGGTCACCTGGGGCGAGATGGTCGAGGCCCGTCTGCTCGCGGAGTTCCGTGGCCAACAAGTGTCGCTGCAGCGACTTCGCCCGTCAGTGGTCCGGCTTCGTCAGGAGTTCGGCCGTACCCGCTGGCCCACGCGCGCCCGCTGCTCGACGTCGAAGGCCGCGAGCTGGTGCGCAGGGTCCAAGACGAGGTCTCGCTCGACCGACAGCTCCAGCTGGTCGTCGTGCGCAACGGCCAGCTGATGCTCGATCTTCGCGCCCAGCGGTTCCGAGATGCAGTTACCTACCAGGACGGGGTTGCCGTGTCTCTCCGTCCCGCTGGCCGAACCCCAGCGATCGTGATGGATGCGCGACGGTCATTCGGCCAGCCGAGTATCCGTAGTGTCCGCACCGACGTCCTCGCGGAGGACTTCCGCGCTGGCGGGAGTCTCGAAACACTGGCGGACCTCTACGACTTGGACGTCAGCCAAGTCGACCAAGCCATTCGCTTTGAGATGATCAGGTCCGCAGGTCAGGCGGGCTGACCCCTTGCTTCGTCGCAGTCACGTCAGGTATTTTGCCGACGAGAACGCGATGGGCCTGGCGAAGCTGCTGATCCGGGACCACGCTCGGAATGACGTGGTGTTTCCGGGGCATTCGCTGATCCCCGAAGTGGCACGGGGGAGCGAAGATCTTCAATGGATGCCGATCGTGGGGAGGCGGGGTTGGATCGTCCTCACGCGATCGCCGGATCCGCAGTCGGCCGGCTGAGCTCGCCACCTATCGCGAGCAGGGTCTCCGATCGGTGTGGGTTGGCGGAAAGCACGACCACTCCCCCGCCGAGTTAGCAGACATGTTCACGCGCCACGAGATTCGGCTGGCTCGCTTCGCGACGAAGCTGGGCGCAGGTCCGTGGGCGCTGACCTTGACTTCTTCCGGCGTGAGAGAGCTACGAAGTCGCGGCCTCTGACCACAGTGGGCGTGGTCGCGATCGGCCCCGACGCCCATGCGGTTCACGCCGTCGGTCCCGATCCGGGGCCGCGTCCCACGCGCTCACGCAGCGTCCCACGGCCGGGTCAGCCGGGTTGTGCTGGGTTCAACCAGAGGTCGAAGACGTGGCCGCTGGGATCGACGAGCGTCCGCACGTCGTCCTGAGGCCGGTAGTCGGCCAACCGCGCACCCATCTCCAGCGCGTCGCGGACGGCGGCCTCGAGGTCACGCACCTCGAAGTCGAGGTGGACCTGCATCTGCTGGTCACCTCGGAGGCCCGGCCAGACCGGTGGCACGTACGACTCGTTGGTCTGGAAGGTCAGATTGCCGTCACCGTCTCCGGACTCGATGGTGACCCAGTCGGCTTCCTCGGATCTCACCCTCCAGCCCAGGAGGTCGACGTAGAAGCGGGCCAGGGCCGGGGCGTCCTCGGAGTCGAGAACGGCGCTCCATCGGGTCGATGCCGTGCGTCCGCGCATTGGCCCCCACCTTGGCACGGACAGGGCGTCGCTGAAGCGCTGCGCGCCGGCCTGGTCCTGTCAAACCGACTGGCTGCCGACCGCGCCTCCGCGTCACGAACATGCCCGGGCCCCAGACCTCTGCAGCCCGGTTCGGCGCCGGGTGCCGTGTGACAATCGCCGCATGAGCACCCTGTCCGTGGGAGAGGTCGCGGCCCGCCTCGGGGTGGCTCCTTCGACGGTGCGGATGTGGGGTCAGCGCTACGGGCTCACCGCATCTGGCCACTCGCCGGGAGGGCATCGCCGCTACACGTCTCACGACGTCGAGCGACTCCAGCGGATGCACGCCGCCGTCATCGGGGGCACGAGCCCCGCGGAGGCCGCCGCCACCGTCCTCGCGGGCCCGCACCTCGTGGTGCCCCCCGCCCGCCGGGGAGCCGGCGGGCCGGGTGGGTCGGTCCTCGCCGTCCCCGGTGCGAGCCGAGAGGCGCGCGGACTGGCGCGCGCGGCATACCGGCTCGACGAGATGGGCGTCGAGGACGCCGTGGTCGAGGCGCTCAGGACGCGCGGGACCCTGCCGGTCTGGGAGGATCTGGTGCGCCCCGTCCTCGTCGCCTCGGGCGACTACTGGGCGCGCACCGGAGAGGGGGTCGAGATCGAGCATCTCCTCACCCAAGCCGTGACGACCGCCTTCGTGCGTCACGTGGCAGGCTTGGGCGAACTTGCACGAGCCGACCCGGTGCTGCTCGCCGGCGGCCCGCACGAGGAGCACACGCTGGCCCTGCACGCCGTCCGCGCCGGGCTGGCGGAGCGAGACGTCCCGGCGCGGCTCCTCGGGCCGAGGACGCCGATGAGCGCCCTCGCGACGGCGACGCGCCGGACCCGCGCGGCGGGGGTCCTCGTCTGGTTGAGCCTGCCGGACCAGTATGCCGCAGACGGACTTGGCGAAGTCGCGGCGGCGCATCGACGCGTCGTCGTCCTTCTCGGCGGCCCGGGCTGGGCCGAGCTGGACGCCGGGACCGCGACGCGCTGTGGCGACCTCGCCGAGGCCGTCAGCGGGCTCGAGGATGCCTGGCTCGAGCGACCCAGTGTCGGGGCCGGGCGCGCCTGAACCGTTTCTGCAGACGCAGTGAAACTTGCACAAGTTGACTATGGATCGACGTCGGCGTAGACAGTGGCACGCCTGCCGAGCTCGGCAGGCCACGAAACGGCACCAGTGCCGCGTCCCACGGGAGTCGCACCATGCGCATTGCCGATCCCGGCATCAACATCCCCTCGCTGACCGCCGGCCAGTACAACACCATCTACAACCTCTTCTCGCTCGTCATCGCGTCGATGCTCTTCACGGCGCTCTTCCTTCTGCTGTCGCGCGGGCGGGTGACTCCCCGCTACCGCAACGCGCTGCTCGTCTCGGCCACCGTGTGCGGGATCGCGGCGTACCACTACTTCCGGATCTTCGACAACTTCAAGGAGAGCTATCCGGTCGGGGCCACCGTCGACGCGGCGCACGCCCTCTCCGCTGTCGGGTTCAACGAGGCCTACCGCTACGTCGACTGGCTGCTCACCGTGCCATTGCTCCTGGTCGAGACGGTCGCCGTGATGGCCCTCGGCCGCGTCGTCCAGCGCTCCCTGCTGCGCAAGCTCGTACCCGCCTCGGCGCTGATGATCCTCCTCGGCTATCCCGGCGAGGTCGCGTCGAGCATGGGCGCCCGCGCGCTCTGGGGCGGCCTGTCGACCATTCCCTTCCTCTACCTGCTCTACGTCCTCTTCGTCGAGCTGTCGCGGTCGCTGGATCGCCAGCCCGCCGAGGTGAGGGAGTCGATCAAGCGGCTGCGGATCGCGCTGCTCGGGCTGTGGGGCGTCTACCCCATCGCCTACCTCTTCCCGATCATCGGGGGCGACTTCTTCGGTGGTGCCAACGGGTTCGTCCTGAGACAGGCGGGTTACAGCCTGGCCGACATCTTCGCCAAGGCGGCCTACGGGCTGGTCATCTACAAGATCGCGCGGACCAAGAGCCGGCTCGAGGACCCCACCTACGACGACGACCTCGACGCTGCCGGCCACGACACCGACATCCACGAGGCGCCGAGAGCGCCGCACACCCCCGTCCGGGTCTGACCCGGCCCAGATCCCATGCCTCGACGACACCTCCGGCCCGCCCCCTCCCCCGGGGCGGCCGGAGGTGTCCGTCGTCCCGCCGCCATGGGCGAGATCCGCCTGCTCACGTGGCTGCCCGTCAGCGCTCTCCTCGCCCTCCTGGTCCTCACCGTGGCCGCGCCGGAAGCCGGCGAGCGAGCCGCGATGCCGATCGCGCTCGTCGGCGCACTCGTCGGTGTGCCCCACGGCGCGGTCGACCACCTCGTCCCCCTGTGGTGGGACCCGGCCGCCGGCGAGAAGGCCCCCCGGGGGGCTGGTGCCGCGAGGGTCCGCTCCCTCGTGCGCTTCGTCGCCTCCTACCTCCTCATCGCG
>JBBRZC010000226.1:0-4168 GCA_038237075.1 Actinomycetales bacterium
CTGGGTGCCGGGCCATTTCGCCACCGACGCCTGGGCCCTGGCCCGCTACGACGGCGAGGCCCTCTACGAGCACCCGGACCCGCGCAAGGGCTGGCACCCCGAGTGGGGCTCCTTCATCTTCGACCTCGGCCGCAACGAGGTGCGCAACTTTCTCGTGGCCAACGCGCTCTACTGGTTCGAGGAGTTCCACGCGGACGGCCTGCGGGTCGACGGCGTCGCCTCCATGCTCTACCTCGACTACGCCCGGCAGCCCGGGGAGTGGATCCCCAACTCCTACGGAGGTCGCGAGAACTTCGAGGCGGTGCGCGTCCTCCAGGAGGTCAACGGCACGGCATACCGGCGGATCCCCGGCATCGTCACCATCGCCGAGGAGTCGACCTCGTGGTCCGGCGTCACGGCGACCACGGCCAAAGGCGGTCTCGGCTTCGGTTTCAAGTGGAACATGGGGTGGATGAACGACTCGCTCAAGTACCTCGCCCAGGACCCGATCTACCGCCAGTACCACCACAACAGCATGACCTTCGCGCTGATGTACGCGTTCACGGAGAACTTCGTCCTGCCCATCAGCCACGACGAGGTCGTCCACGGCAAGGGTTCGCTGCTGCGCAAGTCCCGGGGCACCCGGGACGAGCAGCTGGCGACGGTGCGGGCCTTCCTCGCCTACCTCTGGTCCCACCCGGGCAAGCAGCTGATCTTCATGGGGTGCGAGTTCGGGCAGGAGTCCGAGTGGGCCGACGGGCGCAGCCTCGACTGGTGGCTTCTCGACCAGCCGGCGCACTACCGCGTGCACGCGCAGGTCAAGGACATGAACGCGATCTACAAGGGCAACCGTGCGCTGTGGGAGTACGACACCAACCCTGCCGGGTTCTCCTGGCTCAACGCCGACGACGCGAGCCACAACACGTTCTCCTACCTGCGCTTCGGAGCCGGCGACCGGTCCGCCGACGCTCCCGTCGTGGCCATCGTCGTGAACTTCAGCGGCCAGACACACGAGCCCTACCGTGTCGGGCTTCCGCGCGGCGGCCGGTGGAAGGTCATCCTCGACACCGCGGGCTACCGCCCCGATGCCCCCAGCTCCGCGGGTGTCGTCCTCACGGCCGAGGACCAGCCGTGGGACAACCAGCCGTATGCCGTGAACGTCACCGTCCCCGCGCTTTCCGCCGTCTGGCTCGTCCCCCTCGAGGACGAGCCGAAGGGAGTCACGTCATGAACCACCCCCGTGCCGGGGAGCTCGCCTCCCCCGAGGACCTCGTCGACGTCGACGCCCTCGTCGGCGCCTACTACGACCGCGTCCCGGACGCGACCAACCCCGACGAGCAGGTGGTCTTCGGCACTTCCGGCCACCGCGGATCCAGCCTGCGGACGGCGTTCAACGAGGCCCACATCCTCGCGACGACGCAGGCGATCTGCGAGTACCGGTCGTCGATCGGCGTGGACGGCCCGCTTCTCATGGGCCTGGACCCCCACGCCCTGTCGATGCCGGCCTGGAAGTCCGCGCTCGAGGTGCTCGTCGCCAACCGGGTCATCGTGCTCGTCGACGACCGCGACGGCTACACCCCGACGCCCGCGGTGTCGCACGCGATCCTGCGGCTCAACAAGGGCAAGGTCGGGCCTGGGGGGACCGGCCCAGGACGGGGCCTCGCCGACGGCATCGTCGTGACCCCGTCACACAACCCCCCGAGCGACGGCGGCTTCAAGTACAACCCCACCCACGGCGGACCTGCCGACACCGACGCCACCTCGGTCATCGCGGCCCGGGCCAACGAGCTCATCGTCGGCGGCCTGCGCGAGGTCAAGAGGGTCCCGCTGGGGCAGGCCATGGGCGAGATCGGCCGCTACGACTTCCTCGGCACCTACATCGACGACCTGCCCAACGTCGTCGACATCGCGGCGATCCGCGAGTCCGGAGTGCGCATCGGCGCCGACCCGCTCGGCGGTGCCGCGGTCGCGTACTGGGGCGAGATCGCCGAGCGGCACGGGCTCGACCTCACGGTCGTCAACCCCGACGTCGACCCGACCTGGCGGTTCATGACGCTGGACTGGGACGGGAAGATCCGGATGGACTGCTCGTCGCCGTTCGCGATGGCCTCGCTCATCGGCCGGCGCGCCGAGTACGACATCGCCACCGGCAACGACGCCGACGCCGACCGGCACGGCATCGTCACGCCCGACGCGGGCCTGATGAACCCCAACCACTACCTCGCCGTGGCGATCGAGTACCTCTACGGAGGCGCGCGCGCCGGCTGGGGCGATGGGACGGCGATCGGCAAGACCCTCGTGTCGTCGTCGATGATCGACCGGGTGGCCGCCGACCTCGGGCGCACACTGCTCGAGGTCCCTGTCGGGTTCAAGTGGTTCGTCCCGGGCCTGCTCGACGGGAGCGTCGGCTTCGGGGGCGAGGAGTCCGCAGGCGCCTCGTTCCTGCGCTTCGACGGCTCGGTGTGGACGACGGACAAGGACGGCATCATCCTCGCGCTCCTCGCGTCGGAGATCCTCGCCAAGACCGGCAAGAGCCCCAGCGAGCACTATCGCGAGCTCACCGCCCGGCACGGCGACCCGGCATACGCGCGCATCGACGCCCCGGCGAACCGCGAGGAGAAGGCAGCCTTGGCGGGCTTGTCTCCCGATGCCGTCACGGCGGAAACCCTTGCGGGAGAGGCGATCACGGGCAAGCTGACAACCGCACCCGGCAACGGTGCCAAGATCGGCGGCCTCAAGGTGACGACGGAGAGCGCATGGTTCGCGGCCAGGCCCTCCGGCACCGAGGACGTCTACAAGATCTACGCCGAGTCGTTCCGGGGGGCCGAGCACCTCGCCGAGGTCCAGACCGAGGCCAAGGAGGTCGTCAGCGCCGCGCTCGGGTCGTAGGTCAGAACTCGGCTCCAGGTCAGAACAGGGCGCTCATGAGGGCCTTGCGGGCCCGGCTGACCCGCTCGTCGCTGCCGACGATCTCGAACAGCTCGAGCAGGTGCTGCCGGGCGCGGTTGCGGTCCTCGCCCTCGGTCACCCGCACCGTGTCGATGAGTCGGGTGAAGGCGTCCTCGACGTGGCCGCCGAGGACGTCGAGGTCGGCGACGACGATCTGCGCGTGGACGTCGGCGGGAGCGGCGGCTGCTGCCGCCCGGGCGGCGACCGGGTCGACCCCGTCGGTGCGCTTCATGAGGCGCACCTGGGCGATGCCTGCCTTGGCCTCCGCGTCGGCCGGGTTCTCCGTGACGGCCTGCGCGTATGCCGCGAGGGCACCGTCGAGGTCCCCGGCCTCGATCGCGTCGAACGCCGCCTGGTGCAACGGCGGCAGCTCGGCTTCGGCGTCGTCCGTCCCCTCGCCCTCGGGCGAGGGGACGTCGCCGCTCGCCGTCACGCGACCCGCGACGCCCTGCTTGACCGCCAGCTTGAGCAGCTCGTCGATCCACGGTTGGACCTGCTGCGGCAGGAGCGGGCCGACGAAGAGCGGAACCGGCTGGCCCTGGATGAGCCCCAAGGTCACCGGCACCTGCTCCACCTGGAACGCCCGCATCAGGCCGGGGTTGTCGTCGACGTCGACGGACACGAGCTGGAAGCGGCCCTCGTTGGCGGCGGCGATCCCGGCCATGATCTCGACGAAGCTGCCCGACTCGGCGAGCCTCCTGGACCAGAGGACTACGACGACCGGGTGACGCATGCTCGCGTTGACGACGTCCTGGAAGGTGGCGTCACTTCCCGCCACGACGAGCCTGTCCGGCTGTCCGCTCCCGGCCGGGGCGCCCTGACCGGGTGCGGCTCCCGGCGCGGCGCCAGCACCCGGCTGACGTCCTGCGGCGCCGGCGGCGGGCCGCTTCAGGGCTGACAGGTCGACGGCTCCGCGCAGCGCGGAGGGGGTGAAGGGCTGTTGGCTCATGGCTCCATTCTCTCCGATGCAGGCCAAGCCCGGGTGACCGGTCCGGGGATCGGCCCCGAGGCGTCCGCGCCGGCGTGGGGTTTCAGGCTGCGAGCAGGTGCGCGAGGTGGCGTTCGAGGAGGCTGATGGTTTCGCTGTCCGGTTCGGGTGGCAGTCCGGGGATCAGTGGGGGTGCGGTGGAGTGGTAGGTGTGGCCGGTGGGGGTGGTGGTGACGACGGTATGCCGCCCACCTTCGTCCGCGTCCGCGTCGCCGACGTGGATGTCGGCTCGGGTGGTGCGGGCGGACCAGC
>JBBRZC010000227.1:0-4167 GCA_038237075.1 Actinomycetales bacterium
GACACGAACAGAGCCGCCACGAAGATGGCTGCTGCAGCGGCCAGGACGAGGTGGACCAGCGCGAGAACCAGCAGCGACCCGGCGCCGGACCGCGGCGGGAGTGGAGTCATCACGTCAGCGGTCTGGGTCTGCGATGGCCCGACGGCTGGCCGGGGCGCCGGGCCGGAATCGGAGGCAGGCGACGACCATGTCGTCCTCGCTGGCGGTGGGCGCGGTGTCCGCTACGAGCTGGTCGGCGATGGTCGCCAGGGGCTGGTCGGCGAGGCTGACGGCCAACGTCTCGAAGCGTTCGATCCCGACCTCGATCTCCTCTCCGCGGCGTTCGATGAGCCCGTCGGAGTAGAGGATCACCAGCGTTCCTGGTGCGAGGGTGACCTCGGCCTCCGGGCGTGCGCCCGGGTGCGCGTCAAGCTCACCGACGCAGATCGGGAGGCCCTGTGCGTCATCGAGCCGGACGGCGGGGCGCCCCGGGGGAAGGACGAGCGCGGGGGGGTGTCCGGCCGAGGAGTAGACGAGGCGCCCCGATGCGGGGTCGACCACGACGCAGACGGCGGTGACGAAAGTCGTGCCGTCTGGTCCACGGGCGAAGCGCTCGAGTGCGTCGAGGAGAGCAGCGGGGCTCGGGGGCACGTGGCGGGCGAGCGCGGCGGTGGCGGCCCGCAGCCGCCCCATGGCGGCGGCCGACTCCAGGTTGTGCCCGACGACGTCGCCGACGATGACGCCGAGGTGCCCGTCCGGCCAGGAGAAGGTGTCATACCAGTCCCCGCCCACCTCGAGCAGGTCGCCGGCGGCCTGGTACCGGGCCTCGATCGCCAGGTCGGGGTGCTGGATCAGCTGGTCGGGCAGGAGAGCGTGCTGCAGCCTGACGGCGATGTCGTGCTCGCGTTGCCGGAGCCGGGCTGCGGTCAGGATGACGGCCACCCGCTGGGCGGTGTGATCGAGGAACGAGCGGTCCTCCGGCCCGAACGGACCGCGCCCCGGATCGGTCAGCCCGACCATCAGCGCACCGCGCTCACCGCCGAGATCGAGCGGGACCGCGAGGTGCGAGCGCGGCCCGAGCCGGGCGAGCAGGTCTGAAGTGTCGGGGTCGAGCGCGAACTCGGAGCGCAGCGCAGGGGTGACGACGCTGATCAGCTGGGCCTCACCGGCCGCGGCTCGCGCGACCGAGCTCGCATCTTCGGGTGCGATCCGGTGGTGGGTCCGCAACGCGCGCAACGTCGAGACCTGGGCGGGGTCGCGGTGGGCGAGGGCCAGGAGCGGCTCGGGACGGTCGGGCGCCTCGACGGTGGCGAAGTCGGCGAAGGCGGGGACCAGCACGTCCACCAGGCGTTGCAGCTGCGCCGGGACGCTGCGCTCCGACTCGAGCTCGCTGAGAAGCTCGGCGACCAGCTCGGCGCGGGCGTGCTGGACCTGCAACATCGCCTCCTGACGGGCCTTGTCGACGGCGGACCGGGTGAGCTCCGCGGTCTCGGCGACCAGCGCGATGTCGGGTTCCGACCACACGCGCGGGTGCTGGTCGTGCACGGCCAGGGCGGCAATCGGGCGACCCTGTCGCAGCAGCGGGACGATCACGTAGGACGCGACGGCCGCCGCCGCGGCCGTGTCGCGTTCTCCCGGCCGGAGCCGCTCGTCAGATCCGACGTCGCTCACGACGACCGTACGCCCGGCGCGGAGCTCCGCCATCACCGCGGCGCCGTAGTCCTCCAGCCGGTACCGCGCCGCCACGCTCGACCGGCCTGGGCGGTCGTCGGCCTGCGCGACCGGGCTCTTGACGTTGGCGGGGACCTCGACGTAAAGCGCGCGGGTCGCGCGCAGGTGCTCGGCGAGCAGAGACTCTGCCCCGGCCTGGACCTCGACGGGGTCGTCGACCAGCCGCAGGGTCTCGGCCAGCCGCGCGCGGTAGGCGTCGGTGGACGCGCTCGCCGCCAGAGCGGCCTCGTCGGCCTTGCGCGCCGTGATGTCACTGGCGATCCCCAGGATCTGTCGGGCTCGACCGTCCGCGCCGCGATGCAGGACCACATCACGGCTCTCGAACCATCGCCAGGTGCCGTCGCGATGGCGGAACCGATACTCCACCGTCGCGGCCTGTCCCTCCGCCAGCGTCGGTAGCCCGTCGAGGTGCTCGGTGAACCGCGGGGCGTCCTGCGGGTGCAGCACGTCGGCCACGAACCTGTCACCGAGCTCCTCGATCTCCGTCGGTGTGTAGCCGAGGACGTCTCCGGTCCGGCTGTTCGTGAAGACGTTGCGCCGCTGGTCGAGGTCGTAGACGTAGAGCACGCCCGGCATCAGGGCGGTGACCTCGCTGACGAACGCGTGGTTCTCCCGCAGCGCCTGCTCCGCGTCGTGGCGAACCGTGTCGTCCTTGAACACGATCGCGAACTGTCCCGGGGGGTCGATCGGCACCGCGAACACGTCGAACCAGCGGCCCATCGCTGCTGACTCCTGCGAGAAGCGCAACCGCTCCCGCCCCAGCCCGACCCGCGCGTAGGTGTCCACCCACACCCGCTCCAGACCGGGCACCAGCTCCAAGGCGGTCCTGCCGACCGGATCCACCAGGCCTGTCATCTCCTCGAAGAGCGCGTTGACCTCGAGGAACCGGTAGTCCACCGCGACACCCCTGGCGTCGACCACGATCTCGCACAGGCAGTAGCCCTCGTCGATCGCATGAAACAGATCCCGGAAGCGCTGGTCATCTGCGGGCAGGCCTCGACCCGCTGGCCCATTGGCGCTCACGGTGACCTCCTCCTCGACCTCCGCGAGCGTACTCGTGACCGAGACGGCTCTCCGCGCAACAGCCGGGATGGTGCTGCTACCCCTTGCCGAGGTCGGGCTCGACCCGCAGACTGCTGGGACGAGAGTTTTTTCCGTCGGAATCACGGTGGCTGGAGATTACATGCGGACCCGCACTTGGCTCAGTGGCACGGTCACGGCGGTCGCTGCCCTTCTCGTGCTCGGCACGTCGCCCGCGACCGCCTCCGCGCCCGCCAGACCCACCGCGTCCCCGCCGCCCATCGCCTCGTCGACGAGGGGCTGCCCCGTCGACATCCATGTGCAGAAGCAGCAGCTGCGCGGGATGTGGATCGCCTCCGTGGTCAACATCGACTGGCCCAGCAAGCCGGGTCTGAGCGCCGAGCAGCAGCAGGCCGAGCTGGTCGCGCGCTACGACACCGCGGTATCCCAGCACTACAACGCGGTGTTCGTCCAGGTCCGCCCCACCGCCGACGCGTTCTGGCCGAGCACGCTCGAGCCGTGGTCGAAGTACCTCACCGGCACCCAGGGCAAGGACCCGGGTTACGACCCGCTGGCGTTTGCCGTCGAGCAGGCCCACCAGCGCGACCTCGAGTTCCACGCGTGGTTCAACCCGTACCGGATCACCATGAACCTCACCACCGACGTCGCCGCGCTGGTCCCGGGCCATCCGGCCAGGCTGCACCCGGACTGGACCGTGGCATACGGCGGCAAGCTCTACTACAACCCCGGCATCCCGCAGGCTCGCCGGTTCGTCGAGAGCGCGATCATGGACGCGGTCAGGCGCTACGACATCGACGCTGTCCACTTCGACGACTACTTCTACCCGTATCCCGTTGCGGGAGAGACGTTCCAGGACGCCGCCCAGTATGCGCAGTACGGCAACGGGATGAGCCTGGGCGACTGGCGCCGTGACAACATCAACACGCTCGTCATCGAGCTCGGACACCAGATCAAGGCTGCCAAGCCGTGGGTCAAGTTCGGCGTCTCCCCGTTCGCCGTGTGGATGAACCAGGCCAACGACCCGCGCGGCTCGGCCACAACCGCCGGCGCCCAGACCTACGCCGACCTCTACGCCGACACCCGCAGATGGGTCCAGGAGGAGTGGGTCGACTACATCGCGCCGCAGGTCTACTGGGCGCGGGGCTTCGCACCCGCCGACTACGACGTCCTGACCGACTGGTGGGCCACGGTCGTCGGCAGCCACCACGTCCACCTCTTCATCGGGCAGGCGACCTACAAGGTGGGCCTGTCGGCACAGTCCCCTGCCTGGATCGCCGATCCGGCCGAGCTGAGCAACCACCTCGCCCGCAACGCCGAGCTCCCGCAGGTCAAGGGGGACATCTACTTCAGCGCCAAGGACGTCGCGGCCGACCGCCTCGGCGCCACCTCGCTGGTCACCCAGAACTGGTACTCCCA
>JBBRZC010000228.1:0-3857 GCA_038237075.1 Actinomycetales bacterium
GCCACCGCCTGACTGCCACCGCCTGACTGCCACCGCCTGACTGCACGTCTGCGGGTCCCGGACTTGGGCACCGGTCGGCAGGTGACGAGGCCCTTGTAAGGTCTCAGGGGTGATGACGGAGCAGGCCGCCAGGAAGCAGCACAGCTCGCCCCGTGCGGGTCCGGTTCACGAGGCAGACGAGCACCCGGTCGGAGCGCATCGATGAAGGTCCTCGTCGCCGGGGCGTCCGGGTTCGTCGGTCGCCGCCTCACCGCGGCGCTGGTCGAAGCCGGGCACCAGGTCAGGGCGATGACCCGCCACCCCGAGAGGTACGAGGGTCCGGGCACGCCGGTGGGCGCTGACGTGCACGACCCCGAGACCCTGGCCGCCGCCGTGGAGGGGTGCGAGGCGGCCTACTACCTCGTCCACTCCCTCGACGCCGAGGACTTCGAGACCCGGGACGCCGACGCGGCCCGTGCGTTCGGCCAGGCCGCCGCCGCCGCGGGTCTGGGTCGGATCGTCTACCTCGGCGGCCTCGGCGACGACTCCGACCAGCTCTCGGCGCACCTGCGCAGCCGGCGCGAGGTCGAGCGCCTGCTCGGGGAGGCCGGCGTGCCGACGACGACCCTGCGGGCCGGCATCATCATCGGGCGGGGCGGCATCTCGTGGGAGCTGACCCGCCAGCTCGTCGAGCACCTCCCCGCCATGGTCACGCCGACGTGGGTCACGACACGGACTCAGCCGATCGCCATCGCCGACGTCGTCCGCTACCTCGTCGGGGTCCTCGACCTGCCCGAGGCGGCGGGACGTGCGCTCGAGATCGGGGGCCCCGAGGTCCTGCAGTACCGCACCATGCTCCAGCGGGTGGCCAAGATCCAGGGCCGGTCGCTGCCCATCGTCGCGGTGCCGCTGCTGACGCCGAGGCTGTCGTCGCTCTGGCTCTCGCTGGTGACCAACGTCGACACGACGACCGGCCGTGCCCTCGTCGACTCGATGACCAACGAGGTCGTCGTCAAGGACGACGCGATCCGCCGGCTCGTGCCCTTCGAGCCGCTCAGCTATGACGAAGCGGTGCGCCAGGCCCTGGACGAGCGCGAGGAGCATGGCGACAGCGACGGCCCGTGGTCCGGGGCCCTCGACCGCATCCTCGGGGCGCTGCCGCGGGCCATCACCCGGCAGAACCCGACCGTCCCGGAGGAGAGGGAGGGAGTCCGCGACCGGCGCCGCCAGGTCGTCGCCGGCTTCGGCGTCGTCGCAGCCGGGCTGCTCGGCGTGTCGCTGTCGACGGAACCCGGTGCAACGAGGTTCCCCTGGCTCACCGGTGCCCTGGCCGCGACGTGGATCGGGGGCGCCCTCATCTCCGGACCTCTGCACCTCGGCTCGATCCAGGGTCCGCGAGGCGATCGCGCGCGACCGGTTCGCGTGAGCATCCTCGCGTCCTCATGAGCCGCACGCCGGCGCTGAGCGTCATGTGGTTCCGGCGCGACCTGCGCCTGCGCGACCACCCGGCCCTGGCCGCCGCGGCCGCGCAGGGGCCGGTGACCGCCCTCTTCGTCCTCGACGACGCCCTGCTCCGCTCCGACGGTGGTCCCCGCACGGCATACCTCCATCGCACGCTGCGCGCCCTCGACGCAGACCTGCGCGCCCACGGGGGCCGGCTCACGGTGCGCCGCGGGCGCCCCGAACGGGTGGTCCCCACGCTGGTCGCGGACGTGGGTGCGAGCGCGGTGCACGTCAGCGCCGACTACGCGCCCTACGGTGCGGCCCGCGACGAACGGGTCAGGAGCGCGCTGGGCGACGTGCCGCTGGTCGCCACCGGCTCGCCGTATGCCGTGGCACCGGGCCGCGTCCGCAAGGCGGACGGTGAGCCCTACCAGGTCTTCACCCCGTTCTTCCGCGCCTGGCTCGCGCACGGCTGGCGCGCCCCGGCCGACTCCGACCCGGCTCGGGTCGACTGGCGCTCCGCCCCCGGTGACGGCATACCGGACGAGCCCCCGGGCGCGACCGAGCTGCCCGACGCGGGCGAGCGGGCCGCCCTGGCGACGTGGGCTCGGTTCCGCGACGAGCACCTCGGCTCCTACGGGGTGGACCGCAACCGGCCCGACCTCGACCGCTCGTCACACCTCTCACCGCACCTGAAGTTCGGGACCATCCACCCCCGGACCCTGCTCGCCGACCTCGCCGGCGGCGGCGACGCCTACCAGCGACAGCTGTGCTGGCGCGAGTTCTACGCATCGATCCTTTACCACTGGCCGGACAGCGCGTTCGGCTACTTCCGGCCTCAGCTGCGGAACATGCTGTACGACGACGGAGCCCGCGCCGACGAGCGCTTCGCTGCCTGGGCGCAGGGCCGCACCGGCTACCCCATCGTCGACGCGGGGATGCGGCAGCTCCTGGCCACCGGGTGGATGCACAACAGGGTGCGGCTCATCGCCGCGTCATTCCTCGTCAAGGACCTGCATCTCGAGTGGACACGCGGGGCGAGGCACTTCATGGACCACCTGATCGACGGCGACCTCGCCAACAACCAGCACGGCTGGCAGTGGACCGCGGGCACCGGCACCGACGCGGCGCCCTACTTCCGGATCTTCAACCCCACGACCCAGGCGAAGAAGTTCGACCCGCAGGGGGCCTACGTGCGCCGGTGGGTCCCCGAGCTGAACGCGTTGCCAGACAAGGTCGTTCACGAACCGTGGACCCTCGACCCGCCGCCGCCGGGATATCCCGCCCGCATCGTCGACCACGACACCGAGCGGGCCGAGTCGCTGGCCCGCTACGCCGCCGTCACCTGACGGTCGCGTCGACCGGTCAGAGGAACTCGGCGGGGTCGAACTCCGCGATGGGGATGATCCGGATCCGCGGCAGACGCACGTTGAAGGCGTGGACGTCGTACTCGAGGTCGAAGAACTCGACTCCCCGCTCCAGCAGTGCGACGAACCCGGTGTTGCGGAACTCGCGGAAGGCGACGAGCCCGACCCGACGCCCGTCACAGACGTCGCCGAGCTGCGGCAGGAAGTCGCCGTCGTGGCTCACGAGCATGACGTCGGCGGCGCGTTGCCGCAGCGCGACGAGGGTCCGCTGGATCGCGATGTCGACGACCTTCTCATGGGTCTCGCCCGACAGCGGGATCGGCCGGTAGCCCAGCGCGGTGAGGGCCTGGATGAAGCCCATCGGCAGCTCGCCGTTGGCCGCGAGGAAGAAGAGACCCTTGGCCGGCTGCTCCCACCGCTCCGCGGCGAACTGCAGGAGCCGGTCCCACCGTGGCCGCTCGTCGGACTGGGGGCGGCGCGAGAGGATCGAGGAGCCCAGGGTGGCGTCGATGTTCTCGCCGTCGACGAGCACATAGGTGGTGCGCTCGACGTCGCCTCTCATACTTCGACACTACGCCGCCCGCCTGGCGCACCCCGAGGAACTGGGGCGACGGCATACCGGGGTTGGCCTGGGTGCCCGGAGGCGCCTACGATGCCTCGTGCCCAGCCCGCAACCCCGGTATGCCGCGTGAGCACCCCAGAGCCAGCCGCCCCGGGCGCGCCGGGGCTGGGCATGCGGGTCGGGCGGCTCGAGGCCTTCAGCGACGGCGTGTTCGCCATCGTCATCACGCTGCTCATCCTCGAGGTCAAGGTGCCTTCGGAGGCGGAGGGACACCTCGCGAGCGCCCTGGGCCGGCAGTGGCCGCAGTACGTCGCCTACCTCATCTCGTTCCTCATCGTCGGGATCATCTGGCTCAACCACCACGCGACGGTGCAGCTGCTGGCGCGGACCGACCACATGACCCAGGTCCTCAACCTCTTGCTGCTCCTGCCGGTGAGCGTGCTCCCGTGGCCCACCTCGGTGCTGGCGGAGTATGCGATCCACGGGACGCCGGACGACCAGCGCAC
>JBBRZC010000229.1:0-3781 GCA_038237075.1 Actinomycetales bacterium
GAGTGCACCGACACGGACCCCGAGGAGTAGCTCGCCACCGCGACATGCCCGCCGTCGGGGCTGAGCGCAAGGTGGCACGGGGACGAGCCGCCCGTGGCCTGCCCGCCCAGAGCCGTCCATGGTCCCTCGTCGCTGCCGACCGCCCACGCCGCGACGCGACCCTCGGTGCCCTCCTCACCCTCGAGCACGGCATACAAGAAACGGCCGTCCGGCGAGGCGACGACGAACGACGGGTTCGCCGCCTCGGCGACCATCGTGGGCTGGCCGAACCCGCCATCCTGGATCTGGACGACGCCGAGACCGCCACCCGCGCCCGTCGTGTACCCGCCGATGACCAGCCGGGAGACCATGGCCACAGCCTCAGGCGTCGTCGCGCTCGGACCGGTTGACGGCGGAGACGACGGCCTTGAGGGACGCGGTGACGATCGACGGGTCGAGCCCGACTCCCCACAGGACCCGCTCGCCCACCGCGCACTCGACGTAGGCGGCCGCCCGGGCGTCGCCTCCGGAGGACAGCGCGTGCTCGTGGTAGTCCAGCACCCGCACGTCGACGCCCAGCCCCGACAGGGCCGAGGTGAACGCCGCGATCGGGCCGTTGCCGGAGCCGTCGACGCTGACCTCACGCCCGTCGTCGAGGAGGGTGACCGTCAGCCCGCTCTGCCCCTCGACCGCGCTGTCGGAGTGGACCCGGACCAGCTCGAACCGGCCCCACGAGCCGCTTTCCGCCGGCAGGTACTCGTCCTGGAACCGTGCCCACAGGTCGGCGGGGGAGACCTCGCCGCCGTCCTGGTCGACACCGCGCTGCACGACGCCGGAGAACTCGATCTGGAGGCGGCGGGGCAGGTCGAGCTGGTGCTCGGTCTTGAGGATGTAGGCCACGCCGCCCTTGCCGGACTGGCTGTTGACCCGGACGACGGCCTCGTAGGACCGGCCGATGTCGTGCGGGTCGACCGGCAGGTAGGGCACGCCCCACAGCAGCTCGTCCACGGGCTTGCCTGCGGCCAACGCGTCCTTCTCCATCCACTCGAAGCCCTTCTTGATGGCGTCCTGGTGCGAGCCGGAGAAGGCGGTGAAGACGAGGTCCCCGCCGTAGGGGTGCCGCTCCCCCACGGGGAGCTGGGTGCAGTACTCCACGGTGCGGCGGATCTCGTCGATGTCGGAGAAGTCGATCTGCGGGTCGACGCCCTGCGAGAAGAGGTTCATGCCCAGGGTCACGAGGCAGACGTTGCCGGTGCGCTCCCCGTTGCCGAAGAGGCAGCCCTCGATGCGGTCGGCGCCCGCGAGGTAGCCGAGCTCGGCAGCGGCCACCCCGGTGCCTCGGTCGTTGTGGGGGTGCAGCGACACGACGACGGCGTCGCGGCGGGCAAGGTGGCGGCTCATGTACTCGATCGAGTCCGCATACACGTTGGGTGTCGCCATCTCGACCGTCGCCGGAAGGTTGACGATCATCTTGTGGTCGACCGACGGGTCGATGACGTCGATGACCTCGTTGCAGATGCGGACCGCGAAGTCCAGCTCGGTGCCGGTGTAGGACTCGGGCGAGTACTCGTAGTAGACATCGGTCTCGGGGATGGTCTCCTCGAGCTTGCGGCAGAGCCGGGCGCCCTGCACGGCGATGTCGATGATCCCCTCTTGGTCGAGCCCGAAGACGACGCGGCGCTGCAGGACCGAGGTCGAGTTGTAGAAGTGCACGATGGCCTGTTTCGAGCCCCGGATCGCGTCGTAGGTCCGCTCGATGAGGTGGTCGCGGCACTGGGTCAGCACCTGGATCGTCACGTCGTCGGGGACGTGGCCACCCTCGATGAGCTCACGGCAGAAGTCGAAGTCGGTCTGGCTCGCCGAGGGGAAGCCGACCTCGATCTCTTTGTAACCCATCCGCACCAGGAGGTCGAACATCCGCTTCTTGCGCTCGGCGTTCATCGGGTCGATGAGGGCCTGGTTGCCGTCGCGCAGGTCGACCGCGCACCACCGAGGGGCCGCGGTGATCCGCTTCGTCGGCCACCTGCGGTCGGGCAGGTCGAACGGCAGCTGCTGGTGGTACGGCTGGTACTTGCCGAACGGCATACCGGAGTCGGTCTGGGGATGGAACATGCGTCTCGCCTTCTCCTCACGTCGGTTCCGGCCGGACACCACGGACTCCGCGACGAGGAGGGCCGTGGATCAGGCCTCGTCGCGGCGGCGAAGGAGGAGGAGCGCCGAACGCATGAGCCGAGGGTATGCCGTGTGCTCGCCGCGCGTCCACCTTGTCACCGTCTGGCCCGGATCCTGAGACACCGCCTCCGAGGGGTGGACATCGGCCCCCCGGTCGCCGTGGTCATGGCAGGTGCGCCTCGAGACGCGTGCCGGACAGTGGCTCGGCGTTCCAGGCCACCGTCGCCACGCCGTCCCGGCAGTGCAGCAGGAGGCGGTGCGGCTGCTCGATGAGGACGATGTCGGCCTCGAAGGTGCGCGCGTCGGTCCACCCTCCCCGGGCCACGACGGGCAGCGCCTCCCTGGCGTGTCGTCCGCGCGCACCGGGCGATGCGGGCTCAGGGCCCTGGAGCCCGGACTCGACCCAGGCATCCTTGCCGCACCCGAGCGCGAGCCGCTCCGCCCCGGTGTCGATGGTGAGGTCCCATTCGCCGTCGGCCTGCTTCACCGTGACCGTGCTCCCGGCGTCGAGGACCGGCTGCTGGTCCGGCTCGGCGACGACGACGAAGGAGGCCGACCCGGGAGCGTCGGCGACGGACCCCGATAGTGCCGGGAGCGCCAGCGACCGGAGCCGGGTCACCAACGCCGTCTCGTCGTCGCCGGTCGCGGCGGATGCGGATGCCGAGTCCAGGCCGGGGAGCAGGTGGTCCCAGACGGCGTCGAGGAGCGCCTGCATGTCAGTGACCACCGACGTGGTAACGACAACGAGGTCCTGCTCGGGGAGGACGAGACAGAACTGGCCGTAGGCGCCGTCGCCCCGGAAGCCGTGCCGTGACATCCAGAACTGCTGGCCGTAGCCCTGTGACCAGTCCACGCCTGCGTCAGGGTCGAGGCCGGTGGCGACGTGCCGGCGGGTCGCGAGGTCCACCCACCCGGTTGGGAGCAGCTCGCGGCCCTCCCACTCCCCTCGCTGGAGCAGCAGCTGCCCGAAGGAGGCGACCGCCTCGGTGGTGAGGTGCAGGCCGGTGAACCCGAGCGCGCGGCCGTTCTCGTCGTTGTCCCAGTGGGCCGGCCCGACGCCGAGCGGGTCGAGCAGTCGGGGGCGCAGGTAGTCGAGGAGGTGCTCGCCGCTGCGGTCCTGGACCACGGCCGCGAGGACGTAGCTGCACCCGTTGTTGTAGGCGTGCCGCGACCCGACGGGCTCCTCCGGTGGCAGCCGCAGGAAGCCGCGGACGATGTCGTGCGGCTCAAGGGACCACGCCCGGTCCAGGGTGTCTTCACGGTGACCGGTCGACATCGACAGGAGGTTGGCGACGGTGAGGCTCGCGGCGATGGGGTCCACGTCGTCGGGCACGTGGTCGGGCAGCAACGACACGACGGTGTCGCCGAGGCCGAGCACCCCCTCGTGGACGGCGAAGCCCACGGCGGCCGAGGTGAACGACTTGCTCAGCGAGTAGAGCAGGTGCGGGCGGTCGGCGGAGTAGGGCGCCCACCAGCCCTCGGCGGCGACCCGGCCGTGCCGGACCACCATGAGGCTGTGCAGCTCGAGGGCCGCGGACTCCACGGCGTCAAGGAAGGCGAGAACCGAGGTCGGGGAGACCCCCACGTCGTGGGGCCGGGCACGAGGAAGCACGACACATCTCACCACGCC
>JBBRZC010000230.1:0-3755 GCA_038237075.1 Actinomycetales bacterium
AACGGCGTCCAGACCCCGGTCGCCGCCGTCGTCGGCCAGGGCGCGTTCACCGTGCTGCGGGACGGGCGCGCCTGGGCCGGTCAGTGGTCCCGCCCGACCCCGACCGCCCCGACGGACTACAGCGCGGGAGGCCGGACCATCGCCATGGCCTCCGGCCCGGTCTGGGTGCTGCTCGTCCCGCAGGGTCAGGCGGTCGCGGTCGGCTGACCCGGCATACCCAACCAATGCTCCGGTATGCCGCGCGAGCCAGCCCGGAGGACGAGTCGCGGGGGGTGGAAAAAGGGGGTGAGATTGGTCCCAACCGCTCCCGCGGACCCGGCGGCCGGGGCGATGGCCGATAGGGTCCGGGGAGCAGGTGAGTCTCTGCCGGTGGGCCCGCGGTGCGGACCCAGTCTCTCCATGACGGGACGGATGATCCGTGGATCTCTTCGAGTACCAGGCACGTGACATGTTCGAGGCGCACGGGGTTCCCGTGCTGGCCGGTGTCGTGGCCGACACCGTCGACGGCGTGCGGGCGGCCGCCGAGAAGGTCGGCGCGACGAGCGGCGGGGTCGTCGTCGTCAAGGCGCAGGTCAAGACCGGGGGCCGGGGCAAGGCGGGCGGCGTCAAGGTCGCCAAGTCTCCCGACGAGGCCGCCACTGCCGGTGAGGCGATCCTCGGGATGGACATCAAGGGTCACACCGTCCACCGGGTCATGGTCGCCGCGGGCGCCAAGATCGCGGAGGAGTACTACTTCTCCCTGCTCCTGGACCGCGCGAACCGCTCCTACCTCGCGATGTGCAGCAAGGAGGGCGGCATGGAGATCGAGCAGCTCGCGGTCGAGCGCCCCGACGCGCTGGCCAAGGTCGCCGTGGACCCCAACGTCGGCATCGACGAGGCCAAGGCCCGCGAGATCGTCGACGCGGCCGGCTTCGACGAGGGCGACAAGGCCGCCATCGCCGACGTGCTGACCAAGCTCTGGGCGGTCTACCGGGGCGAGGACGCGACGCTCGTCGAGGTGAACCCGCTGGTCAAGACCGAGGACGGGGCCATCGTCGCGCTCGACGGCAAGATCACCCTCGACGAGAACGCCGGCTTCCGGCACCCGGACCACGCCGCCCTGGCCGACGAGCTGTCCGCGGACCCGCTCGAGGCGGCCGCCAAGGCGAAGAACCTCAACTACGTCAAGCTCGACGGCGACGTGGGGGTCATCGGCAACGGTGCAGGGCTCGTCATGTCGACCCTCGACGTCGTCGCCTACGCCGGTGAGACCCTCGCGGCGGAGCGGGGCCTGAGCGCGGCGCCGTCGCCGGCGAACTTCCTCGACATCGGCGGCGGCGCCTCGGCCCAGGTCATGACCGACGGCCTTCACATCATCCTCAGCGACCCCCAGGTGAAGTCGGTGTTCGTCAACGTCTTCGGCGGCATCACCTCCTGCGACGCGGTGGCCAACGGCATCGTCGGCGCGCTCGACGCGCTCGGCGACGAGGAGACCAAGCCGCTCGTCGTGCGGCTGGACGGCAACAACGTCGAGGAGGGCCGGCGCATCCTCGCGGAGCGCGCGCACCCGCTCGTGACCATCGCAGAGACCATGGACGGCGCGGCCCGCAAGGCTGCCGAGCTCGCCGCCGCGAACTGAGGACGGACCCCCAATGGCAATCTTTCTCGACGGCGACTCCAAGGTCATCGTCCAGGGCATGACCGGCTCCGAGGGCATGAAGCACACGACCCGGATGCTCGCGTCCGGCACGGCCATCGTCGGCGGCGTCAACCCCCGCAAGGCCGGCCAGAGCGTCGACTTCCCGGGCGGGGTCACGGTGCCGGTGTTCGGCACCGTCGCCGAGGCCATGGCCGAGACCGGCGCCAACGTGTCGGTGGTCTTCGTGCCGCCGGCGTTCGCCAAGTCGGCCGTCGTCGAGGCGATCGACGCCACGCTGCCGCTCGTCGTCGTCATCACCGAGGGCATCGCGGTCAAGGACACCGCGGAGTTCTGGGCCTACTCCCGGCAAGAGGCCAGGACCCAGCAGGAGCACGGCAAGACCCGGATCATCGGGCCGAACTGCCCGGGCATCATCAGCCCCGGAGTCTCCAACGCGGGCATCATCCCCGCCAGCATCGCCGGCCCGGGACGGATCGGCCTCGTCTCCAAGTCGGGCACCCTGACCTACCAGATGATGTTCGAGCTGCGGGACTACGGCTTCTCCACGGGCGTCGGCATCGGCGGTGACCCGGTCATCGGGACCACCCACATCGACTGCCTCGAGGCCTTCCAGAACGACCCCGACACGGACGCGATCGTCATGATCGGCGAGATCGGCGGCGACGCGGAGGAGCGGGCCGCGGCATACATCCAGGCGCACGTGACCAAGCCGGTCGTCGGCTACGTCGCCGGGTTCACCGCCCCCGAGGGCAAGACCATGGGCCACGCGGGCGCCATCGTCTCGGGCGGGTCGGGCACCGCCGCCGGCAAGCAGGAGGCGCTCGAGGCCGCCGGGGTCCGGGTCGGCAAGACGCCGTCCGCGACCGCCGACCTCATGCGCGAGATCATGAAGGGCCTGGCTGGCTGACCCCAGCCCGGCTGCGGTCGCCCGCGTTTTCCGCGCCCTCTCGGCGTGCCCTCGGGGCACGGCACCGTGGAGCGGCGACGATGGGGGCCTCATGAGCCTTCTCGAACGCGTCCGCCCCAACCGCCCCCAGACACCGCCCGACGAGGTCGACGCGTGGTGGCAGCCCGCCGTCAGCGGCGCCCTCACCGCGGCGGGCTCGTGGCTGGTGCTCGCCCTGCCCGCCCTGCTCGTCTGGGTGTTCACCGAGCACACAACGGTGGGGTGGGGCGAGGCGATGGGTGTCGCGAGCGCCGGCTGGTTCCTCGCCCACGGCGCCCCGGTCAGCGTCGGCGCCACGAGCGTCTCGGTGGCCCCCCTCGGCCTGACCTTCGTGATCCTCGCCGTGACGGTGCACGGGCTGCGCCGGCTCCTCGACCGCACCGAGGCCCAGGTGAGGGGCACCCGGTGGCCGCTGCTCCTCGTGCGCCGGCTCGTGCCCGGCTTCCTCACCGGGTATGCCGTGTTCGCCCTGGCCGCCTGGCTGGTCACCTTGGCGTCCCCGGCCCGGCCCAGCCCCGCGGGCGTGCTCGTGACCCTGGCCGCCCCCCTCCTGGCGACGGCGTGGTGCCTGGTGCGACGGCATACCGCGGGGGAGGAGTCCGGGCCCGTCGGGCGGTGGGTGGACTCCCTCCCGCGCTGGCTGGTGCGCGGCGTCGGCCCCGGCCTCTGGGGGGCGGCGGCGCTGCTCGGGCTCGGGACGGTGCTCGTCCTGGGCATGGTCGCGGCCCGGGCGTCGACGGTGGCCGGCCTCTACACGGCCGTCGGCGCCGGGCTCTTCGGCGGCGTGGTCCTCACCCTGGGCCAGCTCGTCCTGCTGCCCAACCTCGCCCTGTGGGCGCTCTCGTGGCTGGCCGGACCGGGCTTCAGCATCGCCGACGGGTCCTCGGTCACCCTCGCCGGCGCGCACCCGGGCCTGTTGCCGATGGTCCCGGTGCTCGGGGCGCTGCCCGCGGAAGGGACCTGGTCGCGCTGGCTGCTCCTCGTCCTCGCCCTCCCGGTCGCCGTCGGCGCGCTCGTGGCGCGGCGGTCGTGCCGGACCATGGCCCGGCTCGCGAGCTGGCGCAGCCGGATGGCCACGGCCGCGTGGGCGGGCGCGACATCCGGGATCGTGACAGGGATGCTCGTCGCCCTCTCCAACGGGTCGGCCGGCGTCGAGCGGCTGCGGCACAT
>JBBRZC010000231.1:0-3716 GCA_038237075.1 Actinomycetales bacterium
GCGCCCATACCCGCAGCGATGATGGCCAGCACGTCGAGGGGAGACACCCGGTCACCCTACGAGCGGCGACCGAGTGTCCGCGAGGCGGCTGCTCCCCTTCCGGGCCAGGCGAGGTCGGCTCCGGGTCAAGGCGTTCGCTCCCGGTCAGGCGTCCCCTCTGGTGTCAGGCGTCCCCGGGGCCCCGGGCATGGCGTGCGTCGACGGAGCCTGGCGCTGCGGCACCTGGTCGGCCGGCGGCGTCAGCGCCGGCTGACGGCGGATCGGGGGCGACGCGTGCTCGGTCGCCTCGGCGCTGGCCTGCCCCGCCTGGCCGCGGGCCTCGGCGAGGGCCTTGGCGGGGTCCTGGAGCACCGTGTCGGCGAAGGCGTCGTCGTCCGGGCCCGGGTCGACCCAGGCCTCCTCGTCGTCCCCGGCGGCCAGCGGCTTGTCCCCGCCGAGGGCGCCGCTGATCCCGCGGAGGGCGTCGGTGACCTCGGACGGGATGATCCACATCTTGTTCGCGTCGCCCCGGGCGAGCTGGGGGAGCACCTGGAGGTACTGGTAGGCGAGCAGCCGCTGGGTGGGCTTGCCGCGGTGGATCGCGGCGAAGACCTGCTGGATGGCGCGCGACTGACCCTGGGCCTCGAGGATCCGCGCCTGCGCCGAGCCCTCCGCCCGCAGGATCTGGGACTGCTTCTCGCCCTCCGCGGTGAGGATGGCCGACTGCTTGACGCCCTCGGCGTTGAGGATCGCGGCGCGCCGGTCACGCTCGGCCCGCATCTGCTTCTCCATGGAGTCCTGCACCGAGTGCGGCGGGTCGATCGCCTTGAGCTCGACGCGGTTGACGCGGATGCCCCAGCGCCCGGTCTCCTGGTCGAGCACCCCGCGCAGCTGCGCGTTGATCTGGTCGCGCGAGGTCAGCGTCTGCTCGAGGTCGAGCGAGCCGATGACGTTGCGCAGGGTCGTCACGGTGAGCTGCTCGATGCCCTGGATGAAGTTGGCGATCTCGTAGACGGCCGACTTGGCGTCCGTGACGGTGTAGTAGATGACCGTGTCGATGCTGACGACGAGGTTGTCGGAGGTGATGACGGGCTGGGGCGGGAAGGTCACGACCTGCTCCCGCAGGTCGATGTTGGCCCGCACCTTGTCGACGAACGGCACGAGTACGTGCATGCCGTCGTCGAGGGTGCGGTTGTAGCTGCCGAGGCGCTCGACGATCTGTGCCGTCTGCTGCGGGACGATCCGGATGGTCCGGACCGCGACGGTGACGGCGAAGACGATGAGCAGAGCCACGACGAGGAGCGTCACTACGCTGCCGTCCACGGGTTCTCCATTCCTGCCTGCCCGAGGGCGGGCCCTTCGTTGGGCTGCCGGTCCGGTCCGGTCCGGCAGGGTGGCTCTGGCGCGCGGTCCGGGCGTCGGCGTGCGGTCAACGCGGCGGGACCACCCTCGTGACGATGGCCGTGGCGCCGTCGATCCGGACCACCCGCACCTCGTCGCCGGGCTCGGGCTGGGTGTCGTCGCTCGTCGTGGCCGACCACGTCTCGCCGCCGACCTTGACCCGGCCGGCAGTGCCCGTCACGGTCTCGAGGACGTAGCCGGACCGGCCGATGTAGCCCGCCGTGCCCATGACGACTCCGGCCGGGCGGGCCATGAACCGTCGCTTGGCCCACGGCCGCACGAGCCCGAGCAGCGCGCCGGACACGACGACGGCCACCACGGCCTGGAGAGGGAACGGGGCTCCGAGGGCGGCCGCCGCCGAGCCGCCGAGCGCCCCGCCGGCGAGCATGAGGAACACGAAGTCGACCGTGGCCGCCTCTATGGCACCGAGCGCGAGGGACGCGCCGAGCCAGGCGAGCCACGCGTAGCTGTCCAGCACCACGTCACCTTCCTCCGACGTTCCCCCCTGGTGGGACCGTCGCTAGTAAGACGCTTGTGTCCCCACCCTAGTTCCGTCCAGGCGCTGGGAGCGTCACCCAAGCGGTCGTGGCGGTTCCGGTCGTGCTTGCGCGGGTGCGGCGCGGGCCGACCAGCGGTCGCCGTGTCGCTCGACGACGAGGGGGATCCCGAAGGTCGCCGAGAGGTTCTCCGCGGTCAGGGTCGTCTCCAGGGGTCCGGCCGCGACGACGCGGCCCTCGCGCAGGAGCAGGACGTCGGTGAAGGCCGGCGGGATCTCCTCGACGTGATGGGTGACGAGGACCAGCGCGGGGGCTTCCGTATCGGCGGCGAGCTCGCCCAGCCGGGCGACGAGGTCCTCCCGGCCGCCGAGGTCGAGCCCGGCGGCGGGCTCGTCGAGCAGCATGACCTCGGGGTCGGTCATCAGGGCCCGGGCGATCTGCACCCGCTTGCGCTCGCCCTCGCTGAGGGTTCCGAACCGCCGGTTCGCGAGGTGGGCGGCGCCGAGCGCCGAGAGGAGCTCCATCGCCCGCACGTAGTCCTGCGCGTCGTACTCCTCGCGCCAGCGCCCCACGATCGCGTAGGACGCGGTGACGACGACGTTGCCGACGAGCTCGCCCGCCGGGATGCGTTCGGCGACGGCTGCGCTGGCCAGGCCGATCCGCGGACGCAGCTCGAAGACGTCCACGGCGCCGAGGACCTCACCGAGGACGCCGGCGACCCCGGACGTGGGGTGCATGCGGGCCGCAGCGAGCTGGAGCAGGGTGGTCTTGCCGGCGCCGTTCGGGCCGAGGACGACCCAGCGCTCCCCCTCCTCCACCTCCCAGGTGATGTCGTCCAGGAGGCGGTTCCCGCCACGAACCACGCTCACACCGGCGAAGGCGAGGACGTCGCTCATGGCGGCAACCCTAGTTCACCGAGCCGTTCCCGCTCCGCCGTTCCCGCTCCGCCGACGCCGCCCCGCCGACGCCGCCCCGCCGACGCCGCCCCGCCGACGCCGCCCGACATCGACGACTGTCCAAGCGACTCGTGAACCCGCGCTCCTAGACTTGGTGGATGCCCGCGCTCCCCCTGTCGGTGCGGCTCGCGCTGTGGGTGACGGCGGCCTTCCACGGACACACCGACCTCGACGAGGCGATCGCCCGCGCCCACCCCGACGTCGACGACGTCAGCGGCGACGCGCCGGGCCGGCTCGCGCTGTGGCGCGACCTCGGCGAGAGCGCAGTGCTCGTCGCCCTGCCCCGGCCCGGTGACCTCACCGGTATGCCGCGTGCCGGGCTCGAGGCGGCCGGCGCCGCCGCCCATGCCGGTGAGTGCATCTACGTCCCCGGCATGGGCGGCCTCCTCGTCCCGACCCTGTCGACCTACGGCCCCCCTGGTGACGAGGGGCTGGCCGCCGAGTGGACGGCATACGAGGGCGAGCCGGTGGCCCGGCACGTGCTCGAGGCGGTCAACCTCGGTGAGCTCGAGCGTGCCTTCGCCCTCGCGGTCCGCGACGGGGCCGAGACGCTCGCGGCGGTCGGGGGCCGCCCCTGGTCGTCCGCGCCCCGGGACGAGGCGGAGCGCCGCCTCGGTGGAGGCGCCGATGGGCTGCCTTCAGCCACGCCACCTCGCGCGACGCACCTCATGCTCATGGCGGCCCGGGTCGCCGTCATCGTCGACGAGGGGCTGCAGCTCGCGGCTGCGGGCCCCGCGCTCGACCTGCACGCCTCGAACCGGCGCGAGGGCGGGCTGCGTTCGCTCCAGGCCGCGGCCGACCGGGCCCTCGCGGGTGCGACGAACGCTGCAGTGATGGAGCTCGCCGGCTGGCGCTCAGCCTGACCGGCCTGACCAACCTGACC
>JBBRZC010000232.1:0-3702 GCA_038237075.1 Actinomycetales bacterium
GCCGTGTCGGCTCACCTCGAGGTGAGCCAGCGGGGTCAGGGCGGCCACGATGGCCGTGGCCAGCGCCGCCTCGTCGCGGCTCACCGACTCGATGTCGCACAGGGCGGCCGTGAGGCTCACGACGTCGGCGGCGAGGTCGAGCGTGGGAGGCAGGGCGTCGGTCATGGTCGGCAGGCTATACGCAGCGTGTGTCCGGATACCCTGACGCCATGACCGACCAGCCGAGCGCTCTGTCGCACCCGAGCGGCAAACGCCGGGCGTGGGGGTTCGGCCTGTCCACGGAGAGCTCCGGGGCCATCCTCGATGTGTGGTACCCGCAGCCGATGCTCGGCGACCGCGACCGCGACCACGACCACGACCACGACCACGACCACGACGCCGACGCGACACCGCCGCCCGATCTGCTCGCCCTCGAGGGCGTGGACGAGGGCCGGGGTGTCAGCACCCGCGTCATCAGCGTCAGCGTCGATCTCGACGAGCCGCCCCAGAACGCGCCCGACGCCTACCTGCGCCTACACCTGCTGTCCCACCGGCTCGTCCGGCCTAACACGACCAACCTCGACGGCATCTTCGGGGTGCTCCAGAACGTCGTCTGGACCAGCTTCGGCCCGTGCGCCGTGGAGGGGTTCGAGCAGACGCGGCTGCGGCTGCGCCGGCGGGGACCGGTGCAGGTCTTCTCCGTCGACAAGTTCCCCCGGATGACCGACTACGTCGTGCCGAGCGGCGTGCGCATCGCCGACGCCGACCGGGTCCGGCTCGGCGCGCACCTGGCCGAGGGCACCACCGTGATGCACGAGGGGTTCTGCAACTACAACGCCGGGACGCTCGGCACCTCGATGGTCGAGGGCCGGATCGTCCAGGGCGTCGTCGTCGGCAACGGCTCCGACATCGGGGGCGGAGCCTCGATCATGGGCACCCTCTCCGGCGGCGGCACGGAGCGCGTCAGCATCGGCGAACGCTGCCTCCTCGGGGCCCAGTCCGGGCTCGGCATCGCGCTCGGTGACGACTGCGTCGTGGAGGCCGGCCTCTACGTCACCGCCGGCACCAAGGTCACCCTGCCCGACGGGAGTGTCGTCAAGGCCCGTGAGCTCTCGGGGCGCAGCAACGTCCTCTTCCTGCGCAGCTCGGTGACCGGCGCCGTCGAGGCCCGCGACCGGGCCGGCACGGGCATCACCCTCAACGACGCCCTGCATGCCAACGACTGACCGCACACCGGCTTCACCGGCGCGACGCCCCGCCCGACGACGCTGGCTCGGCCTCGCCGTCGTGCTGGCCCTCGTCGTCGCCGTCGTCGTCGCCGGTCTCGCCGCGTTCCGGACCGTGACCCAGACGCTCTTCGTCCCGGGCTGTGACGCGACAGCGTCCGGCAGCACCGTCAGCTTCTCGCCGGAGCAGACCGCCAACGCGGCGCTCATCTCGGCCGTCTCGGTCAAGCGCGGCCTGCCGCTCCGGGCCGCGACGATCGCGCTCGCCACGGCGATCCAGGAGTCCAAGCTGCGCAACCTCACCGTGGGTGACCGCGACTCCCTCGGCCTGTTCCAGCAGCGGCCGAGCCAGGGGTGGGGCACGCGGGAGCAGATCCTCGACCCGGTCTACGCGACGAACGCCTTCTACGACGCGCTCGTCAAGGTCAAGGGCTACGAGAGCATGCCCATCACCGTCGTCGCGCAGCAGGTCCAGCGCAGCGCCTTCCCCGAGGCCTACGCCGACCATGAGCAGGAGGGGCGCGTCCTCGCCTCGACGCTGACCGGCCGCTCGCCCGCCGGGCTGGTCTGCCGCCTGCGGCCCGCGCAGCAGGTCGTGGCCGGCCGCGACGTCGTCGCCGACCTCGCCGCCCAGCTCGGCGTCACCGCGGCCGCGGGCGGCTCGCAGGTCACGCTCACCGGCCCCGACGCCGAAGGGGCCTGGGCCACCGGGCACTGGGCCGTCGCCCGTGCCGAGGCCTACGGCATCGACCGGGTCCAGGTCGGCGACCGGGTCTGGCAGCGTGGCGACGGCGACAGCGCGAAGACCTGGTCCGTGCCGGCAACCGCAGCCGCACCGAGCGCAGTCACCATCCGCCTGGCGACCTCGGCCACCGGCTGAGCACAGCGTACCTCAGCGCTGGCGCAGGTTCACGTAGTCGCGCTCGGGCTCGCCGATGTAGACCTGGCGCGGACGGCCGATCTTGGTCTCCGGGTCCTCGATCATCTCGCGCCACTGGGCGATCCAGCCGGGGAGCCGACCGATGGCGAACAGCACGGTGAACATCTTGGGCGGGAAGCCCATCGCCTTGTAGATCAGGCCGGTGTAGAAGTCGACGTTGGGGTAGAGCTTGCGCTCGACGAAGTAGTCGTCGCTGAGGGCGATCTCCTCGAGCTCCTTGGCGACGTCGAGCATCTCGTCGTCGCCGCCGAGCTTGGCGATGATCTCGTCGGCGGTCTTCTTGATGATCGCCGCGCGCGGGTCGTAGTTCTTGTAGACCCGGTGGCCGAAGCCCATCAGCCGGACGCCGTCCTCCTTGTTCTTCACCTTCTTCATGAAGGTGTCGACGTCATAGTCGGCGTTCTGGATCTTGTCGAGCATCTCGAGCACGGCCTGGTTGGCCCCGCCGTGCAGCGGTCCGAACAGCGCGTTGATGCCGGCCGAGATCGAGGCGAACATGTTGGCCTGCGACGAGCCGACGAGCCGGACCGTCGAGGTGGAGCAGTTCTGCTCGTGGTCGGCGTGCAGGACGAGGAGCAGGTCGAGCGCCTTGACGATGGTCGGGTCGAGCTCGTAGGGCTCGGCCGGGAAGCCGAAGGTCATCCGGAGGAAGTTCTCGGTCAGCGACAGCGAGTTGTCGGGGTAGAGGAACGGCTGACCGACGCTCTTCTTGTGGGCGTATGCCGCGATGGTCGGCAGCTTGGCGAGGAGCCGCACCGTCGAGATCTCGACCTGCTCGTGGTCGAAGGGGTCGAGGCTGTCCTGGTAGAACGTCGACAGCGCCGAGACTGCCGAGGAGAGCACCGGCATCGGGTGTGCGTCGCGCGGGAAGCCCGCGAAGAACGCCTTGAGGTCCTCGTGGAGCATCGTGTGCCGGCGGATCCGGTCCTCGAAGTCGGCGAGCTGCGTCTGGGTCGGCAGGCTTCCGTAGATGAGGAGGTAGGACACCTCGACGAACGACGACTTCTCGGCCAGCTGCTCGATCGGATACCCCCGGTAACGCAGGATGCCCGCGTCCCCGTCGATGTAGGTGATCGCGCTCTTGCACGAAGCGGTGTTGACGAACCCCGCGTCGTAGGTGACCGACCCGGTCTCCTTCAGCAGCGCCGACACGCCGAGCGCGTCGGCGCCGACGGTGGCGGGAACCCGCGGCAGAGTGAGGCTGCGGTCATGGAGCGTGAGGGTGGCCTCGGATGCTGCGGTCATGGGCTGTGTCCTCCTTGTGTTCCGGCCCCAGGGAGGCCGGACGGCTTCCCTCCGACGCTACCCCAGCACTGCGGCGGATGCCGCCCGGGTCAAGGTGCCGTTGGCCACGCTCGCCCACGCCCCGGCCCGGCTCAGAGACGGGCGGCCCCGGCGGCGACCCGCTCGTCCGTGGCGGTGAGGGCGACCCTGACGTGTCGCTCCCCCGCCGCGCCGTAGAAGCTGCCCGGCGCCACGAGGATCCCCCGCCCGGCCAGCGCCGCCACACTGCTCCAGCAGTCCTCGTCCCGGGTCGCCCACAGATACAGCCCGGCC
>JBBRZC010000233.1:0-3646 GCA_038237075.1 Actinomycetales bacterium
GGCGGTCACCTGGTCGTAGAAGGCGCTCGACTCCGGGCGGTAGAGCAGGTAGATGATGTAGCCCCCGAGGACGACGTTGACCAGGGCCAGAGCAAGGCTCGGCAACGCGGTCTGCCCCTGGGCCAGGGTCGCCGCGATCGAGAGGATCGAGAACCCGAAGAACACTGTCGCGACAACCCGGGCCCACTTGCGGCCTCGGCCGTTGACCAGGGCCATCCAGAGCCAGAGCCCCGCGGCCACGAGTCCCACGACGACGGCCAGGGCGATGGCCACGACGAAACCCGCGTTGACGGCGGTGTCGAGCTGGCTCGGGATCGTCGATCCCTGCGCCACGAGCTGCGTGCGGATCTGGTCCTTGATGCTGCCGACCGAGAGGAACGAGGCGAGAAGGCCCAGGACCGACAGACCCGCGCCGACGCGCATGAGCATGACCGCCCGCGTCATCGACGCCGGTCGGGCGACCGGACCAGTCGGCGCGTACTGCGGGGGCGGCGGGGCCGAGCCGAAGGGCGGCGGCTGTCCGTACTGCGGCGCCTGTCCGTACTGCGGCGCCTGCCCGAAGCCCGCGTCCGTAGGCTGGTCGCCACCTTCGGGCGGCGGCTGGTTCTGGCTCATTCGACTCCCCTGACCTCATCGTGGAGGGCAGCTCGTCTGCCCGCGCAGGAGCCTAGCGGCGCCCCCGCACCAACGGCCGCACCACACGCCCGGCTCAGAAGGCGTCGGTCGGGACGTAGGTGCCCCAGACCTTGCGCAGCGCATGGGCGACCTCGCCGCCGGTGGCGCGCAGCCGCAGCGCCTCCTTCATGGGGTAGAGGATGTTGTCGGTGCCGCGAGCGGCGTCCTGGAGTGCGGCCAGCGCCGCGGTCACCGCGTCGTTGTCGCGGTCAGCCCGCAGCGCGGCGAGGCGCTCCACCTGCTCGCGCTCGAGCTGGGGGTCCACCCGCAACGGCTCGTAGTGCTCCTCGGTGTCGATGGCGAACCGGTTGAGGCCGACGATGGTCCGCTCCTTGTTGTCGATCTCGAGGGCGATCCGGTATGCCGACCGCTCGATCTCGGCCTTCTGGAACCCTTGTTCGATGGCGGCCACGGCGCCGCCCTTGTCCTCGACGGCCTGGATGAGGTCGAGCGCGGCAGCCTCGACGTCATCGGTCATCGACTCCATGACGTAGGAGCCGGCGAACGGGTCCACGGTCTTCGTCACGTCGGTCTCGAAGGCGATGACCTGCTGGGTCCGCAGAGCGAGCCGGGCAGCCTTCTGCGACGGCAGGGCGATCGCCTCGTCGAACGAGTTCGTGTGCAGCGACTGGGTGCCGCCGAGCACGGCGCCGAGTCCCTGGAGCGCCACTCGCACGAGGTTGACCTCGGGCTGCTGCGCGGTGAGCTGCACCCCGGCGGTCTGGGTGTGGAAGCGCAGCATCAGCGACTTCGGGTTCCGGGCCCCGAACTCGTCGCGCATGATCTTCGCCCAGATCCGCCGGGCCGCACGGAACTTCGCGATCTCCTCGAGCAGGGTCGTGCGGGCGACGAAGAAGAACGAGAGCCGCGGGGCGAAGTCGTCGACGTCGAGCCCGGCAGCCTGCGCGGCGCGCACGTACTCCTTGGCGTTGGCGAGGGTGAACGCGATCTCCTGCACGGGCGTCGCCCCGGCCTCGGCCATGTGGTAGCCGGAGATCGAGATGGTGTTCCACTGCGGCATCTCGCTGTGGCAGTAAGCGAAGATGTCGCTGATGAGGCGCAGCGACTCCTTCGGCGGGTAGATGTAGGTGCCTCGGGCGATGTACTCCTTGAGCACGTCGTTCTGGATCGTCCCCGTCAGGGCCGCGCCCGCGATCCCCTGCTCCTCCGCGACGAGCTGATAGAGCAGCAGCAGGGTCGCGGCCGGGGCGTTGATGGTCATCGACGTCGAGACCTTGTCGAGCGGCAGGCCCTGGAAGAGGATCCGCATGTCGTCGATCGAGTCGATGGCGACCCCGACCTTGCCGACCTCCCCGCTCGCGATGGGCTCGTCGCTGTCATAGCCCATCTGGGTCGGCAGGTCGAAGGCGACGCTGAGGCCTCCGGTCCCGGCCTTCACGAGCTGGTGGTAGCGCTGGTTGCTCTCCTTCGCGTCCCCGAACCCCGCGTACTGACGCATGGTCCACGGCCGACCGGTGTACATCGAGGAGTAGACCCCGCGCGTGTACGGGTACTGCCCCGGCTCACCCAGGCGCTCCGCCGGCTCGAACGCCTCGAGGTCGCCGGCCCCGTAGACCCCCTTGATCGGCAGGTCGGACTCGGATCGGGCGGACGGGATCTCGGCCATGCTCACGAGCCTAGCCAGCCGGTATGCCGTGCGCCTCCTGTCGTGCGCAACCTCACCGGCCGTGGTCGGCGGCTCCGCTGGTCGTCCTCGTCGGCGAGGATGCCGGCGACCACCCTGGCCGGCCGCCGCGGCATACGCTCGTGGTCATGACACCAGCGATCGTCGTGCGGGGGCTGCGCAAGTCGTTCGGGTCCTCCGTCGCCCTCGACGGGCTCGACCTCGAGGTCGCCACCGGCGAGGTCCACGGGTTCCTCGGGCCCAACGGGTCCGGCAAGTCCACCACCATCCGCATCCTCCTCGGTCTGCTGCGGGCCGACGGCGGCACCGCCGAGCTGCTCGGGGGTGACCCCTGGCGCGACGTCGAGACGCTGCACCGCAGGCTCGCCTACGTGCCCGGCGACGTGACCCTGTGGCCCAACCTCTCCGGCGGCGAGGTCATCGACCTCCTGGGCCGGCTGCGTGGCGGGCTCAACGAGACCAAGCGGGCCGACCTCGTCACCCGCTTCGACCTCGACCCGACGAAGAAGGGACGCAGCTACTCCAAGGGCAACCGCCAGAAGGTCGCGCTCGTCGCGGCCCTGGCCTCCGACGTCGAGCTTCTCGTCCTCGACGAGCCCACCTCCGGGCTGGACCCGCTCATGGAGGCCGTCTTCCGCACGACCGTCGAGGACGCCCGCCGCGAGGGCCGGACCGTGCTGCTCTCGAGCCACATCCTCAGCGAGGTCGAGGCCCTCTGCGACCGGGTGAGCATCATCCGGGCCGGGCGGACCGTGGAGTCCGGGACGCTCGCCGAGATGCGGCACCTCACCCGCACGTCCGTCGACGTGACCCTCGCGCAGCCGCCGGGCGCCGATCTCCTCGACGGTGTCCCCGGGCTGGCCGACCTCGTCATCGACGGCCAGCGACTGACCTTCACCGTGGACACCGCCGGGGTCGGCGACGTGCTGCGGCAGCTCGGGACGCACGGCATCCAGAGCCTCACCTGCCAGCCGCCCACCCTCGAGCAGCTCTTCATGAACCAGTACCGGTCGGACGCCGACCGGGCCACCGAGGGAGCGCCACGATGACCGGCCGCGCGACAACCAGCCACGCGACGACCAGCCACGCGACGACCGGCCACGCGACGACCGGCCTCGCCGGCACCGGCGCCGTGCTGCGCCTCGCCCTCCGCCGCGACCGGGTGCTCATCCCGCTCTGCGTCCTCGGCCTCGTCGCCCTCGCCGGGAGCTCCGCGCAGGCGACCGTGGCGGTCTACACCACACCGGCCGCGGCGGTCGAGGCCACCCGCGCCATCGCCGCCAGCCCCGCCCTCGTCGCGATGTACGGGCCGATCGCCGACCCCGA
>JBBRZC010000234.1:0-3624 GCA_038237075.1 Actinomycetales bacterium
GCGGCGACGGCCTGCGCCACCGGCAGCAGCGCGCTCAGGTACGCCATCGTGTCGGGGGCGGGGCGGAGGGAGACCCGCCGCTGCCCGTGGGCGTGGGCGTTGCGGTTCAGCACCGATTTCGGGTCGATCCGGTACGCGATGGCCTTGACCCGCCGGACCAGCTCCTGGTCCCCAAGCATCCCCAGCTGATCCCCGAGCCCCCCGTCGGTGGCAGCCGCGGCGATCTGCGCGTCCACCGCGGTCCGTTGTTCACCGGTCAGGACCGCGGTCTCGCGCACGATCAGGTTGGCCCGCCACTCGCTCAGGACCCCGGCGGCGAGCGCGGCGTAGGTGTGCGGCATCTCCACTGTCAGAGCGACCGCGAGGCGGACGTGTCCGGCGCCGAGGGTCGGGGACTCCCGCCGCGCCAACGCCACCTGTCCCACCACCCCGGACAACCCGCCCGGACCGGCAGACCCCCGGCGACGGCCCTTCCCGGACTGCCCCGTCTCGGACTGAGGGTCGGGCAGCCGGAGCGACGCCGCCTTGGCCTGCTCCCGAGCGGCCCGCCACCCCTCGAAGTCACTGCCGTCCGAGCACTCCTTCGCCTGCGCGGTCCACGTCTTCGCGACATGAGCCTGCGAGGCCACGAACGCCGCCGTCACCCGCACCTGCGCCGCCGCCGCGGCGGACTTGACCCGCTCCAACACCGTCAGCTGGTCGACCCGCTCCGCATCACCGACCCGCCCGTCGAGACGGGACAGCAACGCGACGAGGGCCGTCAGGTCCCCGGTCGTCAGCGCCTCTGCGGTCTCGATCATGTGTACGAGTGTACTCGATACGCCTGTGCCAGGCAACACCGAATCAGAACGAATTTGACTGCCGGACAACGAGATCGCAGGCAGACGAGGACGGCGGCCGGAGTTGCGCACCGGCGCTCACAGTTTGACAGGCAGCGCTGACACGGCACGCGACGCGCGTACGATCGGTGGCTCCGGGTCATCGGTTGGTGAGTTCTGGACGTCGTTGTCGCGAACTGGGGGAAGCCAATGCCGGTGTCTTCGACGGTCCAGGACTACCTGCGGCTCCTGGACGTGCCCGACGGCGCGGCGCGGCGCACCGCTTGGGTTGAGCAGTACGAGGCAGCGCATCCCGACGTGTTCACGACGTACACTACTCGAGCTGGGGAAACCCGGCACGTCGTGCGGCCGCAGCGGACTCGGTCGAGGTGCAGGCGCCTCTCGTCTCAGCACGGGAGCTGCGGGTGCGCGCGTTCGCCGCCGACGCGGGAGCGGCGCTCTGTGACCTGGGTGTGTTGGACGACCCTGATCTTCCGTTGGTCATGCTCGTCGGCGGGGGTACCTCCAACGGCTGGGTCGCCGACCATCGAGGGGCGCCCACCCTGTTCGTTGCCCTAGAGCTTCTCGATGACTCCCCAGGTGACGAGGTGCTCGTCCTCCACGAGGCAACGCACGTGGCTCATCAGCGCCTGATGGCCTCGCCCTGGCCCGAAACGGTCCTGGAGGCACTCGTGAGCGAGGGGCTGGCAGTTGCCCTCTCTCGGCAGCTACGACCAGGCCTGTCGGACTCGGCCTACTTGTGGTTTGACGAGGCACACCACGACTGGTTGCTGGAATGCGGCAGGCAAGAGGACGCCATTCGAGAAGTGGTACTGGACGCGCTCGACAGCACCGACCCGGACACGGTGGCCCACCTGTTCAGCGCCCGTCCCGGCTCCGGGCTGCCGGTTCGCAGTGGCTACTGGCTCGGGGACGAAGTCCTCCAGAAGCTGTTGGCCGATGGCCGTACCGCGCGCGACCTCATGGCCTGGGAGTACCCGACGGCCCGCGAGGCCGTCAGGACCACCCCGACCTCCGATCACTGAGGCGATCCCGGGCGCGGCGGAATGACGCCACGGCAACCGTCCGCACAGCGCCCGCGGCAGCTGTGGGGCACGGAATCCAGGCGGCGTCGGTAAACTCGTGCGGTGCGCCACTACCTCGACCACGCCGCGACGGCACCGATGCTGCCGCAGGCGATGGCGGCGATGACGGCGCAGCTGTCCGTCGTCGGCAACGCGTCGTCGCTGCACACCTCGGGGCGGGCCGCGCGCCGCGTCGTGGAGGAGTCCCGCGAGACGATCGCCCGGGCCATCGGCTGCCGTCCCTCGGAGGTCGTCTTCACCTCCGGCGGCACGGAGGCGGACAACCTCGCCGTCGAGGGCACCTTCAAGGCGCGCCGCGACACGGACCCGCGGCGGGTTCGGCTCCTCGTCAGCGCCATCGAGCACCATGCCGTGCTCGACTGCGTCGACTTCCTCGCCGCCCACGAGGGCGCCAAGATCACCTGGCTCGACTGCGACAGCACAGGGGTTGTCGCGCCCGAGACCGTCCGGGCCGCGATCGAGCAGGACCCGGGCTCCGTCGCGCTCGTCTCGGTGATGTGGGCCAACAACGAGGTCGGCACGGTGCAGGACATCGCCGGGATCGTCGCCGAGGCCCACGAACACGGCATACCGGTGCACACCGACGCGGTCCAGGCCCTCGGCCACCTGCCGCTCGACATCGCTGCCAGCGATGCCGACCTCGTCGCCGTCACCGCGCACAAGCTCGGTGGTCCCGTCGGGGTCGGTGCCCTCGTCGTCAAGCGCGACCACCAGCTCGTGCCGCTGTCGCACGGTGGTGGCCAGGAACGTCAGGTGCGCAGCGGGACCCTCGACGTCGCCGCGATCCGGGCCTTCGCCGTCGCCGTGGAGACCTCGGTGCTCGACGTCGACGCTGAGGCCGAGCGGCTCGTCGGCCTGCGGGATGCCCTCATCTCCGGCGCGATGGGCCTTGGCTACGACATCACCCCGGGCGGGGCCTGGACGCCGGGTGACCGCGAGCACCGGCTGCCGGGGAACGCCCATCTCGTTGTGCCCGGCTGCGAGGGCGACTCGCTGCTCTACCTCCTCGACGCGGCGGGCATCGAGTGCTCCACGGGTTCGGCGTGCCAGGCCGGCGTGCCCCAGCCGAGCCACGTGCTGCTCGCCATGGGGCTCAGCGACCGGCAGGCCCGGGGTGCCCTGCGACTCACCCTCGGCCGGACCTCGACCCAGGACGACGTCGACGCCGTCCTGGCAGCCCTCCCTGCGGCGGTCGAACGTTCGCGGCGGGCCGCGGGAGTGTCCTGATGCGCGTCGTCGCGGCGATGAGCGGCGGCGTGGACTCGGCCGTCGCCGCCGCCCGGATGGTGGACGCCGGCCATGAGGTCGTGGGGGTGCACCTCGCGCTGAGCCAGAGCGCCGCGACGCTGCGCGAGAGCGCCAGGGGCTGCTGCACCATCGAGGACGCGGGCGACGCCCGACGGGTCGCCGACGTCCTAGGCATCCCCTTCTACGTGTGGGACATGGCCGCGCGCTTCAAGGCGGACGTCGTGGACGACTTCGTCGCGGAGTATGCCGCGGGCCGGACTCCCAACCCGTGCCTGCGGTGCAACGAGAAGATCAAGTTCGCCGCGCTGCTCGACAAGGCCGTGGCCCTGGGCTTCGACGCCGTGGCAACAGGTCACTACGCCCGCGTCGTCCCCGCCGCCGACGGCCGCCGCGAGCTGCACCGGGCCGCCGACCCGGCCAAGGACCAGTCCTACGTCCTCGGGGTACTCGAC
>JBBRZC010000235.1:0-3542 GCA_038237075.1 Actinomycetales bacterium
CCACGTCGCCTCGACGTCGGCGTTGGCGTTGGAGAGCAGCTGCCCAGAGGGATGCCGGTGGTGCCAGCTCAGCGGCAGCCGCAGGTACTGGCGGGTGACCCGGCGGCGGAACGTCGCCCCGAGGTTGAAGCCGGTGACGCCTGCCGCGATGCGGCGCACGACGATGCCGACGACGTTGACCAGGACGACGGCCGCGAGGAGCAGCCCGGCCCGCGCCAGCTGGCCCGTGGACACGCTGTGCGCGGCGATGGCCGGCGCGACGGTGTCGTGGACCACCCGGCCGATGACCCAGGCGGTGCCTCCCGTCATCACGCCGTAGATGCACGAGCCCACCACGGAGACCGCAAACCACCGCGGCTCGGTGCGGATGCCGGCGGCGATGACGGCGAAGCCACGCCGCAGCGTGGCGTTCGAGGGCGTCGGGAGGAGCGTGGACAACGTCGGTTTCTCCGGGTCACGAGGGAGGTGGTGGGTTCCCTCGAGTGTTTCACGGGGGTCGGACAGCGCTCGCCCAGTGGGGAGGCGTCGAGCGGGCTGCCCGCCCGGGGCCTGCTGGTCAGACTCCGCCGGGACGGGCGACGAGGGACTCGAGCGGCCGGACACGGATGGCCACGCAGAGCGAGGCGGCGACGACGCAGAGCGCCCCCGCGGCATACCAGGCCAGGTCGTAGGAGCCGAGCTGGTCGCGGACGATGCCCGCCCCCGCCGCGGCGACGGCCGCCCCGAGCTGGTGCGAGGCGAAGACCCAGCCGAAGACGACCGGCGCCCGGTCGCCGAAGCAGGCCCGGCACAGGGCCATCGTCGGTGGCACGGTGGCCACCCAGTCGAGCCCGTAGAAGAGGATGAAGGCGAGCATGCTGGGGTGCATCGAGTCGCCGAAGAGCGAAGGGAGAAGGAACAGCGAGGCGCCGCGCAGCGTGTAGTACATGGCCAGGAGGAAGCGGGCGTCGAAGCGGTCGGTCAGCCAGCCGGAGAAGATCGTCCCGATGATGTCGAACACCCCGACGACGGCGAGGAGCGAGGCGGCGGTCGTCTGGGGCATCCCGTGGTCGTGCGCCGCGGGGATGAAGTGGGTGCCGACCAGCCCGGTCGTCGACATGCCGCAGACCGCGAAGCTGCCCACGAGGAGCCAGAAGACGCCGCGACGCGACGCGTCGCGCAGCGCGACGACGGCCAGCGCGGCGGGGTTGCGGGTTGGCCGGGGCGGGGCCGCGACCGGCGTGCCGACCGGAGCGCCGTATGCCGTGACCCCGAGCTCGGCCGGGTGGTTGTGGAAGCGCCACAGGACCAGCGGGACGACGAGCAGCGCGGCGCACGCCGTGGCAATGGCCGCCGAGCGCCAGCCGTGGTTCTCCGCGAGCCAGGCGAGGAGCGGCAGGAAGACGAGCTGACCGGTCGCGCCGGCCGCGGTGAGCACGCCGGTGACGAGTCCGCGGCGGGCCACGAACCAGCGCCCGGTCACCGTCGCGACGAGGGACATCGACATCGCCCCGGTGCCGAGGCCGACGAGGACGCCCCAGCAGAGGACGAGCTGCCAGGACGCGGTCATCCAGACCGGCAGCAGGGCCCCGAGACTGACGAGGACCAGCGCCGCCGCGACGACACGGCGAACCCCGAGCAGCTCCATGAGCGCCGCCGAGAAGGGCGCGGCGAGCCCGAAGAGGACGAGGTTGACCGAGACGGCCGACCCGATGAGCCCCATCGGCCAGCCGAACTCGTCGTGCAGCGGCGTGATGAGCACCCCGGGTGCCGAGCGGAAGCCGGCCGCCCCGATGGCAGTGAGGAAGGCGACGAGCGCCACCCACCAGGCCGGGTGGATGCGGCTGGTCGTCGCGCGTCGCCGGCGCAGGTCGGTGAGGGCCACGGCGCCATCCTGCGCCATGACCGCGGTCGGGCGCGAGTGGCAGGTATGCCCCTGACCAACAAGATCCTGCCAAGGGTTGTGCGCGGCGCCAGGTGGCAGGTGATCAGGGGTCAGGCGTCGGCGGTCGGCGGTCAGCGGTCAGCGGTCAGCGGTCAGCGGTCGCGCAGGGTGACCCAGTAGCGGCGCAGTCCCGCGACGACGTCCTCGAGCACCCCGCCGTGGGCCTCGATGGTCCGGGACGAGCCGACGTTGTCGTCGTCGCAGGTGAGGAGCACGGGGTCGATGCCGCGGCGGACGCACTCGTCGAGGACGAGCTCCAGCCCCGCGCCGGCGTGGCCGCGCCGACGCGCACTCGGCCGCACGGCATACCCGATGTGACCGCCCTCGCGCTGGAGGTAGTCGTTGAGAGAGTGCCGTAGCTGGATGGTGCCGACGATCTCGTCCCTGTCGGCCAGCCACCACAGCGTCGCGGGGACGTGACCCGGCGCCAGCCCCTCCCCGCGCTCCCCCGCGCGGACCGCATCGACCCAGGCGGCGAACGCCGAGGGGTCGGCTAGCTCCTCGACCGTGAGGGTGCCGAGCCCGGAGCCGTCGATGTGCGCTCCGTCGAACTCGCGCGCCATCGCGAGCCACCGCCCGTGCAGGGCCGCTGCGGGGGTCTGGAGGCGCACCACCCGTCGCAGGGTAGGGCCCCACTCCCGGGTGCGTCGACCGGGTTCGTTGACCGGACTCACCGGATGACACGATGGCGGTATGACCCGTTACGCACAGCAGGAACGCCAGGCCCTCTGCGACACCTTCCTCCGGGTCGGTCCCGACGCGCCGACCCTCTGCAGCCCCTGGCTCACCCGCGACCTCGCGGCCCACCTCGTCATCCGCGACTCCCGCCCGGACCTCGCTGTGGGGATGTTCGTGCCTCCGCTCAAGCAGCGCCTCGACGACGGGATGCGCGACAAGGCGGCGCAGGACTGGGAGTCACTGGTGGAGGAGGTGCGCCAGGGCCCGCCCGCGTGGTCGCCGGCTCGCCTCGGCGCCATCGACGAAGCGATGAACAAGGTCGAGTTCTTCATCCACCACGAGGACGTCCTGCGTGGCACACCGGGCTTCGAGCCGCGCCGGATCGAGCCGGACCTCGAGCGGGCACTGTGGCGCAGTCTGCGGGCGGGCGCCAAGCTGATGTTCCGCCGGAGCCCCGTGGGCGCCGTCCTCGTCGCCGAGGACATCGGCCGGTATGCCGTGAAGCCGCCGAGCGACCAGGGCGCCGTCGTCCTGCGGGGCCGGGCCGGGGAGCTGGCGCTCTACGCGTACGGCCGGGCCCGGGTCGCCCAGGTCGACATCAGCGGGCCGGACGAGGCCGTGGCCGAGCTCGAGAACGCCCACCTCGGCCTGTCCTGAGCCAGCACCACCCCCGGCTCGCCCGCCCCGACGTCATCGGTCCATCGGGTGAGTGAGGCGTTCTCCGAGGCGGGTTGTGGCACTTCGAGGTCCCGGTTGTGGAGAACGGGGGTGGGGTGTCGGTGGGGTGATCCAGGCTGGACACATGTTCGAACAGGATGGGGTCGACGCCGGTGCTGGTGCTGGTGCTGGCGTTTGGGGCGTGGCGGCGGCGGCGGTGGCCGAGGGCACGGCGGCGCCGTTCGAGCGGCGGCCCGGCTGGCTGCGCTCAGCGATGGTGACC
>JBBRZC010000236.1:0-3457 GCA_038237075.1 Actinomycetales bacterium
AGCGATGGTGCTGGAGCGGTCTGGGGGGCGCACGTGGCGCGACCGCGCGCGACCCAGGCGACCCCGGGCGGAGTCAGCGACGGGTCGTGAAGCTGCGCAGGCGCAGGCTGTTGGTCACGACGAAGACCGAGCTGAACGCCATCGCGGCTCCAGCGACCATCGGGTTGAGCAGGCCCAGGGCGGCCAGGGGGAGCGCGGCGACGTTGTAGGCGAACGCCCAGAAGAGGTTGCCCTTGATGGTGCGCAGGGTGGCGCGGGCCAGCCGGATGGCGTCCCCGGCGGCTCGCAGGTCGCCGCTCACGAGGGTCAGGTCCGAGGCCTCGATGGCGACGTCGGTGCCGGTGCCCATGGCCAGCCCGAGGTCGGCCTGGGCGAGGGCTGCCGCGTCGTTGACGCCGTCGCCGACCATGGCCACGATGGCCCCCTCGCCCTGGAGGCGCGTGATGACGTCGACCTTGTCGGCCGGCATGACCTCGGCGATCACGTCGGCGGCGCCGATGCCGACCTGCTGGGCGACGGACCGCGCGGCCCGGGCGTTGTCGCCGGTGAGGAGCACCGGACGCAGTCCGAGCGCCCTGAGCTCGGCGATCGCCTGGGCGGAGGTCGCCTTGATCGTGTCGGAGACGACGACGACGGCGCGGATCCGGCCGTCCCACGCGACCCATACCGGGGTGCGCCCGTCCTCCTCGGCGGCGTCGGCGAGCCCGACGAGCGCGGCCGGCGCGGTGAGCGACCAGGTGTCGGCGAGCCACGACCTGCGCCCTGCGAGGGCGGCATGGCCGTCGACGACTCCACCGACCCCGTTGCCGCCGTGGCTCGTGAAGTCCGTGACGGAGGCCAGGTCCACGCCGGACTCGCGGGCGTAGCCGGCGATGGCGCGGCCGATGGGGTGCTCCGAGGCGTCCTCGAGGGCGCCGGCGACCGCGAGCACCTCGGCGAGCGGTTGGCCGTCTGCCTGGTGGACTGCTGTGACGCCCATGTGCCCGGTGGTGACGGTGCCGGTCTTGTCGAGGACGACGGTGTCGACCCGGCGGGTCGACTCGAGGATCTGGGGGCCCTTGATGAGGATTCCCAGCTGGGCGCCGCGGCCGGTCCCGACGAGCAGCGCTGTGGGAGTGGCCAGTCCGAGCGCGCACGGGCAGGCGATGATGAGCACGGCGACCGCGGCCGTGAAGGCGGCGGTCACGGTGTGGTCCGTCAGCAGCCAGGCGGCGAGCGTGCCGAGCGCGAGGACGAGCACGATCGGCACGAACACCGCGGAGACCCGGTCCGCCAGGCGCTGCACCTGCGCCTTGCCGTTCTGGGCGTCCTCGACGAGCCGCGACATCTGGGCGAGCTGGGTGTCTGAGCCGACCCTGGTCGCCTCGACGACGATGCGACCTCCGGCGTTCACGGTGGCCCCGACGACCGGATCGCCGGGCCCCACCTCGACGGGCACCGACTCGCCGGTGAGCATCGACGCGTCCACCGCGGAGCTGCCCGTGGTCACGGTGCCGTCGGTGGCGATCTTCTCACCCGGTCGCACGACGAACCGGTCGCCAACGGCGAGCCGGCCCACCGGCATACGCACCTCGACCGGCCCGGACGAGCCGTCTCGCAGCACCGCGACGTCCTTGGCGCCGAGGTCGAGCAGGGCCCGAAGGGCCGCGCCGGAGGCGCGCTTGGCGCGGGCCTCGGCATAGCGCCCGGCGAGGATGAGCGTGGTCACCGCGGACGCGACCTCGAGGTAGATCTCCGGCTGGGCGCCGCCGGAACGGCTGGGCAGCAGCTCGAAGGGCATCCGGACGCCCGTCATGCCGGCACCCCCGAGGAGGAGGGCCCAGAGAGACCAGAGGTATGCCGCGCCGACCCCGACCGAGATCAGCGTGTCCATCGTGGCTGCCCCGTGCCGCAGGTTGGTCCAGGCGGCGCGGTGGAAGGGCAGCGCACCCCACACCACCACCGGCGAGGCCAGGGTCAGGGAGATCCACTGCCAGTTGTCGAACTGCAGCGGCGGGACCATCGCGAGCAGCAGGACCGGGAGCGTGAGGACCGCACAGATCACGAGCCGGCGACGCAGGGCCTCTGCCTCGGTGTCTCGGGCCTGTTGGGCGTCCTGGCCGGGGCCCGCCTGACCGGTCCCCTCGTGACCGGGCTCGTCGCGGACGGGCGGGGCCGGCAGGGTGGCGGTGTAGCCGGTGGCCTCGACGACGGCGACGAGGTCCTGGGGGACGACGTCGGGCGGGTAGCTGACCCGCGCCTTCTCGGTGGCGTAGTTGACGCTGGCGGTGACGCCGGGCAGCTTGTTGAGCTTCTTCTCGATACGGGCGGCGCAGGAGGCGCAGGTCATCCCTCCGATGACGAGCTCGACGTCGCCGCTCTGCCGCTGCGAGGTGTCCGTGGGGATGTCCATCGGTTCGTCCTTCTCGGCCCGGGGGCCGGCGCGTGGCGCGGGTTGGCTTGCGGTGGTTGCTAGCCGGCGGCGAGGTGGTAGTCGCCGGCCTCGTCCAGGGCGCCGGCGACATCGGCCTCGCCCAGCGGCGCGCCGCTCGCCACGGTGACCTGGGACGTGCCGCCGGCGACGAGGTCGACGCTGACGTCGGTGACCCCGGGCAGCTGCTTCAGCTCGCTGGTCACGGCGCCGACGCAGTGGCTGCAGGTCATGCCGGTGACGGGAAAGGTCTGGGTGCTCATGGGTCTCTCCTGCTTTCATGGTGTTCTGGGTTCTCGTGGCGTCGCGTCCTGCGGGCGCGTCGGTTCAGGAACGTACGAGTCGGGCGATGGCGGCCGAGGCCTCGTCGACCTTGGCGTCGAGGTCGACGGAGGGGTCCTGGGCGGCATGGACCATGCAGTGGCGCAGGTGGTCGTCGAGCAGGCCGAGCGCCACGGCTTCGAGGGCCTTGGTCGCCGCGGCGACCTGGGTGAGGATGTCGATGCAGTAGGTCTCGGACTCGACCATGCGCTGCAGCCCGCGGATCTGGCCCTCGATGCGCCTCAGCCGCCGCAGCTGGGCGTCCTTGCTGTCGAGGTATCCGGGTGCGGCGGGTGCGCGGGATGTGCCGGTCGTCGGTGTGCTGGTCAGTGGTGTGGTCGTCATCGTGGCCCCTCCTGTCATACGATCAGCATACCCCCCATGGGTACTCACCGAGCAGGACCAAGGTCGCGTCTCTCGGCCCTGGCGTGAGAGGGGGCCGTGTGCCGGACCTGGCAATGACGACAAAGGAGACCGTGTTGACGGAAGAAGGGCCCAGGTCGTCGACCCGGGCCCCTCTGCGCGCTGCTCAGGGCGGCGCCATCGTGCGTGCTCAGACTGCGCTCACCCGGCGGACGAGGTGACCGTGGCGTGCGTGTTGGCACCCGTCCCCAGGTCGTCGAAGGGGGCGAGACCGCTTCCCGCGAGGGCGACGGCGGTCACCGTGGCCACCATGCCGAGGACGAGCCAGCGGACGTGCGCCGACGCGGCCGGTCTGCCCGCCAG
>JBBRZC010000237.1:0-3407 GCA_038237075.1 Actinomycetales bacterium
GGATCTCGAAGGAGCGCAGCGACCGCCGCAGTGACCGGCTGACGTGCAGGTCCCCCACCCGCAGGATGCCGCGGGGGTCGGGCGACCACCACCCCATGGGGGGCGCGCCGTGGCGACCGAGGCCCATGGGAAACACGCCGTGGGCGTAGGCCCGCAGGAGAGTACCCGGGGCGAGGTCTGCCCCGGCGCCGACGAGGTCGTCACCGGGCGCGACGCGGCCGAGGTCGAAGGCGTAGCGCGACGGCTCGGGAAGCGTCGGCACGGTCCTCCTCGCCGTCTCGCTGTGGCGGTCCAGCACGCTCGTGGGCTCGTGGGCTCCTCGGCTCCTGGGCTCCTGGGCTCGTGGAGTCGTGGGCTCGCGGAACTTCGGGTCCGCCGCCGGTCAGCCCCGTACGCAGGCCACGACGGGGCCGATCTCGCGGGCGGCGTCCTCACCGTAGGACTCGGCGAGGCGGGCGAGGAAGTGATCCTGGGTCAGGCCGTACTCCTGGGTGCCGACGGTCTCGATGACGTAGGTCGCGAGCATCGACCCGAGCTCGGCGCAGCGCTGCAGCCCGAGACCGCCTGCGAGCCCGGTGAGGAAGCCGGCCCGGAAGGCGTCGCCGACCCCCGTGGGGTCGGCCCGGCGCACCTCGCGCGCGACGGGCACGTGGACGTCCTCGAAGCCCTGGCGCTGCACGTTCACCCCGTCGGGCCCCCGGGTGATGACCCGAGTGCCGACCCGGGCAAGGACCTCGTCGGCGGTCCAGCCGGTCTTCTGCTCGGTGAGGTGCGCCTCGTACTCGTTGGTGAAGAGATATGCCGCCCCGTCGATGAGGCGGCGGATGAAGGGGCCGTCGGCGAAGGCGAGCTGCTGGGACGGGTCGGCGATGAAGGGGATCCCGCGGGTGCGGCACTCCTGGGTATGCCGCTGCATCGCCTCGGGGTCGTTGGCGCCGATGAGGACGAGGTCGAGGCCACCGACCCGGTCGGCAACAGGCTTGAGCTCGATCTGGCGGGCCTCCGACATCGCGCCGGCGTAGAACGTCGCGATCTGGGCCATGTCGGTGTCGGTCGTGCAGACGAACCTGGCCGTGTGCCTCGTGTCCGAGACGTGCACCGCCTCGCAGTCGACGCCGTGCCGCTCGAGCCACGACCGGTAGTCGGCGAAGTCCTCGCCGACGGCGCCGACGAGGATCGGGCGCTGTCCGAGGTTGGCCATGCCGAAGGCGATGTTCGCGGCGACTCCCCCACGACGGATCTCCAGCTCGTCCGCGAGGAAGGAGAGCGAGATCTTGTCGAGCTGCTCGACGACCAGGGAGTCGGCGAAGCGTCCCTGGAAGGTCATGAGGTGGTCGGTGGCAATGGACCCGGTCACGGCGATCTTCACCCGGCGAACGTACCCGATGTGCTGGCTGCCGCCAGCCATCTCGGGGCCCGTGAGCCCGTGGGAGGCCCGTGGAGGCCCGGGGGATGCCGTGGGACGACGAACAGGCCTGGGATGACACCCGGGGGGCCCGTTCTCGTCGCGCGTGCCCTACGGGGGGGGCGGGCTGCGTCAGCTGAAGCTGTCGCCGCAGGCGCACGAGCTGCCCGCGTTGGGGTTGTCGATGGTGAACCCCTGCTTCTCGATGGTGTCGGCGAAGTCGATCGTCGCGCCGACGAGGTAGGGGGCGCTCATCCGGTCCACGACCACCTCGACGCCACCGAAGCCGCGCACGAGGTCGCCGTCGAGGGCTCGCTCGTCGAAGTAGAGCTGGTAGATCAGGCCGGAGCAGCCGCCCGGCTGGACGCCGACGCGAAGTCGCAGGTCGTCGCGGCCCTCCTGGTCGAGCAGGCTCTTGACCTTGCTGGCAGCCACGTCGGTGAGGACGATGCCGTGCGCAGCGGTGTCGGACTCCGGCGTGCTGGTCTGGGTCTGGTCCTGAACGCTCATCCGTATCGTCCTTTGGCTTGCGGGTGGGGCTGTGCCTCGGCGTCAACCTCTGTCGTCCGGGTTCTGTTCCCCGGCACCGGGACAGTTTACGTCGTGGTGGGCCCTCGCGGTATCGGGGGCGGCGACCACGTGGCCGCGACCCGGGCGGCGCGCGACTCCAGGGTGCCGGCGGGGTCCGCGAGCGCGCCCCGCACCTGGTCGGGCCGTTCGCACACGGCATACGCGCCGGAGAGCCCTGCGGCCATCGCCTCGCGGCGGCCGACCGAGACCTGGCCGGCGAGCACGACGGCGGGCACTCCCACGCCGAGGGCGACTTCGGCGACCGCGGACACGACGGCGTCGTGCAGGCTCCGCCAGTCGAAGGTGCCCTCGCCGGTGACGACGAGGTCGGCGGCGGCGACGGTCTCGCGCAGGCCGAGGGTCCGGGCGACGAGGTCGACTCCGCTGACCCGTCGGGCCCCCAGCAGCAGCAGGGCGAACCCCAGGCCGCCGCCAGCCCCGGCTCCGGGCTCCTTGTCCAGCCGCCGTGCCGCGCCCGTGAGCAGGTCGAGCGGCTCCGGCCGAGCCCGGCGCACGAGGTGTGCGAAGTGCCCGAGCGAGCCCTCGAGGGCCTGCGCCTGCTCGGGTGTGGTGCCGCGGCCCGCCGCGTGGAGGGCGCTCGTGCCCTGCAGACCGAGCAGCGGGAGGTCGTCGGGGGTGGCGAGGACGAGGTCGACGTCGCGCCACCTGGCAACCACGGTGTCGAGGCCGCGCAGGTCTTCGGGAGTGAGGCCCGCCAGCGCCAGACCGCCGCGTCCGAGCCGCGCCCGCTCCCCCAGGCCGAGCGCGGCGAGCAGGCCGGCACCGGCGTCGTGGCTGACGACCGCTCCCACCCCGACGACGACGCGGCGCGCCCCGGACGCCAGCGCGAGCGCGACGAGCTCGCCCAGGCCGGTCGAGGTGGTCCGCGTCGGGTCGCGCTCGCCGAGGGCGAGGAGGTGCGGCCCGCACGCCTGGGCGGCGTCGAGGTATGCCGTGCGCGTCCCGTCGCGTTCGGCGAGGAGGATGGCTGCGGGCACCGGCCGTCCGAGCGGGTCGGCGACCGTCGCGGCGAGGACCTCGCCGCCGAGCGCCGGAGCCAGCACGTCGACGAACCCGCTGCCGCCGTCTGACATCGGCACGAGCACGAGCTCGTCGTGGGGGGCGGCGCGCCGCCACCCTCGGGCCATCGCGTCGGCCGCCTCCGCTGCGGTCAGGGTGCCGGAGAACCGGTCCGGGGCGAGGACGACGCGCACGGGCGTCATCGTGCCAGAGCCGGGCGCGATGACCCCCGGTGGCGTCACGCGAGCGGCGGACCTTCGAGCGATACCGGCCGGCGGAACCACGCAGGCGGCCACGGTGACGTTCGATGTCCCGGTTGGCCCCCCATCACCGGGCACTTCGCGGGCGGGTCCTGCGGGACGGCGGGCCGCTGTGGCTGTCGGCGCCAAGTGGCGGTGTTCTGGCAGCGATA
>JBBRZC010000238.1:0-3378 GCA_038237075.1 Actinomycetales bacterium
GTCAGCCCCGGGGGCTGTGGACGCACTCGCTGCGTCACTCATCGACGCCACCTCTCATGCTGAGTCGGCGACCCGGACGGGTCACGTCGTGATGTCTACCACTCCCCCGGCAAGCAGGAAAGGCGCCCGCCCGAGCCAGGACCTCGTCACGCCCGGACACCTCGTAGACGTCGACGACCCGATGGGACCCCACGCGCCCGCCTGCGTCGGTCGCCCCGACGCGCAGGCCAACGATGCCACCCGGCTGGTTGGGCATCCGGGCCGTGCGCCACGTCTGCTCACGCCGGACGCGGTCCGGACGCGTCCAAGACTGGCCGCCGTCCCACGAGATCTCGACGCGGTGCTCGACGATCGCGCGCGTCGGCACGGTGTCGGGCATGGCGAAGCGCAGGCCGAGCTCGGCCGCCCGGGCCCGGTGGTGTTCGTCCTGGAAAGCGGCATCCGGTAGTCGATGCCCAGCATCGGCGGCACCGCAAATGGCTCCAGCAGGGCGTAGCAGTCGAAGGCTGATTCGCCTGAGCCGGAGCCGACCTCCGTTTGAACACCAGTGAGGACAGTCCGCCTACAACCCCTGCCCCTTGGGAAATACTCGCCTCCCCTGTGCGCATAGCTCGTAGACCAGGAGCTTGGTGCGATGACCGATATCCACGTGTGCGCCTATTCACGCCGACGAGCCGGTGGTCAGGAGTGACCCCCGAGTGGGGCGCACCCGGCGCCTGAACCGTGACGTCCTCAGGCCATGAACGCCGATCCGAAGATGCGGGGGATCTTGGCCCACGACGGGTGCGCCGCGAAGCGCGTGAGGAGCTCGCCGGTCGTGCGCGCGCTGCGGGCCGAGACGAACCACGGCGGCTTGGGTGTGAGGGCGAACTCGCCGCCTATGACCGACCGGGGGAAGGGACGGAAGGGGCCGCGGACGACGGTGCGCTCGATGTCGGCGAGCAGGAACGCGTTGTGCACGACGCCGATGCCGCTCTGGACGTCCTGCAGGGTGTGCCCGGGGAAGGCACCCCACGAGGCGTTCGCGGTGAGGAAACCGACCCCCGTCCAGGCGTTGATGGCGATGGTTCCGTACTCGAGCCGCGCGATCGCGTCCTCGAACCCTTCGCCGAGGGCCTTCATGGTCGCGGGGTCGACGAGCACGTTCGCGCCAAGGGTGCCGACGAAGTCGTGGTTCACGAGGTCGACGGCGGCGTCGAGGAAGGCCTGACCGGTGCCCGGCTCGTCGACGACGCCGAGCACGGGGGAGAAGTACTCGGTGGTCTCGACGACCGATGCGGCGTCGGAGCCGCGGGCGTCGACGAGCAGTCGTCCGCCGTCAGGTCCGAGTCGCTCGGCATCGACATATGCCGCGGCCGCGGCCGCGACACGCTCCCCGCTGCGGGGATACCAGGGCTCGCGTCCGGGTGCCTTGTCCATCGCGATGCGCACCTGTTCGACGAAGTCCTCGCGCTGCGGCCAGTCGCTGCTCAGCACGACCACCTGTCCGGCGATGCAGTTGTAGCCGCCGTTGTGCAGACGCTGCGTCGCGACGTGCTCGGCCTGGAAGGCGAGGTCCGCCGCCGACCAGTCGCCGGGCACCACGATGATCGGCGAGACCCCACCCAGCTCACTCGTGATCGGCGTCTCGAGCAGCGGCGTCCCCGCGGCCCGGCGCTCGACGGCATTCTCGCCGCGTCCCCACACGATGAGGTCGTGGGTGGCCGCGCTTCCGGTGATGTGCACATGCGAGATGCCGTCGTGCTGCGCAAGGTAGCCGCCCACGTCGCCGCCACCGGCGACGATGGCGAGGAGACCGAGGTCGATCAGCGGGGCGAAGGCCGCCTCGTAGGCCGGGAGCAGCTCGTCGAGCGTCGGGTTGAGCTTGAGGACGACGACGCGGTTGTTGGCCACGAGCTCGTAGATGACGTCGAGCGGGGCGATCGAGGTGATGTTGCCGGCCCCGAGGACCAGGCCGACCCCACCGGTCTCGGACGGGGTCTGCGCCCCGATCCCTGCGCGCGAGCGCACCTGGTCGGCGGTCACCCCCGGCGTCATCCACACGTCCGCGGTGAAGCCGTGGAGCAGGAGGTACTCGAAGCGGTTCGAGGGGAGGGCCGGGACGGTCACCCGACCGCCGGGGGCCGTGCCGAGAACCTTCCCGTCGATGGGGCTGCGGCCCGCGGCCACGGCAGAGAGCGAGTGTTGGAGGCCGAGCAGCGCGGTCAGGGTGCAGTAGGGCCCCGAGATCCACTCCTCGCCCACCAGTGGCGAAGCGGCGTCCAGGCCCTTGGCGCGCACCGCGCCGGCCACCCACTCATCAGCAGCAGCGGCGACACTTCGGTGCACGTCGGCGAGAAGGTCCACGCGGGCCGACAGGCCCATCGCCGCCCAGCGTGACTCGCCCCCCTTCATCCCCGCGACAACAGCATCGAGGCCTTCTCGATCCTCGGCCGACAGCTCGCCCCTCGGGGTGGGGGCGAAGGTCGGTGCAGTCGATTCCCTGGTCATGGGGCTCCTCGTCGGGGTGCTACGGGATCGTGGTCTGGCCCCCTCGGCGAGGCGGTCACGGTCACGCGCTCAGTATCACCCCCAGGCCCGCTCCAATCGCAGGGCCTCGTCCTCGTCCTCGTCGGTAGACCGGCTTGGCGCGTCCCGTCTCTGACCTCCTAGGCCAGCGGTGTCCACCCAGGGTCTGCGGCAGTGGGCGCAGGCGCAGTCCAGTCAGCCCACGCGCGCGAGGTGAACACGGTCGCCCACTCTTGGCACCTCCCACGTCCCGAACTTCAGGGTGATGTGCTCACCGAAGACGTGCCGACGGCGGTCTCCCGGAACTCGGGAGACTCCTTCAACACCTCGGCCAATGCTTGCCCCGGCTGGTCGGAGTCGGGAGTGTTCGGCGCCTGCATCACGAGGAGGGCTCGCACGACGTCCACCGACCCCTGCGTGCGGCGTTACTCGCCCACCGCTCGGTCGAGCTGCGCAGCTTCTTGGCGGCGCGGCGAGCGAGCACGGTGTCGAAGCTGCCCGCCTCGGCCCGGATCTCGAGGATGACGGTGTCCTTGATGAGGCCGGGCTCTTGGACGCGGAACCCGTCCACCGTGATCGGCGGCAGCGCGCGTCGGTCCTTCTCCGCGTCAGCTGCGTGCATCGCCTCCTTGAACCGCTCGATCGTCGTGGAGATGCCCCATTCGATCGGGATCTTCGGGTAGCCGGAGTGTCCGTTGACGATGACGAGCTTGCTCACTAGCGTCGCCTTGTCGCGGTGCGTCTTGGTGTTGAAGCCACGGTGGGCCCCGTCGATGACCAGGTACACGATGAGGTCGTCGGCCTCGACCGTGTGGGCGATCGTCTCCCAGATCGTCCACCCTTGGAGGTCCGGCTGCGCCTCGGTGGTCA
>JBBRZC010000239.1:0-3350 GCA_038237075.1 Actinomycetales bacterium
AGCAGCGTCGGCGGCGTCGGTGTGCTCGGAGCGCGGGGCCGTCGTCTTCCACGACGCAAGGTCACCGAACAACGCGCCGAGCCCTGCACCCGCACTCCCCGGGGCCGGCCACGCCGGCCCGCCCGGCCCGTCCGGCTCTATGTCCCGCTGTCCCTGCGACTCCTGCTCCATGACCACAACGCTAGACCCGACCACTGACACCCCGCCGTCCCTCAGACAGCGCCAATCCCGTTGTCCACAGGCCCTGTTCGAATCACCCCACCATCCACAGAACGACCCGCAGGGCTTGACACGACAGCACCGAACGAGGCCACGGCGCAGACAGCCGTGACCGCCCGACGAGCCCCTGCGATCGGCGCCACGGCATACCGGCAGAGGGCGGGACCTCAGCCACGCCGCTCGGACCGTCGGAAGCGTGACAGTGCCCGCGCCGGACCCGTGATCGGGTCCGACGCGGGCACGCGCCGACTCAGCCGACGCACTCAGACGAAGAAGCCGAGCGGCAGCGGGTCGTGGTTGTCCAGGACGCTCTTGACCTCCTGGTAGTTGCGCAGCGTCTGCTGGTCGGTCTCGCGACCGTAGCCGGACTGCTTGTAGCCGCCGAACCCGGCGCCCGCGGGGTACTGGTGGTAGGTGTTGACCCACACGCGTCCCGCCTTGATGTCCTGGGCCGCCCGGAAGGTGAGGTCCGTGTCGCGGCTCCAGACGCCTGATCCCAGGCCGTAGATCGAGTCGTTGGCGATCGAGATCGCGTCGTCATAGTCGCGGAACGAGGCGACCGTCACGACCGGTCCGAAGATCTCCTCCTGGAAGACCCGCATATCGTTGCGGCCCTTGAAGACGGTCGGCTGGATGTAGTAGCCGCCGGAGAGGTCGCCGGACATCTCCAGCCGTGATCCTCCGGTGAGCACCTCACAGCCCTCGACGGGACCGAGATCGAGGTAGCCGGAGATCTTCTCGACCTGGTCCACGCTGTTCTGCGGGCCCATCTCTGTCGCGGTGTCGAGGGGGTCGCCGACGACGATCCTGGCGACCCGGTCGACGGCGTCGTCGAGGAAGCCCCCGGTGATGAGGCTGTCCTGCAGGAGCGCGCGCGACGGGCACGAGCAGATCTCGCCCTTGTTGAGGGCGAACATCGTGAAGCCCTCGACGGCCTTGCGGTAGAAGTCGTCCCGCTCTCGGGCGACGTCCTCGAAGAAGAGGTTCGGGGACTTGCCGCCGAGCTCCATCGTCGACGGGATGATGTTCTTGATGGCGTACTGCATGATCTGGCGCCCGGTCGCCGTCGAGCCCGTGAAGGCCACCTTGCCGACGCCGTCGTGCTCCACCAGCGACCGGCCGAGGGTGGCCCCGCTGCCGTTGACGACGTTGACGACGCCTCGCGGCAGGATGTCCTGGATCAGCTCCATGACGTAGAGGATCGAGATCGGAGTGGTGCTTGCCGGCTTCAGCACCACGGTGTTGCCCGCGGCCAGGGCCGGGGCCAGCTTCCACGCCGCCATGAGAATCGGGAAGTTCCACGGGATGATCTGGGCGACCACGCCGATCGGCTCGTAGAAGTGGTAGGAGACAAGGTCGTTGGTGAGCTTCTTGATCGTGCCTTCCTGGGTGCGGATGGCTGCGGCGAAGTAGCGGAAGTGGTCGATGGCCAGCGGGATGTCGGCGGCCAGGGTCTCGCGGACCGGCTTGCCGTTCTCCCAGGACTCGAGCACCGCGATGCTTACGAGGTTCTCCTGGAGGCGGTCCGCGATGGCGTTGAGCACGGCGGCGCGCTCGGTCGTCGTCGTCGCGGCCCACCCTGGGAAGGCGGCGGTGGCCGCGGCGACGGCGAGGTCCACGTCGTCGAACGTCGAATGTGCGTACTCGGCGAACGGCTGCCCGGTCGCCGGAGCCAGGTCAACGGCATACCTGCCCGCGCGAGGAGCCACCCACTCTCCCCCGATGAAGTTCTCGTACCTCGAGCGAAGCGGCACGAGGCTGCCGACGCTGCCCGGACGGGCGTAGAGCGTCGAGCTCGGGCCACTGGCCGCACGAGTCGTCGTCGTGGTCACATCGGGTTCTGCGTGGATGGTCATGGCTGGTCCCTCTCGTTGCAGGGTCCTGCGTCCAGCGACCAGCCGTCAGCCGGCGAGTCGACCGGCAGGTATCCACCGAGTGTGCGTCGGGGTTCTCCGGGCACCCCCGGCCGAACGTCCCGACAACGGTCGACACGCGCCGGCCCAAGCGATCATGGGACGTTGGGCCCTCGGCGCGACGAGTTGCCTCTGCGACAGTGTCGTGGAGGTGCGTCCTGTTCGATCCCGCTGACGAGATGCGGGACGACCCGCGGAGACCACCTCCTACTGAAGGAGCTTCATGAAGGCTGCCGTCGTCACCGCATTCCACGAACCGCTCACCATCGTCGACCGGGAGATCCCCCAGCCCGCCGTCGGCCAGATCCTCATCCGCCTCGAGACCTGCGGCCTGTGCCACACCGACATCCATGCGGCTGGCGGCGACTGGCCGGTCAAGCCCACTCTGCCCATCGTCCCCGGGCACGAGGGCATCGGCATCATCGAGCAGCTCGGCGAGGGTGTCGACAACCGCTGGGTCGGAGAGCGGGTCGCCATCGCGTGGCTCGGCTCTGCGTGCGGCGAGTGCCAGTACTGCATCGACGGGCGAGAGACCCTGTGCGAGAAGCAGGAGAACAGCGGTTACTCGGTCGACGGGGCCTTTGCCGAGTATGCCGTGGCGAACGCCACCTACGTCGTGCCGGTTCCCGACGGCATCAGCTCGGTCGACGCCGCACCGCTCAGCTGCGCGGGCGTGACCACCTACAAGGCGCTCAAGGTCTCGCGGGTCGTTCCCACCGAGCGGGTGGGCATCTTCGGGATCGGCGGACTCGGCCACCTGGCCGTGCAGTACGCACACATCATGGGCGGGGAGGTCGTCGCCGTGGACATCGAGCAGGACAAGCTCGACCTCGCCACCGAGCTCGGGGCCACGCACCTCGTCAACGCGGCGACCACCGACCCCGTCGCAGCGATCGCGGCGCTGGGTGGCCTCGACGTCGCCGTCGTCGTCGCGGCGTCACCCCGCGTCTTCGAGCAGGCGTTCTCGTCACTGCGTCGAGGCGGCCGGCTCGTCTGCGTCGCGCTGCCCGCCGACGCGACGATGACCATCTCCATCTTCGAGACGGTGCTCAAGGGGATCTCCATCATCGGGTCCATCGTCGGCACCCGCCAGGACCTCGCCGAGGTCTTCGCGCTGCACGCGGCCGGCCGGACCCGGGTCGTCTCCCAGATCCGCGCCATCGAGGACGTCAACGAGGCCATCGCGGACGTGCTGGCCGGCAAGATCCCCGCCCGGCT
>JBBRZC010000240.1:0-3341 GCA_038237075.1 Actinomycetales bacterium
GCAGGCGGGGGAGGTCGTCGTCCGTGAGGAAGACCACTGGCGCGTCGGTGTCCTGCAGGACGCAGTTGACGATGACGTCGTGCTCGGCGAGGAACTCCGAGACGAGCACCTCACCGTCTTCGGTGACCGCGTGGCTGACATGCGCGCCCGTGTCGTCGCTCGCGAAGTGGACCATCCGCGCGGAGTGGATGGGCGCGGCAACAGCGGCGACCGCGCGATGGGTCAGGACGTCGACATCGTGGACGCCCATGGCACCGAGCGCCGTGACGGCACCCCGCGCCGTGGCACCGAACCCGACCACCACGGCGCGCAGTCGGCGCCCGTAGTCGCCTGTCGACCCGCTGAGCTGGAGGGCGTGCAGCACGGAGCAGTACCCCGCGAGCTCGTTGTTCTTGTGGAAGACATGCAGGCCGAAGGACCCATCGGGGTTCCAGTGGTTCATGGCCTCGAAGGCGATGACCGTGAGCCGGTGGTCGATCGCGACCTGGGTGAGCGCCTCGTCCTGGACGCAGTGGGGCCACCCCCACAGGACCTGACCGGTGCGCAGCGCGGCGACCTCGTCGAGCACCGGCTTGGGCTGGAGGATGATGTCGCACTGCGCGACGAGCTCCTCGTGGGTCCGCAGGCCGGCCACGAACCTGCGCAGGTCGTCGTCACGGACCCCGAAGTCGGCCGCGTAGCCGTGCTCGAGGAAGATCCGCCCGCGCAGCTCCTCGGGAATCCGGGACAGGTGCTGCGGGTGCAGAGGCAGGCGGCGCTCGTTCTCCTTGCGCGACCGGGACAGGACACCGAGGGTGAGCTCGTTCACGCGCGCTTCCTTTGCGGGTGGGACCTCCCCCACGGGCCTCCGGTCGGGCTACGGACCGGCGGCAGGGGCCTGCCCGCGAGTGTATGCCGCAGCCACAGGGGTGAGCCGCAGCGCGCCGCACGCTCCCGACGGCATACCGGTGTGGCGGGTCAGGCGAGGGCCGAGATGCCCGACCGGACGTCGCTCCGCACCCGGACAAGGAGGCGGTCGAGCAGGGAGCATGCCTCCTCGAGTGCCGCGGGCGCGGGCGGCTGCACACCTGCCACCTCGCGTGAGCCGCCCGGGTGGGCGGTCACCACCTCGAGGTGCAGCCGGACCACGGCCTGGAGCAGGTGGTCGAGACCCTCGTCCCGGCCGTGCTGCGTGCCGGCCAGCAACCGCGCGAAGGTCTGCTGCAGACCCGGACCCGGGACGCATCCCAGCTCGTCGGCGAACAGCCGCCGACACGTGTCGTAGGCACGCACCGCGTCGGCATGCCGTCCCCGGCGCTCCATCGACTCCAACAGCGCTCGCCACGCACCCTCGTCGAAGGGGTCGCGTTCGAGGCCGATGCGCGCCCAGCGCTCGCTCAGGTCGAGGTCGCCCGCGAGCAGGGCGGCCGCGGCCGCGTCCACGAGGACCCGGGTGACCCGCTCCTGGTGCGCGTGACGCTCCTCGTCGATCCAGCCGATCCCGTTCTCCTCCGGCAGGAACGCGCCCTCGACCACCGACAGGGCAGCCGCGAAGGCTGCGACGGCCCGGGTCGGGGAGACGCCGGGGTCGCGGGCCTCCCCGGCGAGCCGGTCGAACTGGTCGGTGTCGACGGCGACCCGGTCGGGGTCGACGACGTAGCCGCCGGGGACCGTCTTGATCACCGTCCTCTCTCCCGCCTGGAGGCCGTCGAGCTTGCGGCGCAGGAAGCTGACGTACGACTCCAGCGTGGCGACGGCACCGGGCGGGGGCTGCACCCCCCACAGGAGCTCGACGAGACGGTGCTTGTCCAGCGGCCGTCCGGGAGAGCGCAGTAGGGCGATGAGGAGGTGGCGGGGCTTCGCCCCACCCATCTGCCGGGAGCCCAGGACGGTCTGGCCTGCACGCACCGTGAACTCGCCACACAGGGTCGCGACCAACGGGGCCTCGGGCCGGGACGCGCCCGGCCTCGTCGGCTCAGCGGCCGCCACGCGACCCGCTCCTTCGCGCCATCACGCCGTGTCTGGGGACGGAACCATGGACCTTGCCAATACTCACGACGGCCTGCCTCTACTGCATACCTCACCGCCGGCCGTGCGCAGGGCGCAGACCAGCGTCGAGGTGACCGAGCCCCACGACCGCGGCCTCCCACGAGAGGGATCCGCGTGATCGATCGGCTGAAGCACATGCTTGAGAAGGCCCCGACCCAGCGCCGTTCACGGCCTGCAACCGAGGCCTCGTGACGACTGGTGTGCTCCCCACAAGCGAGCCAATCGTGAGTACCGAGGACCGAGGCCGAACATACACACCAACCTCACGCGCCCGCAGGCAGTTCACGAATTGCCTCCCAGCAATCGCCCAGCGGGACGTTCAGCGGGCTCTCAAGGTTTCCTCAAGGTCTCGCGCCCACGGTGACCGCTGCCGTTCCCCTCTCGACAAGAAGGTGTGTGACATGGGCCCTCAGCCTGCCGGATCCACGACGTCGTCAATCCCCCGAAGCGGGCCACCGCCAGGGGGCCGGCACCGAGGAGACGGGCTGCTCAGACGGTCGCCGCTGACCGGCAGGGCTCGCCGCCCTGTCGCCGCGGGCACCGCGGCGGTGATGGCCTTCGTCCTGGGGGGCACCCTCATGGCGAGCGCTGGCGCCGCGGCCGCCGCCCCGGTGGGCAACGGCTTCACCGTCACGCCCGCCGACCTCGCCTACATCCTCAAGCAGGTCAAGATCGCCGAGCACCACTCGCGGGCTGTCACCGACCCGACCTTCGTCCCCGCCAACCCGAGCCCACTGACCGACCCGAACTACTGCCAGGCCCTCGTGGGACCCGGTCCCGACCAGATCCCGGACCGGCTGACGTCCTACGGGCTGCGCACGGTGGACGGGTCGTGCAACAACCTCTTCCCCGGTCGCGACAAGTTCGCCTCGTCCGACATGGTCTTTCCGCGGCTGACTGCCCCGGTCTTCCGTGACGCGGAGCCGATCACGCCCTCCTTCCCGGTGGGTGCGCCCGGGCCGACGAGTTACAAGCAGAAGTCCGGCGCAGTCGTCGACTCACAGCCTCGGCTCATCAGCAACCTCATCGTCGACCAGACGTCGACCAACCCGGCCGCCATCAGGGCGGCCGGGTTCCCCGTGCGTGCGCAGGCGGGTGCCACGGGAGTCGTGCCCTGCTCGGATCCGCCCCTGCCTACGGATCCGGCGGGCTGCGTCCCCGCACACCAGACCCTCTTCATGGAGAACGTCACCACCGACGTCGGCCTCTCGCCGCCCTACAACTCGATGTTCACCTTCTTCGGCCAGTTCTTCGACCACGGCGTCGACCAGACGGTCAAGAGCGGCGGGACCGTCTTCGTCCCCCTGCACGCC
>JBBRZC010000241.1:0-3297 GCA_038237075.1 Actinomycetales bacterium
TCGTGCTAGGTGGACTCGAGGTGGAGACGGGATTTGAACCCGTGTACGCGGCTTTGCAGGCCGCTGCCTCGCCTCTCGGCCACTCCACCGTGAAGGCGTGAACCTCCGAGCGGACGACCGGGCTCGAACCGGCGACCTCAACCTTGGCAAGGTTGCGCTCTACCAACTGAGCTACGTCCGCGGGAACATCAGCGGTGTAACTTCCCCGCTCGATGCTTGGTAGACATTAGCGGATACCCGCGCGATCCCCAAAACCGGTCGATCGGCCTCACGACGCCCTGCGGTGCCGCCGTCCGGGCCCCGTCGAGCGACCTCGCCCGGCCCCCTTCGCCGCCGGCTCGGACCATCCTCCGTCGACGTACTGCTGCTCCTCTGCGGTCAGCTCCACGTCCAGCTCATGGTCCTGCCCGAAGTCCAGGGGCGACCTGCGCCGCTCGACCTCCTGACGGGCCCAGGCGACGAGCCGCGCGCTCGGGCCGACCCGGACCTCGACCGGCCAGAGCACCCGGGTCGCCGAGTTGAGGCCGGCCCCGACGAGGACGGCGACCGCCACGGCATAGAGCCAGATGAGCAGGACGATCGGAGCCGACAGCGGCCCGTAGATCGACGTCCCGTCCAGGGAGGCGCCCACGGAGCCGCGCACGATGAACGACGCGAGCACCCAGATGAGCAGGGCGAGCACCGCCCCCGGCACGTCACGCCACCAGCGGGCGCGCTGCGGGGTGGCGATGTGGAACAGCGTCGTCAGGGCGGCGACCGTGGCGACGACGACGACCGGCCAGTAGAGGGAGCCGAGGAGCCGCACCCGCTCGGGGAGCCACCCGTCGATCACGGCCGGTCCGATGAGGACGAGCGGCACGAGGAGCACCCCGAACACGAGCGCGATGAGGTAGAGCGAGAAGGACAGCGCCCGGGTCCGGACCATCCCGCGGACCCCGCTCTGCCCGTACATGATCGCGATGGTGTCGACAAACACGTTGAGTGCCCGGGAGCCCGACCACAGGGCAAGGAGGAAGCCGATCGACACGAGCTCGAAGCGGCCGCCCCGGAAGACGTCGTCCACGGTCGGGAGGAGCACTTGGGTGATGCTCTCCTGGGTGAGGAACTGCGCGGCATACTCGCGGATCGAGGTGGTGACCTCGGTGACGGTCGCCGTCCCCAGCCACGCCCCGACGTAGCCCAGCCCGCCGAACAGGGCGAGGACGAGGGGCGGCAGCGACAGGAGCATGAAGAAGGCCGCCTCGGAGGCGAGGCCGGTCACCCGGTAGCGCAGGCACGCCCGGATGGTCTCGAGCAACACCCGCGCCGTCGTCGTCGCACCGTGGACGGTTTCGAGCCGGCGTCTCACCCTGGCCTTGATGCTCATCCCGTCCCACGGTAGCGGCAGCGGCCCCGCACACCGGTCCGGCACACGGGAGCACGCGCGCTCGGCCCGGCGGGCTCCCACCCCGCCAGCCGTAGCATGCGGGCATGGCGACGCACGAGGTGACGAACCAGGTTCCCCCGCTCACGGCATACGACGTGCTGTCGACCGACGCCGTCCTCCTCGAGGCCCTCGACCGGTGGGGAGACGCGGCCGACCTGCCGGCGCTTCGTGACCTCGGGCGACGCGCCGGCAGCAGCCAGGCGCAGGAGTGGGGCTCGCACGCCGATGGCAACCCGCCCCGGCTGCGCACCCACTCCCCCGCCGGCGAGCGGGTCGACGAGGTCGACTTCCACCCCGCCTGGCACGCCCTGCTCGGCACCGCAGTCGCCTCCGGCCTCACCGCCGAGCCGTGGACCAGGCCACGCGGCACCGGCGCCCACCTGCGCCGGGGGGTGGGGTTCATGGTCTGGAGCCAGGTGGAGGCCGGGCACGGCTGCCCGGTCTCGATGACGTATGCCGCGGCGCCGGCACTGCTGACCGACCCCGCTCTCGCGTCGGTGTGGGTGCCGGCGCTGGCGTCGCGGAGCTACGACCCCGGGCTGCGACCGCTGGCCGACAAGTCCGGTGCGCTCGCCGGGATGGCCATGACGGAGAAGCAGGGCGGCTCCGACGTGCGCGCCAACACGACCGTGGCAGTGCGGGTTCCGGGCGGCCCCGTGCCGGGCTGCGCATACCGGCTCACCGGCCACAAGTGGTTCTGCTCGGCGCCGATGAACGATATCTTCCTCGTGCTCGCGCAGGCGCCCGGCGGGCTGACGTGCTTCGTCGTCCCCCGGGTGCTCGACGACGGGACGCGCAATCCCTTTGCGCTGCAACGGCTCAAGGACAAGCTCGGGAACCGCTCGAACGCGTCGGCCGAGGTCGAGCTCGACGGCACCTGGGGGTCGCGGCTCGGCGAGGAGGGCCGCGGCGTGCGCACCGTCATCGACATGGTCTCGGCGACCCGGCTCGACTGCGTCCTCGGGTCGGCCGCGACGATGCGCCAGGCCCTCGTGCGGGCCGTGCACCACGCCCGGCACCGCGCCGCGTTCGGGCGGCTGCTCGTGGAGCAGCCCCTGATGCGCAGCGTCCTTGCCGATCTTGCCCTCGAGTCCGAGGCGGCGAGCCTGCTCGCGGTCCGGCTCGCCCACGCCGTCGACGGCGGCGACACCGGCTTCTCCCGGTTGGCTGTCGCTGTCGGCAAGTACTGGGTCTGCAAGCGCACGCCGCCGATGGTGGCCGAGGCCCTGGAGTGCCTGGGCGGCAACGGATACGTCGAGGAGAACGGGCTCGCCCGGCTCTACCGCGAGGCGCCGCTGAACTCGATCTGGGAGGGCTCGGGCAACGTCAACGCGCTCGACGTGCTCCGCGCCGTGGGCCGCGAGCCGCTCGCGCTCGAGGCGTTCGAGACGGAGCTCACCCTGGCCCGAGGACTCGACCGCCGGATCGACGAGGCTTGCGACGCGGTCATAGCCCGGGCGCACGCCGTCGTCACGGCCGACGCCGGCGACGCCCAGCTCGGGGCACGGCGACTCGTCGAGGACCTCGCCCTGGCGCTGCAAGCCACACTGGTCGTGCTCCACTCCCCGGCGCCGGTCGCCGAGGCCTTCCTTGCGAGCAGGTTCGGGGCCGGCCGCGGGCACACGTTCGGGACGCTGCCGACCGACCTCGCGGGGTCTGTCGGTGCCGTCGTCGACCGGGCCTTCGGGTGACCCGCCGGCTGCTGGGTCAGACGACCTCGCGCAGGACGCCCGTCTCCACCTCGTAGACGAACCCGCGCACGCTCGCCTTCCTCGGGACGAACGGGCTGCCCATGATCCGGGCGAGCGACTGCCGCACGTCGGCGTCGACGTCGGAGAACGCCTCGGCGGCCCACTCGGGCTTGATCCCCA
>JBBRZC010000242.1:0-3230 GCA_038237075.1 Actinomycetales bacterium
CTCCGGTTCTCAATGGGATTCGAGTGAGCACTGTTTCGCGTGGGACTGCTGAGCAATAAGGTCGAAGTGCCTCGTTGCCCTTTGTCAAGGACGACACGCCGGCAGAAATCCCGAGAGGACCCCCGTGTCGGACCACCCGCGCTCCCGCCGCAAGGCCAGCACCGCCGCCGCTCGAACAGCAGCCGCCCGCGCCGGAGTCGCCGCCCTCTCCGCCGTGGCGCTCCTCGCTGGCGCCGTCGGGCCCGCCCGGGCCGACAACCCGACCCCGGTCTACCCCTCTGCCGACCAGGTGGCCGGAGCCAAGGCCGCCGCGCAGGGAGTGGCCGACCAGGTCGCCGGCCTCGACGGGCAGCTCGCCTCCTCGCGCGCCACGGTCCTCACCCTCCAGCGAGGCGCGGCCGACGCGGGCGAGATCGCCAACGGCGCCCAGATCGCCCTCGACGACGCCACCCGGGCGAGTGCGGCCAGCCGGGCCAAGGCGGCCGACGCCCGGGCCCGCGCCGACCAGGCGAGCCTCACCCTCTCCCGCTACGCAGCCGAGGTCTACCAGGGCGGGGCCGGCTCGAGCCAGCTCGACGTCTTCTTCGGCGGGGGCGGCCCACAGGACGTGCTCGACCGGGCCGCCGGCGTCGAGGCCGTCGGCACCGAGCAGGCCCGGATGGTCCAGGACGCCGCGTCCACCACCCTGCTCGCGCAGGGCCTCGGGCGGCAGGCCGCCGAGGCGGAGACGCTCCGCGCCACCGCTGCGGCCGCGGCCACGGCTGCCGCCCAGCAGGCCAGGCAAGACGCGAAGACGGCCGCGGCCGGGACGGCCCGCCTCGAGGCCGAGCAGCGGCAGACGGTGACCCAGCTTGCCGCCCTCCAGCACACGTCCGTGCAGCTCGAGCAGCAGCGCCAGGGGGGGCTCGCGGCCGAGGAGCAGCGCCGCCGCGAGGAGGCCAACCGTCGGGCCGCCGAGGCGGCAGCCGCCGCGGCCGCCCGCGAGGCCGCCTCACGGGCTGCCGCGCAGAAGGCCGCTGCCGACGCTGCCGAGCGGGCCGCCCGCACCGCGCGCGACCGGGCCGCCGCCGCGGAAGCCGCAAAGGCCGCTCGTGCCCTCGCCGCGCAGGCGCCGCCCGCCCCGCGCTCGGCCGGCCCGGCGAGCCCGGCGCGACCCGGCACCCCGCCGGTCTCGCCGCGGCCGGCTCCTGCGCCGCCACCTCCACCGGCCCCGTCCGGCGGGGTCGGCGCGGTCCTCGCCTTCGCCAGGGCTCAGCTCGGCAAGCCCTACGTCTGGGGGGCGTCCGGTCCGGGAGCCTTCGACTGCTCGGGACTGACGCTCGAGGCATGGGCGCGGGCCGGCGTCAGCCTCTCGCACTTCACAGGGGCGCAGTGGGGCGAGACCGCCCGGGTCCCGATCAGCGAGCTGCGGCCCGGCGACCTGGTCTTCTATGGCACCAGCGGCCCCGCGAGCCACCATGTCGGGCTCTACATCGGCGGCGGCCAGATGATCCACGCACCCAACCCGAGCACCGTCGTCAGGATCGCGTCGATCTACTCGATGTCCGACCTGCTGCCCTATGGTGGGCGGCCCTGAGCGAGCCCTGCCGTCGAGTGGGGTTCGGGTGAGCAACCCCCCAAGAAGACGTCGAGGAAGTCGTGGTACCCGCCCTCGACCCGTCAGTCTTGTTGTCCTTTCGCCCCGCCGTCGGTCGTCCCGAGGAGGCTCCTCCCCGGAATGAGCGTCCGCTCGGGTTCTCGGCGGCCACCTGCACCGGCCAGGCCGTAGGACAGACCGACCAGTACCGCCGCCTGGTTGACGGCGACCGCATCGGGCACGGCGACGGTGTCCGCGGCATACTCCCCCTTCGCGTATGCCGCGGCACCGGTCGGGGCGTCCCGAGGCCCGCTACCCCGCCCGTCGAAGGTCACCACCCGGTGGTGGCGTGCACGGGGCGGGCACCTGGGCCTTCCACTGCTGCGAGGGCAGGATCGACCAGGACTGCATCATCGTCCGCACATCCACGCCGTTGACGATCCGGTCCCTCACGTCCGGTGTCCGGCTGCCCGACCGCTCAGGGGCGGACCTCGAAGACGTTGTTGAAGGGCGTCGCGGCCGCGATCCGGAACCGGGTGAAGCCCGCCGCCGTGACGACGTCCCGGATGCGGGCGGGTCCGGCCTGCGTCCCGAGGGCCAGCCCGACGTCCTGTGACAGGGACGCGGGGGTGCACAGCAGTGTGGAGAACCCGTAGTAGGCGCGACCGAGGGAGGTGAGGTTCTCCTCCAGGTGGTCGCCGGCCGCCGGCTCGACGATGAGCCAGGTCCCGTCGTCGGCGAGGGCCTCGCGCACGTGCCGAGCGGCTCCCACCGGGTCGCCCATGTCGTGCAGGGCGTCGAACGTCGTCACGAGGTCGAGGTTTCTCCCGGCGAAGGCGTCGGCACCGGCGACGTCGAAGGTGACCCGGTCGGACACCCCGGCCGCGGTGGCCCGCTGACGGGCCGTCTCGATCGACGCCTCGTGGTAGTCCGAGCCGAGGAACCGCGAGCTGGGGAAGGCCTGGGCCATGAGGATTGTCGACGCGCCGTGCCCGCAGCCCATGTCGGCCACGGTGGCGCCGCGCTCGAGTGCCTCGACGACCCCCTCCATGGCGGGCAGCCACTCGGCGACGAGGTGGGCGTTGTAGGTGGGACGGAAGAACCGCTCGCAGCCGTCGTGGACGTCCGTGCTGTGGTCGTGCCAGCCGAGGCCGTCCCCGGTCTTCGCCGCCTCGATGATCCGGTCGGCGTCGCCGATGACACCGTAGGCGAGCTGGAAGAAGCCGGGCAGGTATGCCGGGCTCGACGCGTCGGTCATCGCCATGGCGATCTCGGGGGAGATCGAGAAGGACTGGCTTTCCGCGTCGTAGCCGAGGTAGCTGCCGGCAGCCTGGGCGCTCAGCCACTCCCGGGCATACCGCTCGGCGGTCTGGGTCCTCTCGGCCAGCGCGCTGGCCGTGAGCGGGCCGTGGTCGGCGAGGGCACGGTAGTAGCCGAGCCGGTCGCCCATGACGACAAGCGCGCAGCTCAGGCTCGCGCCGACCTCGTCGACGGCCCTGAAGACGAACGACATAAGGGTGTCGACGTCGATGGCGGGCGCGGTCGTGGTGGTGGTCATGCGGTGTGCTCCTTGGTCGATGTCCGCCGGCCTTGCCGCGGCGGGTTGCTTCACCAGCCTCGCGTCCGGGTGCAGGACGGCAATATTGGCCGAGGA
>JBBRZC010000243.1:0-3057 GCA_038237075.1 Actinomycetales bacterium
CCACGGGGCGGTGGCAACGATGGGTGGTCAGCGGCCGAGCACGGGGCGAAGGGCACGGCGGTGGCCCTGCAGAGGACGCTCGACGTCGTCGGCGTCCGGGCCGGCCGGGCGGTGCTGTCGCCGCGACCAGCGGCGGAAGCCCTCGAGGCGGCGGGCCTGCTCGGCGTGGACGATGTCGGTGGTGACGGTGGGGAACATGGCGGTCTCCTTGCGGTCTGGATCTGACCGTTCGAGACTGGGCGGCTGAGGTGCCCCCCCACATCGGCAGAACGCCCTATTTCGCAGCGGGCAGGTGCCTTAGCCGCACGCTGGGCGTCGCGGGTCGTCTGAGGTGGTTCAGTCGCTCGCACCCGCGGGCTGGACGAGCTCGACGAGGATGCCGCCGGTGTCCTTGGGGTGGATGAAGTTGACCCGGCTGTCCGAGGTGCCACGGCGCGGCGCGTCGTAGAGCAGGCGCAGCCCGCGTTCACGCAGCGTCGCGCTCGCACTGTCGATGTCCTCGACGCGGTAGGCCACCTGCTGCACGCCGGGACCGCTGCGGTCGAGGAACTTGGCGATGGTCGACTCGGGGGTGAGCGGGGCGAGGAGCTGGATGCACGAGCCCGAGTCGCCGACCGCCATCATCGCCTCGCGGACGCCCTGCTCCTCGTTGACCTCCTCATGGACGAGCCGCATCCCGTAGGTGTCCCGGTAGAACGCCATCGCGGTGTCGAGGTCGGCCACCGCCACGCCCACGTGGTCGATGGCGGTGAACAGGTGCGGGAAGTCGCTCATGACCCGAGCGTAGGCCGGGCCCACGGCATACGCATCGGTATGCCGTGTGGCCCTGCCTACGTCCGGGCGCAGGCGCTCCCCTGCGGGTCGCCTTAGCCCAGGCTCCGGGCGATGGCGTCCATCTCCCGGGCGATGGCGCTCGACTCGCGGCGGGCGGTGAAGGGGTCGCTCCAGTCGATCTGCATGCGGTCTGCCTGCAGCTCAGTGAGCCGGGTGAGCAGCGCCTCCCCGTCGTCGGGCTCGCCGAGGGCCGGTGCCGACTGCCCCGCGACGCTCACCCGCGCCACCTCGCTGGGCCGGCCGAACCACGAACTGCCGTCGCGGGCGGCCTGCACCTGCAGGTCGGCCGTCCCGGCACCGGGCGCGACGAGAGTCGTCGTCACGGTGGTGACCTGGCCGGGGTCGAGCGGGCCGGCCAGCTCGCCCCGGTCGGTGCCCCACACCGAGGTCGGAGAGGCCGGCATACCCAGGTGGTAGCCGCGCGCCGGGTCGAGCGTCGTCGATCCGGTGTTCTCGACGGTGGCCATGACCGCCGCCGTCTCGCCCGGCGCCATCTCGGCGGGGGGCGCAGTCGTCAGGCTGAGCGTGGCGTCGTCGAGGTAGGCCGGAGCCGGGTCGGCGTGCACGTAGGGAAGGACGAAGAAGCCGCGGATCCGTCCGGGCTGGCCGGCCATCGCCGTGCCGTTGGTCGATACCGGCTTGGCCGGGGCGGACGCGCTGATGTCGAGCGAGATCGTCACCCGGTCGCTGCCCTCGGCGTTGCAGTCGTAGACGTGCAGCGTCAGCTGGCCACCGTCGAGGTCGTAGCCGTAGACGAGCTCGACATGGTTCTGGAACACGTCCCACGGCCAGACGCTCTGGGCCAGGACGACCCCGATGGGCACGAGGACCCCGGCGTCGACGGCGGCCATGACCTCGTGGGCGGCCTCGACCGTCTCGGCGAAGAGGCCGCGTCCCCAGAACCACGTCCCGTGGTCGAGCTCGGAGGTCACGTGCACCCAGCGGGCGATGACCCCGGGCCCGAGGAAGCTGTCGATGAGCCGGTGCAGGATGTGCCGGGCGACCGGGACCGGGACCCTCGTGGGGTCCGTCCCGCGCAGCTGGGGGGTGCCGCTCTCGGCGATGTCGCGGGCCAGGAACGACATCCCGCCGCAGAGCCCCATCCTCGTGACGTCGATCGAGACGGCGGGCAGGCCCTCGAGGGTGACGTCGAGGTCGAGCCCCGCCGGCCACGGCCCGTTGTGGAAGAGCGGCGCGGAGGTGCTGGGCGTGAACCCGGTGACGAACGGCATGACGACCTCCCGAGGGGGACACACACGTGATATCTGGAGGAGTGCCGGGGCCGCGACGAGATACCCCCTGCGACGCCCGGTGGGATCGGCGAACGACGCTAGGTCGCGCGCATCCGGTTGTTGCGCTTGTCGTGGCTCAGCTCGGCGAGGCCGAGGGCCTCCAGCAGGGGCGGCAGGTACATCCCGAACCGGCCCCGGTAGCCCTTGCGCAGCCCGTACCACCCGCCCACCGGGTTGTCCTCGGCGCGGCCGAACGCCTCGACGGTGCCATCGGCAGCCGGCTTCAGCTCGTCGGCCGCACCGAGGGGCACCCAGTCGCCCTGCACCTGAAGCCACGCACGGAGGTCGTCGACGGCCCGCGCCTGGTACCTCAGCGTCGTCGACCCCACCTGGCAGACCAGCTCGGGCGGGTCCTTGGAGTCGTCCCGGTACATCGTGTAGGACGACGTCCCGGGGGCGGTGGCCAGGACCCACGGGTCCTCCCTGGTGCCCGGTCCGGCACCGGCTCCTGTGCTCATGGGTCAGGAGTAGCGCACCGCCGGGGCGGGAGCAAGCGGTTTGGACACGGCATACGCGCCGGTATGCCGTGTGGTGCTCGCCACCCGCCCGGCCGCCTCGGGTTCCGCCCGGCCGCGGCTAGAGTGAGGCGAGCTCATCGCCGACACGAAACGCCTGCTGGAGGCCCACGTATGCGCACCAACCCGTCCGTCATCGTCTCCGGAGCCCGCACCGGCATGGGCCGGCTCCTGGGGTCGCTCAAGGACTTCTCCGGCGCCGACCTCGGGGGCTTCGCCATCCGGGGAGCACTTGAGAAGGCGGGCGTGGCACCGGAGCAGGTGGACTACGTGATCATGGGCCAGGTGCTCCTGGCCGGCGCCGGGCAGATCCCGGCCCGTCAGGCCGCGCACCGGGCCGGCATCCCACTTACCGTGCCGGCGCTGACCGTCAACAAGGTCTGCCTCTCCGGCCTGAGCGCCATCGCCCTCGCGGA
>JBBRZC010000244.1:0-2954 GCA_038237075.1 Actinomycetales bacterium
CACCGGGCCTGACCGGCCGTGCACGCGGGAACGCCTGGTCGCCCGGGTCTAGGGTTCGCGCATGGGCAAGGCCAGCAAGCGGCGCACCGCCCGCACCACCGAGTCCGGCGCGCGGGTGGTGCCGGCGCCTTTCGTCGCCCGGCCGTTCGACGGCCTCCCGTCCGAGACGGAGTGGGTGGCCCTGCGCGAGCTGCTTCCGGCGGCGACGGCCTCGGTGACCTTCGCGGCGGGGCGCGCTCCCGAGGGCGCGCCGGCCAGCGCCACGGTCGCCACGGTGCTGCCGCTGGCCTGGCCCGGGCTGCGCCGCACGGGCGGCGAGATCTTCGTGGCCACACAGGCCGGAGCGAGCGGCGGTGACCCGAGCCGCGACCTGGCCGCAGCCCTGCTCCTCGCAGCGGCGGCGGACGAGGGGACACCGGTGGTCTCCGTGCCAACGCCCACGGCGGAGGCCCCGCGGCTTCAGGACCTCCTCGACCTCACGGCACCCTTCGAGGTGACGCTGCACGACGGCTTCGACTTCTGGGTCGCCGACGCCGACCTCGACGCCGAGGGCCGGTCCTCGCTGGAGCAGGCCAACGAGTCGGTCGTCCCGACCGAGCGGGTCCCCGGCGCGACCTCGGTCTACTGGTGCCTCATCAACGAGCGCAGCTACGTCCGCTGGGTCCTCCCGCAGGACGAGGACGTCGCCACCGACGCCCTGGCCCGCCTGCACGCCGGCGGCCACGGCGCACTCACCCAGGACTCCCGTCTCCTCGGCGCGTTCCGGGCCTGCGGGCTCCTCATCCCGGTCTGGGAGGTCCCGGCGGGGCAGACGGCCGCCGACGTCGCCGACGCGGTTGCCGCCATGGCGACCCGGACCGAGGCCGCCGCGGCGTCGACGGCGCCGCTCAGCCCCGACGAGCGTCGGGCCCGGGCCGGGCTCGTCAACCGCCAGGTGACCCTGCGCTGACGGGACGCGACCATGACGAGCCCACCTGACGAAACCCGGAACGCGCCCGAGAACCCGCCACTGGACTGGCCCCTGGAGTGGCCGCCGGTGGCGGCGGTGGTCCCCGCGAGGAACGAGGCCGACCGGGTCGCGGCGACCGTCGCCGCCGTCCGGCGCGTCACCGGCGTGCGTCTCGTCATCGTCGTCGACGACGGCAGCGACGACCTGACGGCCGACGTCGCGAGGACGGCCGGCGCCATGGTCGTGGCCCACGACAGGAACCGTGGCAAGGGAGCGGCCCTGGCCACCGGCGCCACGGCCGCTGCCGCCCGGCTCCCCGCCGCTCACCTGCTCCTCTTCGTCGACGCCGACCTCGAGGACTCCGCGGCCACCCTCGCACCACTCCTCATCCCCGTCGCCGCCGGCGAGGCGGACATGAGCATCGCGATCCTGCCTCCGCAGCGCACCGCGGGCGGCGGCCACGGGTTCGTCGTGCGGCTGGCCCGATCCGGCGTCGCGAGCCTCACCGGGTGGGTCCCGACGCAGCCGTTGTCGGGGATGCGCTGCCTCAGCCGCACGGCATACCTCGCGGGGCAGCCCTTCGCCCGGGGCTGGGGGGTCGAGGTCGGGCTCACCGTCGACGTCCTCGGCGCCGGCCTGCGCGTCGTCGAGGTGCCGTGCGACCTGCACCACCGGGTCACGGGGCGCGGCTGGGCGGGCCAGTGGCACCGGGCCAGGCAGTACCGCGACGTCGCGCTCGCCCTCGCGGCGCGCCGGCTCGCGCGGCGCCGCGCCTAGACTGGTGGATACCGTCCACATGGAGCCTCGATGTCGACCACGCAGACCCGCCGGGACCGTTACCACCACGGCGACCTCCGACGGGCGCTGGTCGAGGCGGGCACCCGGCTCGCCCGGGCCGGGGGTCCCGACGCCGTGGTGCTGCGCGCGGCGACCCGGCAGGCGGGCGTGTCGGCCAACGCGGCATACCGGCACTTCGCCGACCGGGACGCCCTCGTTGGTGCGGTCGTCCTCGAGGGGCTGGCGGCCATGGCACGGGCCATGGAGGCTGAGCTGGCCGGCGTCGACGCCGTCGACCCCGAGGACGATGGCGACCCGGCTGCGCCGGGGGAGCGCGCCCGGGCCCGGCTGCGGGCCGTCGGGGCGGGCTACGTCGGGTTCGCCCGGGCCGAGCCGGGGCTGTTCCGGACCACCTTCCTCTACCCCGCGGACCTGAGCCGGGCCGTGGACCCGGCGGGGGCCGGCGACAGCGGACGGACCCCCTACCAGCTGCTGTCCGAGGCGCTCGACGATCTCGTCGCCGCCGGGGTCGTCGCCCGGGGGCAGCGGCCGGGCGCGGAGCTGCTCGCGTGGTCGGCGGTGCACGGGCTCGCCGTCCTCGCCGTCAACGGCGCGCTCCGGGCGCTGCCCGACGAGGCCCTTGCGGCGACCACCGACCGGCTGCTCAGCATGGTCGACGCGGGGCTCGCCCTCCTGCCGGACGGGGACGACCCGCGGGCCACCGCACCCCCGCAGCTCCCGTCGAGAGCGACGCCGCGCGCGTCAGGCCCGCCGCGCGACGCTGGTGGCGACCCGGCCCGGTGGTGAGCCGAGCTCAGCCGCGCGCAGGCCGGCGGCGACCAGGAGCGGCAGGACGAGGGCGAGCGCGACCGGAGTGATGGCCACCCCGGTGTCGTTGAGGAGCGTCCCGACGACGAGGGTCACCGTCAGCCCGACGAGTCCGGCCTGCAGTGTCTCGACCCGCTCGAGCAGCGGCCCTTGCGGCCCCAGCGGCCCCAGCGGCCGCGCGAGCGGCGAGTCCGGTCGGCCAAGCACCCAGACGAGGGCCACGAGCCCCACGAGCAGGAGCGGGACCGCGTAGGCGAAGACGGTGCTGTGCAGGAGCGTGTCGACGTTCTGGGCCAGCTTGCGGCTGACGACCGCGCCCGCGCTGCCGTCGCCGACCGACTGGACGAACCGGCCGAGGTGCGTCCGCGACGACGCCGGCCGCAGCCAGTCGAGGATCGCC
>JBBRZC010000245.1:0-2868 GCA_038237075.1 Actinomycetales bacterium
CGACCGCCGTCGCTGCGGTGGGTGCCTTGGTCGTCCTGCTTGGAGCGCTGGCCGGGGGTCAGCCAATGCGTGACGCGGGTGCCCAGGACCATCGTTCGGCTCGGGCGCTGTCGGCACAGGCGCAGCCGTGGGGGAAGCCAGTCGAGGCCACGACGTGCACGGACTTCTCGACGGCGATGACAGACGAGCAGCGGTGGGTGATGGCTGAGGCGCTGCTCGAGTCGTCGTGGAAGGCAGACGGCGTGAAGGGCTTCCCCACGGACGGACGCGTCACCTCGTTCAGGTGGGCGCTCTCGCTCTCGTGTGACCATGTGGACCTCAAGGTGTGGCCCGCTTCGGTGGCGGTCTACGAGACCGACCCGGCTGCCTTCTCGCCCTGAGGCCGCGCTGCCGGGGTCGAGTCGTCCTCGAGAGCCCGAGACGTCAGTCGGCGGGAGGCTCCGGTGCGGGCGGGTGCCGCCCCTCCCACGGGGTGGAGAGCACGACGGTGGTGCGGGTCTGGACGTTGGCCGCGGCCCGGATCCGGCCCAGCAGATCCTCGAGCGCTCCCGGAGTCGACACGCGTGCCTTGAGCACGTAGCTCTCGTCGCCGGCGACCGAGTGGCAGGCCTCGATCTCGCCCACGTGGGCGAGCCGCTCGGGGACGTCGTCGGGGGCCGCCGGGTCGAGGGGGGTGACCGAGATGAGCGCCGTCAGCGGCAGGCCGATCGCGTCGGGGTTGACGACGGCCCGGTATGCCGTGATGACCCCGCGCTCCTCGAGCCGGCGCACCCGCTGGTGCACGGCCGACGTCGAGAGTCCTGTCGCCTTGCCGAGGTCCGTGAAGCTCATCCGACCGTCGGCGGCCAGCAGGTCGACGAGTCGCCGGTCGAGTGCCTCCACGCGGGACACGTTACGCAGGTTCGTCGCGTCCGGCCGGCAACTTCGGGCAATGGCACGATGGCGCCATGACGGCATCCCGGGAACGTCTCATGCTCATCGACTCCGCAAGCCTCTACTTCCGAGCCTTCTTCGGGGTCCCCGACCAACGGACGTCTCCCGACGAGCCCCCGACCAACGCGGTCCGCGGGTTCCTCGACATGCTCGCGTCGCTCGTGGAGCGCTACCACCCGACCCATCTTGTCGCGTGCTGGGACAACGACTGGCGCCCGGCCTTCCGGGTCGAGGCGATCCCGTCCTACAAGGCGCACCGCATCGCCGGCGATGCCCCCGTGGCGGTCGACGCCCCCGTCGAGGAGGCGGTGCCCGACGAGCTCGCCTCCCAGGTGCCGGTCATCGTCGATGCCCTTGCGGCGCTGGGGATCCCGCGCATCGGCTCGGACGGCTACGAGGCCGATGACGTCATCGGCACGCTCGCCCACGCGTCGCGGGGCGTGCGGGCCGTCGACGTCGTCACCGGCGACCGCGACCTCTTCCAGCTCGTCGACGACGCGGCGCGCTGCCGGGTCATCTACACCGCGCGCGGCGGGGTGCGCGACCCCGACCTCGTCGACCAGGCCTTCCTGCGCGAGAGGTATGCCGTGGGGTCGGGTGACGCCTACGCCGACATGTCGATGCTGCGCGGCGACGCGAGCGACGGGCTGCCCGGGGTGGCGGGCATCGGCGAGAAGACCGCAGCGAAGCTCATCGAGACCTACGGCGACCTCGCCGCACTCCGTGCGGCGATCGACTCCGGTGACCCTGCCCTCAAGGGAGCCCAGCGGGCCCGCCTCGAGGCGGCCGCGGCATACCTCGACGTCGCCCCCCTCGTGGTGCGGGTCGCCCGCGACGCCCCGGTGCCCGACGTCGACACGACGCTGCCCACCCAGGTCGCCGATGCCCAGCTGCTCAGCCAGGTCGCCTCGGAGTTCGGCGTGACGAGCTCGCTCAACCGGGTGCTGGTGGCGTTCCGCATCGAGTGACCAATGCGGTGGTGGCGCAACGTCATTCGCGGGGCGAGTCCGGGTAGGCGTCCGTCTCCGTGGCCTTCGCGGAGAGCCAGACCTCCTGCCCGGCATGCAGCCCGAGCTCGGCGACCGCGGCCGGGGTGACGTCGACGAGGGCATGGGGCGAGCCCTCGACCTCGACGCGGACCCGGTCGGCGAGCAGCTCCATCCCGGTGACCCGCCCCGGCCAGACGTTGCGGGGGCTGGCCGACCCCGGGTGGGCCGTGTGGATGGTGACCGCCGAGGGGCGCAGCCCGACGAGCACCCGCTCGCCGGCGGCCGTGCCGTCGGTCGGGGTGACGGCCAGGGTCCCGCCGCCGACGAGCGACGCGGTGAGCCCGCCCGCGTCGAGGGTCGCCTGGTAGAGGTTGAGGCCGACCAGACGGGCGACGTACTGCGTCGCGGGGCGGCGGGCGACCTCCGCCGGCGAGCCGACCTGGACGACCCGGCCCGCCTCGACGACGAGGAGCCGGTCGGCGAGGACCATCGCCTCCAGCGGGTCGTGGGTGACGATGAGCACCGGCCCGGCGAACTCGCGCAGATGCTGGCGCAGCCGAGTGCGGACCTCGAGCCGGGTGCGGGCGTCGAGTGCCGCGAGGGGCTCGTCGAGCAGGAGCAGCCCGGGGTCGGCGGCGAGGGCGCGGGCGAGGGCGACCCGCTGGGCCTGCCCGCCGGAGATCTGCCCGGGCCGGCGCCCGGCGAGGTCGCTGAGCCCGAGCCGGGCCAGCCACGGCACGGCCCGGGCGCGGGCCTCGCGCCGGCTCGCGCCCTGCGAGCGCGGCGCGAACGCCACGTTGTCGCACACGTCGAGGTGCGGGAAGAGGCGGTAGTCCTGGAAGACGAGCCCCACCGGCCGCCGCTGCGGGGGCACGAAGATGTCACTGGCGACATCGTCGAGGACCTGCCCGTCGAGCACGACCGACCCGCGGGTCAGGGCGGTGAG
>JBBRZC010000246.1:0-2718 GCA_038237075.1 Actinomycetales bacterium
GCGGTCACCTGGGCCCGGGCGACGGCAGCCCCGGCCGAGCTGCGTTTCGAGCGGGTCGACTTCGACACGCCGCTGTGGGTCCTGTTCTCCTCCGGCACCACGGGGCTGCCCAAGGGCATCGTGCACGGGCATGGCGGCGTCGTGCTCGAGCACCTGAAGTGGGAGGGGCTGCACATGGACCTCGGCCCCGACCGGCCCCTGTTCTGGTACACCAGCCCCAACTGGATGATGTGGAACGTCGTGGCGTCAGGGCTGCTGGTCGGCGCCCCGGTCGTCCTCTACGACGGCAGCCCCACGTACCCGGATCCGTCACGGCTGTGGCAGATCGCGGCCGACCACCGTGTCGCGGTGCTCGGCGTCAGCCCCGGCTACCTGCTCGCCAGCGCGAAGGCAGACCTGCACCCCGGCCGCGACCTCGACCTCGCCGCCCTGCGCACCGTTGGAACGACCGGAGCGCCGCTGCCCGTGTCCTCGTTCCACTGGGTGCACGACGCTGTCGGCGCCAGTGTCCAGGTCGCCTCGGTGTCGGGCGGCACCGACGTGGTCAGCGGCTTCGCGGGCAGCGCCCCCACCACACCGGTGTGGCCCGGTGAGATCTCGGCGCCGATGCTCGGCGTCGCCCTCGAGGCGTGGGACCGGGAGGGGCATTCGGTCACCGGCCAGGTCGGCGAGCTCGTCGTCACGAAGCCGATGCCGTCGATGCCGTTGTTCTTCTGGAACGACGACGACGGCGCCCGCTACCGGGACGCGTACTTCTCGACGTATCCGGGCGTGTGGCGCCACGGCGACTGGGTGCTCGTCACCGAGCGCGGCAGCGTCGTCATCTCGGGGCGCTCCGACTCCACGCTCAACCGGCACGGGGTGCGACTGGGCAGCGCCGACATCTACTCGGTGGTCGAGCGGCTCGAGGCCGTCAAGGAGGCGCTCGTCATCGGAGCCGAGCTCGACGACGGAGGCTACTGGCTGGTGCTCTTCGTCGTGCTGGTGGACGGCGGGCCTCTGACCGACGAGCTCAAGGACGCGATCAAGAAGGCCATCGGCGCCGGAGCCTCACCGCGCCATGTCCCCGACGACGTCATCGCGGTCAGCGCCATCCCCTACACCCGCACCGGCAAGAAGCTCGAGGTGCCGGTCAAGCGGATCATCCAGGGCCATCCCCTCGACGAGGTCGCCAGCCGGGACGCCGTCGACAACTTCGACGCACTGGCACAGTTCACGGCCTACCGGGCCGGCTCGCGCAACCAGGGCTGACCCACCTGACCTGGGAGGCGACGCCGGCATCGGCCGCCCTCAGGTCGCGTAGCGCGCGACCAGCTCCGCGCCGAGCCGGGCGAGCTCGACCCCCACGGGGTCAGGTCCCTGCGCTGCGAGCTCGACCAGGGCACCCCAGCCGGCGAGCTGCTGCGCGATCATCAGCGGCGTCGGTGCGGACACCGTGACCTCGACCCGACCGTCCGGACGGGCCTGACCGACCACGCACTGGCGGCCGAACTGGGTCTCCAGCACGGGGACGAACCGGGCGGCGAGCAGGACGGTCGTCGACCCCCCCGACCGCCGCTCCTCGACCGTCTCGACGACGTCCCGCCACTCCGCCGCCAGCTCGAGGTCCGCGGGACGGTCGGCGGCGGTGTCGGTCACGGTGACACCGAGGACCCGGTCCACTCGGAAGGTCCGGCGCCCAGCCGCCGTGCCCGCCAGGAGGTACCAGACGTCGTCCTTCTCGACGAGTCCCCACGGGTCGACCGCGCGCTCGGTCACTGCCCCGGCCCGCCCGGCATACCTCAGCCTGACCCGGCGGCGGCGCACGACCGCCGACTGGAGCGTCGCGACGAAGGCGGGCCGCGGGCGCACCCGCTCCCCCCAGCGCGACGCGTCGATGACGACGGACGCCGCTGCGGCCTGCGCGTCGTCGCGGAAGGTCTGCGGCAGCGCCCGCAGCAGCTTGCGCAGGGCCGACCGCGCCGCGGCGTCCACCGCGGCCGCCGGCCCGACGAGGAGGAACAGCGCCTGCGCCTCTCGGGCTGTGAGGCCGCTGAGGTCGGTGCGGGCTCCACCGACGAGCGACCAGCCGCCTCGGCGACCCGGCTGCGAATAGACGGGTATGCCCGCGGCAGACAGCGCTTCGAGGTCACGGCGCGCCGTCGGCACAGAGACCTCCAGCTCCGCGGCCAGCTCGCTCGCGGTGACCCGGCCCCGCGCCTGGAGTAACAGGAGGGCGGCGACGAGCCGGTCCGCGCGCATGACCTCATCATCTCAGTAAAGTGATCAGTGGATGATCACTTTGGGCCACAGCATGGGGTGGTCAGCACGGACCGACAGCAGGACCTCGAGAGGACCCACCATGTTGCGCGGACTCGCCACCATCTCCTTCTACGCCGACGACCTCGACGCGGCCGGCCGCTGGTACGCCGACCTGCTCGGGTTCGAGCCCTACTACCATCGCCCCGGCTATGTCGAGTTCCGGATCGGCGACGACGAGGACGAGCTGGGCATCATCGACCGCCGGTACGCGCCGCCGTCGTCGGGCATGCCGGGCGGCGCCGTGGTGTTCTGGCACGTCGACGACCTCGTCGGCACGCTGGAGAAGCTGGCCTCGCTCGGGGCCACGGAGTACGACCCGCCGCGGGAGCGGGGCGAGGGGTTCGTCACGGCGTCCGTGGTCGACCCGTTCGGCAACATCCTCGGCGTCATGACGAACCCGCACTACGTCGAACGCCA
>JBBRZC010000247.1:0-2716 GCA_038237075.1 Actinomycetales bacterium
GGCCATCGCCTTCGTCAACGCCGGGGTCGGCGTGACCGTGGTGCCCCGGCTCGCCGCCCACGTCCTGCCGCCGGGGGTACGCAGTGTCGAGCTCTCGGCGCCGCAGCCGGTCCGGCATATCGCTGCCCTCGTGCGGGAGACGGCGCCCGCCAACCCGGCGGCCCACCGCGCGGTCGAGCTCCTCATCGAGCTCATCGGCTGACCACGACGTGACCGGGTCACGGGTCTCGGGCAGGATGGCGGGCATGGACAATCTCGGCGACGTCGCCGTCATCGGCGCGGGATCGATGGGGTCGGGCATCGCCCAGGTCGCCGCGAGCGCCGGGCACATCGTCCACCTGCTCGACGCCGCACCGGGCGCGGCCGAGCGGGCCTGGGCCGACATCGACCGTCGCCTGGGCGCCCTCGCCGGCAAGGGCGGCCTCACCACCTCGGCCGCCCGCGACGCCGCCGACCGGGTGCACGTGTCGCCCCGGGTCGAGGATCTCCCGGAGTGCGCCGTCGTCATCGAGGCGGTCGCGGAGGACCTCGAGGTCAAGCGGGCCCTCTTCGCGCGGCTCGCCGACCACCAGCCCCCGACGACCATCCTCGCCAGCAACACCTCGAGCCTCGACATCGGCGCCATCGCCGCGAAGGTCAAGGACCCCGAACGCGTCATCGGCCTCCACTTCTTCAACCCGGCACCGGTGATGCGGCTCGTCGAGGTCGTGCACAGCGACCTCAGCGCGCCGACCTACCTCGACTTCGCCGCCGACCTCGTGCGCGCCTGGGGCAAGACTCCCGTGCACTGCGCCTCGACGCCCGGGTTCATCGTCAACCGTGTCGCCCGCCCCTACTACGGCGAGGCCCAGCGGATGCTCGAGGCCGGGGTCTGTGACGCGGCGACCCTCGACGCCTGCCTGCGCTCGGCCGGCTTCCGGATGGGTCCGCTCGAGCTGACCGACCTCGTCGGGCAGGACGTCAACCTCGCCGTGGCCACCAGCGTCTGGCAGCAGACCGACCGCGACCCGCGCTACGCCCCGACCACCCTGCAGCAGCAGCTCGTCGCGGCCGGTCACCTCGGGCGCAAGAGCGGACAGGGGATCTACCGGTATGCCGCGGACGGCCGCCCGCTCGGCGCGTCCCCCGACGAGGCGCGCGTCGCCGAGCTCGTCGGCGGCCCGATCCTGACCGATCCCGTCGCCCGGGTCCTCGCCATGCTGGTCAACGAGGCCGTCGACCTCGTCCACCGGGACGAGGCCAGCGCCGAGGATGTCGACGTCGCGATGGTGCTCGGCACCGGCTGCCCCCGCGGTCCGGTCGCCTGGGGCCGGGAGATCGGGCACGACGTCATCCGGGCCCAGCTCGCCGAGCTCGACGCCGCCTTCCCCGGAGGGCGCTACCGTCCGAGCCCGGCGCTGAAGGCGCAGTGGTGACCGTGGTGCCACCCCCAGCCGACGGGCTCCCCGCGGAGGCCGGCCCACCGCTCGAGCACGTGCGGCGGATGTGGCGGGACGACCGGGCGTCGGCCCACCTCGGCATGGAGGCGCTGACCATCGAGACCGACCACGCCGTGGTCCGGATGACGGTCACCGAGCACATGGTCAACGGCCACGACATCGCTCACGGCGGCTACGTCTTCACCCTCGCCGACTCGGCGTTCGCCCTCGCCTGCAACTCCCGGGGCACGCTCACCGTCGCTGCCGGCGCCGACGTCGTGTTCGTGGCCCCGGCCCGGCTGGGAGACGTGCTCGTCGCCGAGGCGGTGGTCCGCACGGCATACGGGCGCAGCGGGGTGACCGACGTCAGCGTGACCCGGGAGGGCGACGGCGCGGTCGTGGCCGAGTTCCGGGGCCGGTCGCGCTCCCTGCCGCCTCGCTGACCCTCCCTGCTCGTGGAACGTCAGGCGCGCGATGTCACAGCTCGACGCCGGCCGGTGTCTTCCCGGTGAGATCACCCCACCCCGAGGAGACATCATGACCACCACCGCCCGCATCCCGCTCGACCACCCCAGCACGCTTCTGCTGCGGCTCACCCGCTGGTACAGCAGGCGCACCTACGGCGACGTGCTCGAACCCGGGATGGCCATGTTCCACAACAAGAAGGTCGTGCTGACCACCGCCCTCGCCGAGAGCAGCGCAGCCCGCTGGCACGATCTCGACGCCACCCTCAAGGCCCTGGCCGTCATGGCCGCAGCCGCCACCGTGGAGTGCAGCTGGTGCATGGACTTCGGCTACTGGATGTCGTCCAACGACGGCATCGACCCGCGCAAGCTCGAGGACGTGCCGCACTGGCGTGAGAGCGAGGCCTTCACGCCGCTCGAGCTGGCCGTCATGGACTACGCCGAGGCGATGTCGAGGACCCCGCTCGAGGTCACCGACGAGCTGGTCGCGGCGCTGCGTGCGCAGCTCACCGACGCCGCGCTCGTCGAGCTCACGGCCAGCGTCGCGCTCGAGAACCAGCGATCGCGTTTCAACAGCGCGCTCGGTCTGACCAGCCAGGGCTTCAAGGCCAGGTGCGAGCTGCGGCCGGCAGCCTCGGCCGGGACCACGCCGCCCCGGCAGGCCGGGTGAGCAGCGACGAGGCGACCGCGCGCTCGAGGACTGCAGTCGAGCTCGCCGCCGCGTTCGAGGCGCTGCGGCCGCAGCTCGTCGGGGCGGCATACCGCGTCCTCGGCAGCCGCACCGACGCCGAGGACGCAGTCCAGGAGACGTGGCTGCGCTGGGCGCAGACGGAC